>JAKACW010000031.1 GCA_021821045.1 Pseudomonadota bacterium
CGAAGCGGCGGACGAAGCGGGGATTCCGATTCCGCGTTTTTGTTACCACAAGAAGCTGTCCGTGGCGGCGAATTGCCGAATGTGTTTGGTGGAAGTCGAGAAAGCGGCCAAGCCGCTGCCGGCCTGCGCGACGCCGATCACGGACGGCATGCGCGTGTACACCCGCTCGCCCAAGGCTCTTGATGCCCAGCGCGGCGTGATGGAGTTTCTGCTGATCAATCATCCGCTGGACTGCCCCATTTGCGATCAAGGCGGCGAGTGCGATCTGCAAGACTTGGCCATGGGCTATGGCGCCAGCGGCTCGCGTTTCGGTGAGAAAAAGCGCGTTGTAAAAGACAAGAATCTCGGCCCCTTGATCTCGACCGACATGACGCGCTGCATTCACTGCACCCGCTGCGTGCGTTTCGGCGAGGAAGTGGCTGGCATCAAAGAGCTGGGCGCCACCGGGCGCGGCGAGCACATGCGCATCGGCACCTACATCGAACGCGCCGTGAGTTCTGAAATGTCCGGCAACGTGATCGATCTTTGTCCGGTTGGAGCGCTCACCTCGAAACCGTTTCGTTATTCCGCGCGCTCGTGGGAAATGCAGGAGACGCCGGCGGTGGCGCCTCACGATTGCGCCGGCTCCAATGTGTTGGTGCAAACCCGCCGCGGCCGCGTAATGCGCGTATTGCCGAGAGAGAACGAAGAGATCAACGAAACCTGGCTGTCGGACCGGGATCGCTTTGCCTATGAAGGTCTTAACAGTCCCGATCGTCTCGATGCGCCGCGCATCAAGAAAGACGGGCAGTGGCAATCGGTGACCTGGGAGGTTGCCCTCGAATTCGCCGTGCAGGGTCTGAAAAATCTGGTCAGTCGGCATGGGGCCGGTCAGTTGGGCGCCCTGATTTCACCCAGCGCCACCCTTGAAGAAATGTATCTCCTGCAGCGTTTGGTGCGGGGCATGGGCAGCGCTAATATTGATCATCGCTTGCGCCAGTGCGACTTCAGCGATCAGGACATTGCGCCCGTTTATCCGTCGTTGGGTCAACCGATCTCCAATCTGGAAAAGGTGGACTGCGCGTTATTGGTGGGGTCCAACATACGCAAGGATCAACCCATTCTGGGTCACCGGTTGCGCAAAGCCGCGCTGGCCGGCGCCAAAATCTCGTTTATCAACCCCGTTGATTACGGCGTGCGCTTTCCGGTCGCCAACAAGATCACCACATCGCCCGCCGGAATGGAGCGGGCGTTGGCGGGCGTGGTGAAAGCGCTGCTCAGCATCAGCGGCGCCAGCGCGCCGGAAGGACTCCACGACCTGTTGGCGAAGATCACCGTCGACGACGCGCAAACCGCCATTGCCAAGCAACTGGCCGCGGCGAAGAACGGCACTTTGTTGCTGGGTTTGGGCGCGATTCATCATCCGGCGTTCTCGACGCTGCGGGCGCTGGCGGGTGTTGCCGCGCAGCTCAGCGGCGCCAAGCTGGGCTATCTCACCATGGGCAGCAATACCGCCGGCGGTTGGCTTGCCGGCGCGCTTCCCCATCGGGATGTTGGCGGCAAGAGCCTGAGCTACGGCTTGAATGCGCGCAGCATGGTCGAGTCCAAACTGAAGGGTTACGTGCTGTTCGGGATCGAGCCCGAATACGACATGGCGGACGCGGTCAGCGCCTTGGCCGCGGTCAAGAGCGCGGAGTTCGTGGTAAGTCTTAGCAGTTTTTGGAGCGATACCATCGGCGACTACGCCGACGTGGTGTTGCCGGTGGGTCCCTTCACTGAAACGTCCGGCACGTTTGTCAATTGCGAGGGTCGATGGCAGAGTTTTGCGGCCGCGGCCACGCCCTATGGTGAAACGCGGCCGGGTTGGAAGGTGTTGCGCGTGCTTGGCAATCTGCTGGGCATGGGCGGCTTCGATTATGTGAGTTCCGAGGACGTGCGCGACGAGGTACGGCACAAGGTCGGCGAAACGCCGATGACCAACGAGATCGTGTGGCGCTGTCCCAGATCCATCGGCAGCGATGCGGACGCTCTGAGTCGCGTCGCGGATGTGCCTATTTACGGCGTGGACGCAGTCGTTAGGCGCGCGGACAGTCTGCAACGTACCCAAGATGCCCAGGATGGCGCCGCACTGAAGATCGGCCAAGCGGCGGCAAGCCGGCTCGGTCTGGCGAGTGGCACGCGCGTTGTCGCGAAACAAGGCGAGAGCGAAGTCACGCTCGATTTGACGGTCGACGACAGCGTTGCCGACGGCGTGGCACTGTTGCCCGGCGGGATCGCGGCAACCACGGGCTTGCGCCATTCGGGCGTTACCGTTGAATTGCGGCAAGCCTAGTCAACTCGGCGAAAGTTGAGCGATGCCACATAACAAAAAGGGAAGTCGATAACTATGCTCGAGTGGCTGCAGAGCACCTGGATGAGTCTGCCCATGTCCGTGCAGGACACGGTGATCATTGTCGCGAAGATCGTTGCGATCGTCGTGCCGATCATGCTCTCCGTTGCGTATCTCACCTTGGCGGAACGCAAAGTCATCGGGTACATCCAGGTTCGTATCGGACCCAATCGGGTCGGTCCGCGGGGTTTGTTGCAGCCGATTGCCGACGGTTTGAAGCTGTTGATGAAGGAAATCATCGTTCCCCACAACGCCAACCGCTATCTGTTCATCATCGCACCCATTCTTGCCTTGGCGCCGGCGCTGGCGGCATGGGCGGTCATTCCGTTTAACGACGAGTGGGTTTTGGCGGATATCGACGCCGGTTTGCTTTACTTGTTGGCGATGACGTCCATGGCGGTCTACGGTGTGATCCTGGCTGGCTGGGCCTCCAACTCGAAGTATGCCTTTCTCGGGGCGATTCGCTCCGCCGCGCAAGTGGTGTCGTATGAAATCGCCATGGGTTTCGCGCTGGTCGGCGTGCTGATGGCGGCGGGAAGCCTGAATTTGCAGGACATCGTACTGGCGCAACAGGGCAGTTTCCTCCATTGGTTCTGGATCCCGCTCTTTCCGTTGTTTCTTGTCTATTTCATTTCCGGCGTGGCGGAAACCAACCGCGCGCCTTTCGACGTCGCCGAAGGCGAGTCCGAAATTGTCGCCGGGTTCCACGTTGAATATTCGGGGATGACGTTCGCGCTGTTCTTCCTGGCCGAATACGCCAACATGATTTTGATTTCCGTGCTGTCGGCGGTGATGTTTCTGGGTGGTTGGTTGCCGCCCATCGAGGGCATCCCTATCATCGGCGAGCCGAGCATTTTCTGGCTGCTGGCCAAGACGTCCTTCTTCCTGTTCTTGTTCCTGTGGTTCCGCGCGACGTTCCCGCGCTATCGGTATGACCAAATCATGCGTTTGGGTTGGAAAATATTCATCCCGATTACGATCGTGTGGATCGTGGTGACGGGCGTGCTGGTGCTGGCGAACGTCAGCCCTTGGTTTGATTAGCGAGTGGCGATGACATGAAAGCGCTAAACCAATACTTCAAGACATTTTTGTTGTGGGAGCTGCTGATCGGCTTGAAGCTGACCGGCCGCTACTTCTTCGCCAAGAAAATCACGGTGCAATATCCCGATGAGAAGACGCCGCAGTCGCCGCGCTTCCGCGGTCTGCACGCCTTGCGGCGCTACCCCAACGGGGAAGAACGCTGCATTGCTTGCAAACTCTGCGAAGCGGTTTGCCCGGCGTTGGCCATCACCATCGAGTCGGAGCAGCGACCGGACGGCACCCGCCGTACCACGCGCTACGACATCGACTTGTTCAAATGCATCTTTTGCGGTTTTTGCGAAGAATCCTGTCCCGTGGATTCCATCGTCGAAACGCGCATCTTCGAGTATCACTTTGAAAAGCGCGGCGAGCAGATCATGACCAAGGATAAATTGCTGGCCGTGGGTGACAAGTTCGAAGCGCAGATCGCGGCGGACCGGGCGCAAGACGCGCGGTACCGTTAATCGTTTTTTGGGTCGAGGGGGGTTGATGGAGCCAGTTCAGTTCGTTTTTTACGCGTTCGCGACGGTGCTCGTGTTGGCATCGCTGGCGGTGATCACGGCGCGTAACCCAGTCTACTCGGTGCTGTTTTTGGTGTTGGCGTTTTTTACCAGCGCCGCCATTTGGCTGTTGCTCGAAGCCGAGTTCCTCGCCATAACCTTGGTGCTGGTCTATGTCGGCGCGGTCATGGTGTTGTTCCTGTTCGTCGTCATGATGCTCGACATCAATTTGGATCAGCTGCGCGAGGGCTTCGCCAAATATCTTCCCGTGGGCGCCTTGGTCGGCTTCATCATTCTGGTGCAAATGGTTATCGTGCTCGGGCCGGAGCAGTTCGGTCTCGATCGCGTGGCGGATCCGGTCAAGCACGGCCCCGACTACAGCAACACCAAAGAGCTGGGTAATGTTCTCTATACGGACTACGTCTTCCCGTTTGAATTGGCGTCGGTCATTTTGCTGGTGGCCATTGTGGCCGCCATTGCGCTCACCCTGCGGCGGCGCCCGGAAAACAAGGCCATGAATGCGGCGGACCAAATCAAGGTCAAACGCGCGGAGCGCATCAAGCTCATCGCCATGGCGCCGGAAAAAGACGAACCCGCGGAAGGATAAAAGGCAACCCAATGCTCGCTCTATCGGATTTTTTGATTCTTGGCGCAATCCTGTTCTGCATCAGCATTGCGGGAATTTTTCTCAATCGGAAAAACGTCATTATTCTCTTGATGGCCATCGAGTTGATGCTGCTGTCGGTGAACATGAACTTCATCGCCTTTTCGCACTATCTCGGTGATACGGGCGGCCAGGTCTTCGTATTTTTCATTTTAACGGTAGCTGCCGCGGAGGCGGCGATCGGGCTTGCCATTCTCGTGGTGCTGTTCCGCAACCGGGGCACCATCAATGTCAGCGATCTAGACACGCTAAAAGGATAAGAGACAATGGAGAACGTCTACCTCGCTGTCGTATTGTTTCCGCTTATTGGGGCGATCATCGCCGGTCTGTTCGGCCGCCAAATCGGTCGCGTTGGCGCCCATACGGTGACCATCGCGGGAGTGGCCATATCCTGCCTTCTGTCGTTCGTTACCTTGAACCACATCGTCTTCAACGGCGCCGAGCCCTATAACGGCACGGTGTATCAATGGCTGGTCAGCGACGGCATCAAATTCGAAGTAGGGTTTCTCGTGGATTCTCTCACTGCCATGATGATGGTGGTGGTCACCTTCGTCTCGCTGATGGTGCACATCTACACCATCGGCTACATGCACGACGATCCCGGCTACCAGCGCTTCTTCAGCTACATCTCGCTGTTTACGTTCTCCATGTTGATGTTGGTCATGTCCAACAACTTCATGCAGCTGTTTTTCGGCTGGGAAGCGGTCGGTCTCGTGTCCTATTTGCTCATTGGCTTTTGGTACAAGAAGCCGACGGCGATCTACGCCAACCTCAAGGCGTTCCTGGTCAACCGCGTCGGCGATTTCGGTTTCCTTCTGGGTATTGCCGCCGTGGTTATGTACTTCAACAGTTTGGACTACCGCGACGTCTTCGCCGCCGCGCCGCTGATGGCAGACATGAAGATTCAGGTGGTGATGGGCGAAGAGTGGTCGCTGATGACGGTCATTTGCATTTTGCTGTTCATCGGCGCCATGGGTAAGTCAGCCCAGGTGCCGCTGCACGTGTGGCTGCCGGATTCCATGGAAGGTCCGACGCCGATTTCGGCCTTGATCCATGCCGCCACGATGGTGACCGCCGGGATCTTTATGGTGGCGCGCATGTCGCCGCTCTATGAGTTGTCTGAAACGGCGCTCAGTTTCGTGATGGTGATCGGCGCGATCACGGCGCTGTTCATGGGCTTTTTGGGCATCGTACAGAACGATATCAAGCGGGTGGTGGCCTACTCGACCCTTTCCCAGTTGGGATACATGACCGTCGCGCTCGGCGCATCGGCCTATGCTGCCGGCATTTTCCATCTGATGACCCACGCCTTTTTCAAGGCGCTGCTGTTCCTCGCCGCGGGCTCGGTGATTATCGCCATGCATCACGAGCAGGACATTACCAAGATGGGTGGCCTGAAGAAGTACATGCCGATCACCTACTGGACCATGCTCATCGGTTCGCTGGCGTTGATCGGCTTCCCTGGCTTTTCCGGATTTTTCTCGAAGGACGCCATTATCGAAGCGGTCAAAGCCTCTGAGTTGGCGGGGTCGACGTTTGCCTACGTGTGCGTTCTGCTGGGCGTGTTTGTGACGGCTCTCTATAGCTTCCGCATGTTCTTCCTCGTTTTTCACGGCAAGGAGCGCATGGATCACCACACCAAAGAGCACTTGCATGAATCGCCGTGGGTGGTGACCGTGCCGTTGATCGCCTTGGCGGTGCCGTCAGTGGTTATCGGCTACATGACCATCGGGCCGATCCTGTTCGGCGACTTCTTTGATGGTGTGATCAAAGTCTTGCCGCAGCACGATGTGCTCGGTCACATCGGCGAGCACTTTACCGGACCGATGGGGTTCATCGTTCACGGCATCGGGTTGCCCATGTTGTTGGCGGCCGCCGGTGTATTTGTCGCATGGTTCCTGTACATGAAGAATCCGAATATCGCCGAGTCGATCAAGAACCGTTTCTCCGGCATTCATCGCCTGCTGGTCAACAAGTACTATGCCGACGATTTCAATGACGCGTTTTTTGCCGCCGGCAGCCGTAGCGTCGGATCGTTTTTGTCCCAGGAAGGGGATCGCAAGCTGATTGACGGCATCATGGTCAACGGGACGGCGCGTTCCGTCGGCGGCATCGCGGCGGTGATTCGTCGCCTCCAAACCGGCTTTCTGTACGACTATGCCTTCGCGATGATCATCGGACTGTTGATCCTGATTTACTTTTTCGCGCGGTAAGCATCGGATTGCGGGTTTTAAAAAAAGACCAAAAAAAGGGAAGAAGCATTGTGAAACCTCTGTGCAGTTTGGCGAAAAGGATGGCGGCGATCCCGCGGTCGACGGACGTGAAATCAGAGGGGCGTGGCAGGGCTGCCTGCGCGCCGATGGCGAATTAAGCAGGGGTTCTTATGTCCGATATGCCGCTTTTAAGTCTCGTTATCTGGGTGCCCATTCTAGGCGGCCTCGCTGTTCTCGCTGCGGCGCGGGCGGGCGATGACTTGGTGCGCTGGTTGTCCCTCGGCGTGGCGATTCTCGCCTTCCTGGTTTCGTTGCCGTTGTTCGGCAGCTTTGACATCGCGACGCATCAGATGCAGTTCGTCGAGCATGCGGCGTGGATCGAACGCTTCAATATCAACTACCATCTTGGCGTGGACGGTATTTCCATGCCGCTCATTTTGCTGACCACATTCACCACCGTCCTGGTCATCATCGCGGGGTGGGAGGTCATTAAGTTCCGACAGGCCCACTACATGGCGGCGTTCTTGATCATGGAAGGCATGATGAACGGCGTCTTCGCATCCCTCGACGCGGTGTTGTTCTACGTGTTCTGGGAGGGCATGTTGATTCCGATGTTCCTTATCATCGGGATATGGGGCGGTCCGAATCGGGTCTATGCTGCGATCAAGTTTTTTCTGTACACGTTCCTGGGTTCGGTTCTTTTGCTCGTCGGTTTGATTTACCTCTACTTCCAGACCGACAGCTTCTCCATTCTGGATTTCCACAGCGCGCCGGTGACCATGATGGCGCAGGTGCTGTTGTTCCTCGGCTTCTTGCTGGCATTCGCCGTAAAGGTGCCCATGTGGCCGGTGCATACCTGGTTGCCCGATGCGCACGTCGAGGCGCCCACGGGCGGGTCGGTCATCCTGGCGGCGATCATGCTGAAGCTGGGGGCCTACGGTTTTCTGCGCTTTATTATTCCCATAGCGCCCGATGCCAGCGCGGAATTGGATTGGCTGATCATTACGCTGTCGTTGATCGCGGTGGTCTACATCGCGCTCGTGGCCTTGGTGCAGAACGACATGAAGAAGCTTATCGCTTATTCATCGATCTCCCATATGGGTTTTGTCACCCTCGGCTTCTTCCTTGTGTTTACGATCTTCGAGAGCACGGGCAACGTACAAGGCGCCGCGATGGGGATCGAGGGCGCGTTGGTGCAGATGGTGTCCCACGGGTTTGTTTCCGGGGCCTTGTTCCTGTGCGTCGGCGTGCTGTACGACCGCGTCCACAGCCGGCAAATCACCGACTACGGCGGTGTGGTGAACACCATGCCGTGGTTCGGCGCGCTTATGGTGCTGTTTGCCATGGCTAATGCCGGGCTGCCGGGCACCTCGGGTTTCGTCGGCGAGTTCATGGTGATCATCGCCACGTTCAAGGCGAACTTCTGGCTGGCGTTCCTGGCGGCTACCACGCTGATTCTCGGCGCGGCCTACACCTTGTGGATGGTCAAGCGCGTCGTCTTCGGCGAGATCGGCAATGCCAACGTCGCCGCGCTCAAGGACATCAACAAGCGCGAAGCGCTGGTGCTCGGCACGCTGGCCGTCGCCGTGTTGGCGCTGGGCATTTACCCCGGGCCGTTGGTGGAGGTCATGCACGCATCAGTGGAGCATTTGTTGCAGCAGGCCGTGGCGTCGAAACTGTAATGAAAAGTCAGACCCTATATTCGAACATTTGGCGAACTTGAAGCGAAACAACTATGGCCTTTGAACGACCTGATTTGATCCCCGTGCTGCCCGAGATTTTCGTGGTGACCATGGCCTGTGTCGTGCTGTTGGTGGATGTGTACCAACGGCAGTCCAACCGAATGCTGACTTATCTGTTGTCCCAGGCGACGCTCGTGGGCGGTCTGATACTTACGTTGAGTCTGCACACATCGGCGCCGGAATACACGTTTGGCGACACCTTTGTTAAAGACACCATGTCCGATGTGTTGAAGGGCTTCATCTACCTGTCCGCGTTCGTCGTGTTTCTTTACTCTCGGCGATATTTGCAGGAGCGCGGCCAGCTCACCGGCGAATTCTTCGTGCTCGGCTTGTTCGCGGTGCTCGGCATGATGGTGATGGTGTCGGCCCACAGTCTGCTGCTGGTCTATTTGGGTCTCGAGCTGCTCTCGCTGTGCCTCTACGCCATGGTGGCCTTGAATCGTGACTCCAAGACATCGGCTGAAGCGGCGATGAAGTATTTCGTATTGGGGGCCTTGGCGTCCGGCATGCTGCTGTACGGCATGTCGCTGTTCTATGGTGTTACGGGTTCCCTCGACAGTCGCGCCATCAGCACCGCCGTGACCATGGGCGTAGGCAATGAAATCGTGCTGAAGCTCGGCCTGGTGTTCATCGTCATCGGCTTGGCGTTCAAGTTGGGCTCCGTTCCGTTTCACATGTGGGTTCCGGATGTCTATCACGGTTCCCCGACCAACATCACTTTGTTTATCGGGACAGTGCCCAAGATCGCCGCTTTCGGAATGACGATTCGCTTGCTTGTCGACACGGCGGCGGCGATGCACGTCGATTGGCAACAGATGCTCATTATCCTGGCGATGTTGTCGATCGCCGTGGGTAACGTGGTGGCTATCGCACAGACGAACATCAAACGCATGCTGGCCTACTCGACCATATCCCACATGGGATTTTTACTGCTCGGGGTGCTCAGCGGCAGCGCCGACGGTTACTCCTCGGCCATGTTCTATACACTGGTGTACGCGATTATGGGCTTGGGCGGGTTCGGCATGATCCTTTTGCTCAGCCGGGCCGGCTTCGAAGCGGAGAATTTGGAGGACTTCAAGGGACTCAACGAGCGCAGTCCGTGGATGGCCTTCATGATGCTGCTGCTGATGTTTTCCATGGCCGGTGTTCCGCCCACGGTCGGGTTCTTCGCCAAATTGTCGGTGCTCCAGGCGGCGGTGCGCGCCGATTTGATCTGGCTCGCCGTCTTCGCGGTTGTCTTCTCCGTAGTCGGCGCGTTCTACTATCTGCGTGTGGTCAAACTCATGTATTTCGACAAGCCCGTCGATGTCCAGCCAATCGTGTGCGGCATGGATATGCGGGTTGCGCTGTCCATCAATGGCACCGCCGTACTGCTGTTGGGCATGTTCCCTGGCACGTTGATGGCGTTGTGTCACACGGCATTTAACTGAACCACCGAGATCTACCCCATCCCTCGGCGACTCTCGGTCGCCGAGATGCTCGATTAACAAACGTCGCCGCGCCGTTTTTCCGATTCGACCGAACCAATCCACTCCTCATTGTCTAATCGACCGTCAGAACTGAGGAGTCTTGCTTATGAAGCCAATCTCGACGTTTCGAATTGCCGTCGGCTTGCTGATTGCGCCGATTGCGGCGGTATCCGCCGAGGAATCGGCGCCGCCATGCGACTGCGAATGCCCATCTCTCGAAGCGCAGGTGGAGGAGCGCCTGTCGGAATATAAGGAGAAACTGGACGCGGAAGTGAAAAGCCTTAAGGACAAGCTGAACGACCAGATAAACAAGCAAAGGATAGATGAGTTGCAGGATAAGCTTCAGCAACTTTTCGATGACATGTTGGAGGATTTCAAAAAGGGCGAGGAAGCGAAACCGAAAGAAACCATAATCTAGCGAGTCAGTCAGCGCTGACGCAACGGGGCTTCAGGGCATGGATAGTCCAGTTGGATCGTCGAATAACCGCCAACGCGTCGGACTGATGTCGCGAAACACGCGGGCGAAGCGGGCGTCATCGGACCGTGCGCCGGTGACGTTTCTGATGTAGATGCGCTCTATTTGTGAGGGATGGCGTCGATAAAGATCGGCGTAGGTTTCCGGATCCTGTTCACCGCTGTCGCCTACTAAAACGAAGCGGCGCCGCGGATAAGCCTGCAGCAGCGGTTCGATCTGGCGCGGTTTGGTTTCCTCGCCCGATTTAAACAAGTCGAAAAACGTGCTGTCTTTGAAACGAACGTGCTTCAGTGAAACAGTGGCGAAGGGAAATCCTGCGGTATCGAAAAACTCGACCAGCGGCCCATGCAGCTGCCACGGGCTCGATGAAACAAAATGCACCACTGCGCCGTTGTCGACCCAACCGCGGTACAACTCGGCCATCCCGGGGGCGGGCTGAAAATCTTGGAAAAACGTGGCGTCGAACATTTTCCCGTGATCGATGACGTGGGTGATTTTCACTGTGTCGTCGATGTCGCTGACAATTGAAAGTCCCGCGGGCTCAATCAAAGTGACGTGCCCTTCGAAGACTCGCCGGTCGAACTCGGGTAGCACCGCCGTAAAGCGCAGAACGCGGCCGGTGCGGTGCTGGGCTACCGCGTCGCCGTCCAAGGTGAGCATGTGATAGACGTGACCATTCGGTTGCGTCGGCGGCAGTTCTATGGCGGTTCCCGCAATGCGTATGACGATGGACTTTCCTCGCTCGTTGTCGCCGAGAAATAAATTGACGCGGCGGGTGAAGTTGTCACGGGTCGCGTCCGTGACCTTCAGGCCGTATTTACGGTCGAGCGCCTCGGCGATGACGCGCTTGCGAATCACGCTCTCTTCAGGCTCATAAGCCCAGGCATGCAGAGGCACTCGCCATGTGTCCGAGCGTTCGTCCAGGGACGCGGCCGTAGCGATGAAAACAAGTGTCTCATCCGGCTTGAGTGGGGTGGTGCGCATATCGTCTTGTTCGCCGCGGCTGGTGAGGAAAAAAAGTAGCAAAAAAGCCCCGGCAAAGATACGAACGAATTGAGTTGAGCGAGGAGTCATGGCCGCTATTGTAGGTGATTGCCCGCCGCGCGGCTGCTTTGTCGCGGTATTCGTCCGGCAGTGAGAAAGGCAGGGCGAGACCTTTCCCGGGCGGCTAGGAGCCTGTCGGACTTAGGTGTTCGTAGCGAGGCGAGTGGGAAATCGAACTCAGTTTTTCGATCGTTTGAGGCGAATAGTGGGCACTATTTAACGAAAACGATCGGAAAAATGAACCGATTTCCCAGCGCCGCAGTAGAACGATCCTAAGTCCGACAGGCTCCTAGGCCGGGGAATGGGTGAAAGCCCGCTCCGCGCCAAAGCAGGCGGGAGCGGGCGGGGATGACTAGGCTTGCTTGAGTTCGCTGGTGGCGCCCGTTCGCTCGCGTCGTTGACCGAACTTGGCGTCGACGCTGAGTGCGCCAGCGCCATACGCGACGACCATCAAGAGGCCGCCGGCCATCGTGAGATTCTTCATGAACATGATCATTTGAGTCTGATCGGCGAAGTTCGTATGGAACAGCACCGCGGTGGCCAAACAGAATAGGGCCAACGCGCCCGCCACGATTCGGGTTTGAAAGCCCGCAATCAACGCGAGGCCGCCGCCAACCTCCAACAGAATGACCAAGGGCAGCAGGGCGCCGGGAACGCCCATTGACTCCATGTAGCCTTGGGTGCCGGCATAGCCGCTGATCTTGTTGATTCCGGCAAGCAGGAAAATGTGAGCTAAAAGGACGCGTGCGATCAGATTTACGCCGTTTTGGGTCGAGTCTTTCATGCTGTGTGCTCCTTTCCTTGGAGAGTTGGCAAGGTTGAGTGATACACCCGGCTATTATGCATTGATACTAGAGATAAAAAAGACCAATCGTTCGACCAATAGCAGCGAAAAAATAGAGACAAACACGCCCGGACTTGGAAACGGTACGTCGTGCGGGATATTCGCCATTGGCAAATAGGGGAAAAGGCTGTATAAAAATTACCTTTGGATTGATTCAAATAGATAATTACAACGGGGGTAAAGATGGCATTTTCACGATCCGGGGCCGTTGTCGGCGCCACGACTGTTTTCGTTTTAACCAGCGCCCTGACCGCCTGTGGCGGCGGTGGTGGAGGCGGGCCTTCACCGTCTCCGAATAGCGGCCCGGGGGACATCAACGCCCCATCAAGTGTCACTGAGACCAACGCGGCGCGTGCCGCGTCGATCGCGGTCGGTGCCGCGGAATTGGGCGCGGGAAGCTTTGGTATGGCCACGATGGCCACCAGTGGTCCCGGCATGCAAACGACGTCCGTCGCCAAGGCGACCCAGACGTTCGACCTGCCTTGCACCACGCCCGGCGCGGGTGGCAATGGCTCGTTGAGCATGGTTTTCAATGACGCGGATAACACTGGCGAGGCATCGGCCGGGGATACAGTCACGCTGACTTTCAACCAATGCCGCTTTCCTGGCGACGTCGAAACCACCAACGGAACGATCAACTTCGGTTTGACGCAGGTTTCCGGCGATCCGGGTCCGGGTAGCGCGTACGCCATGGCCGGCAGCATGACGTTCACCAATCTCAGCATAATCAGCAGTGTCCCGGGCGAAAGCGGTTCCATGAACGGTCAGTTGTCGTTCAATGCGGTATCGACGGATGGAGTCGTCGAGACCGGCAAGGCCACGTTGAGCGACTTGACCGTAACGCTCGATGGCGGCGAAACGGCGCGGTTCAGCAACTTCGTCGTCGACTTCAACAATAATCACGCCACCAATACCTCGACGGCCAGTCAGAACGGCGTTGTGGTCGTTTCCGGCGTGGGCGCGCTGACGGTGGCGCAACAAGAGCCGTGGGTTAGCCTCATGGAGGCCGACTATCCGATGAGCGGCAGCGTCAAGATCACCGCGACGGACAACACCAACGTGGTTGTGACGGCGCTTGGCGGCGCAATGGTGAAGCTGGACATCGACACGGATGGCAATGGAACCGTGGATCGTTCCATTACGGATACGTGGGCAAATCTGGACGATCTATAGCCCAATCACCCGCACAGCAAAAAGGGGCGGCGAGTGCTGCCCCTTTTTTTTGGGGCGGTCGGTTAGTCGATCCGGCCGGTGAACACGAGACCGACGCTGTTGCCGTCCACTGTTACGCTGCCGACGGTTGTTTCATATTCGATGAACGTCGCACGCAGCCCGATATTGACCTGCGGTGCAATGAACATGTCGATCTGCGCCACGAAGCCCAGCGCGTCATCGAACTCAATCGTGCCAAGGCCCGAGGCTGCGCCACTACCCTCGAGGGTTGGGTTGAGATGAAGCGCTGCTCCACCGCCCAGGCGAAAACGGTCATTGCGGAAAAATAAAAGTCCTTCCAACGGGAATCGATCGAACGAGATGTCGCCGTTGTCGGCGGCCGCGCTGTCGAATTTCCAGCCGAGCGTGCCCTGGAACTCCATCTGTTCGGAGACGGGTTGCACGACGCCCGCGGCAAGATGAAACAATTGACCGGCCTTGATATCGGCGTCATCCCCGTCGGTGTAAAAAGCCGTGGCAAGTGTGTCGCCGCCGGCATCAAAGCCAAGCTGAAATGCAAGACTCGCGGCGGACGCTGCTTGAGAGGCGACAAGGCAGGCGACGCAGCCTGCGAATTGAAGGCCGCGCGTTAGATTTGGCAACATGGATTGGACTCTCCCATTTTTATCGTTTTATTGCGCAACGCTCCGCTCAGGCATGACGAACCATGGCTAGCGTGGAAACGGTGCGGGTGGGGTAACCCGTCCGGTGGGAGTAAACCGCGCGATCCGGCGCGACCTAGGCCGCATTTTAGCAGTCGGGCCCGGCGCAGGCCAGGTCCGTGCGTTTCAATCAGTCAGTTCTGATTAAGGCTTGTCGTTGTTCTTCAGGGCGCCAAGCTTGGAAAACGCCGCGGCCATGGCCGTCTCCGGGGCCGCTTGCGGGGCGGGGCGTTGCTTGGGTCGGCGGTCCGTTTGTTCTCGGTTTGGGGGGCGCTGGCTCGCGGTTTCCTTAGGCGTGGGGGCTTCCTCCAGACGCATCGTCAACGAGATGCGTTTGCGCGCTTGATCAACCTCGAGCACTTTGACGCGCACCAGTTGGCCGGCCTTGACCACGTCGCGCGGATCTTTCACGAAGGTGTTGGAGAGGGCGGAGACATGGACCAAGCCGTCTTGATGCACGCCGATATCGACGAAGGCGCCGAAGTTGGCGACGTTGGTGACGACGCCTTCGAGGATCATCCCCGGCGTAAGATCGGCCAACGTCTCCACGCCTTCCTGAAACGTCGCGCTGCGAAATTCCGGTCGCGGATCCCGGCCCGGCTTTTCCAGCTCGAGCAGAATGTCCTTGACCGTCGGCTCGCCGAATTTCTCGTCGACGAACTGTTTCGGATCGAGTTTGCGCAAGAATGCGCTGTCGCCGACGAGCGCATCAACGGATTTGTTCGTGCTTTTGGCGATACGGGTCACCACATCATAAGCTTCGGGATGGACCGCGGAGGCATCCAGCGGGTTACTGCCATTGGCGATGCGCAAAAATCCCGCCGATTGTTCGAAGGCCTTCGGGCCCAAGCGCGGGACTTGCAGCAAGTCTTTGCGCTGGGTGAAGGCGCCGTGTTTCTCGCGATAGGCGACGACTTGCTGGGCGATGGATTCGGTCATGCCGGCGATGCGACGCAGCAGCGCGGCCGACGCGGTGTTGAGATCGACGCCCACGGCGTTGACGCAGTCTTCCACCACGGCGTCGAGCTTGCGCGCCAAATGACTTTGATTGACGTCGTGCTGATACTGACCGACGCCAATCGCTTTGGGGTCGATCTTGACCAGCTCCGCCAGCGGATCCTGCAACCGCCGCGCGATGGACACCGCGCCCCTGATGGACACATCGAGATCGGGAAACTCCTTGGCCGCCAGCTCCGATGCCGAGTAAACCGACGCGCCGGCTTCGCTCACCACCATGTGGGTGAGTTTCAGTTCCGGGTGGCGTTTCTTCGCATCGCGCACCAGCTTTTCCGTCTCGCGCGATGCGGTGCCGTTGCCGATGGCGATGAGGCTGACGTTGAATTGCTTGGCCAGCGCGGCGAGGCTGGCGATGGATTGATCCCACTGATTTTTCGGCGCGTGAGGGTAGATCGTACCGTTGGCGACGAGCTTGCCGGTGGCGTCGACCACCGCGACTTTTACGCCGGTGCGCAGCCCAGGATCCAGTCCCATGGTCACGTGCGCGCCGGCGGGCGCCGCCAGCAGCAGATCGCGCAAGTTCTCGCCGAAGACGCGTATGGCTTCTTCTTCCGCGGCTTCGCGGACCTGGGCGAACAGTTCTGTTTCGAGTTGGGATGCCAGCTTGACTCGCCACGCCCAGCGTACCGATTCCATCAACCAAGCCGAAACGTCATCCTTGCCGGAACTGACGTTGAACGATTGGGCGATGGCGCCTTCGCACCAGCCAAAGCTTGGCGCTTGGACGTCATCTTGTCCCTCGACAACCAGACTCAGACGCAACACGTCTTCATTGCGGGCGCGAAACAACGCCAACGCGCGGTGGGAGGGCATCTTCGCCAGCGCTTCTTGATGATCGAAATAGTCGGAGAACTTTTTGCCGGCTTCTTCCTTGCCGGGTACGACGCTTGCCGTGATCTTGCCGTGGGCCCAACTGTAGCCGCGCAAACGACCGACCAGTTCGGCATTCTCGGCGGCGCGCTCCATGAAGATGTAACGGGCGCCTTCCAGCGCCTTGTCGACGTCCGGATAGTTTTTGTCCGGATTGAGATGTTTGTTGGCGATGTCGTTGAGCGCCGCTTTGGGCCGCTGTAACAACTCGTCCAACAACGCGTCCAGCCCGGCTTCGCGGGCCAGTTGGGCCTTGGTGCGTCGCTTGGGTTTGTACGGCGCGTACAAGTCCTCCAGGCGCACCTTGGAGTCCGCTTCGAGGATCGCTCGCCGCAGATCATCGCTGAGTTTGCCTTGTTCCTCGATGCTTTTCAGGACGACGCCGCGCCGCTCTTCTAGCTCGCGCAAATAGCCGAGCCGCTCCTCGAGTTGACGCAATTGGGTATCGTCCAACCCGCCGGTAACTTCCTTGCGGTAGCGGGCGATGAATGGCACCGTTGCGCCACCGTCGAGCAATTCGATGGCGGCGTGGACTTGGGATGACTTAACGGAAAGTTCGGTGGCGATTGTTTGCGCGATATCCATATGCGACAGCGGGTGCGTTGGGTGGGCCGGGCGCCAGTTTATCAAACGCGTGTGGCAGGGGGAACCGCTCCCACAACTGAAATCCAGGACTGTTGTGGGAGCGGATCATTCCGCGATGGCTTCAGCGAGAAATCGTGGTAGTGACTATTCCCGGCGATGTGCTGGTTCGGCCGGGCGTAAGTTACTGCACCTGCCGTTATTCGGCCTTTTCCAAACTCGCCACCACCGCGCCCATGAAGCGCGTGGCTTCGCCGCCCGTGACCGAGCGATGATCGAAGGTCAGCGACAGCGGCATGATCCAATGCACCGCCGGTTGTCCGTTGGACACGACAACTTCCTGCCGAATGCGTCCCGCGCCGAGGATGGCCACCGTTGGCGGAACGACGATCGGATTGGCGTAGCGCCCGGAGAAGGTGCCGAAGTTTGACAATGTGAACGTGTAGCCGCGCATTTCTTCCGGCGGAATGTTGCGTTCGCGCACCGCTTTCTTGATCGCTTCCAAACCGCCGCGCAGATCCTTGGCGTCGCGTGAGGCGACGTCGCGCAATACCGGCACGAACAATCCATCCGGCGTGTCCACCGCGATGGCCAGATCAATCTTTTTCAAAATGCGGCGTCCGACGGCGTGACTGTCGTACCAGGAGTTGAGGGCGGGCTCGGCCTGGCAACCGGCGACGATGGCATGTATCAAGCGAATGGTGATGTCATCCTTGCCTTTCCAGGCGTTGATATCCGCATCTTCGTAAATCGTGACCGGAACGACTTCCGCGTTGGCCATGGTCATGGCTTTGGCCATGGTGCGGCGCACGCCGCGCAGCGGCTCCAGCGGCCCGACTTCTTTGAGAATCTTGGATACCCGCTGCACATCCGCGGCCGTAATGGTGTCGTTCGGTCCACTGGGGGTGACGATAGCGAGGTCGACATCGAGCCGTTTGGCCAATGCGCGCACGGCAGGCGTCGCCTTGATGCCCGATGTCGCTTGGCCGACACTGGTGGCCTGTTCTTTAACGACTTCGTCGGTCACCTGCAGTTCGCCGGCCACCGTTCCCGTGTCTTTGCGGGCGGCGGCGGGGGGCGCGGCCGGCGCGGCGGCGCCTTCGCCGTCGAACTCCATCAACGGATCGCCGACGTTCACGATGTCGCCGACATCGCCGTAGAGTTTGTAGATCGTGCCTTTCTGCGGACTGGGAATCTCGACGATGGCTTTCGCCGTTTCGACCGTGGCGACCGGCTGATCGACATTGACTTGATCGCCGACCTTTACCAGCCACTCGACGATTTCGACTTCCGTCAGGCCTTCACCGAGGTCGGGCAGTTTGAAGATGTTCATCAGCAGGCTCCCCTTATGCAAACTCCATGGTCTGTTTCACCGTGTCGACGATACGATCCGTGTCGATCATGTACCACTTCTCGTTTCTATACAGCGGCATCACCGTGTCATAACCGGTGACCCGCTGCACCGGCGCGAGCAGATGCATCAAGCCCCGCTCGGCGAGTTGCGCGGCGATTTCGGCGCCCACGCCGCAGGTGCGCGCGGCCTCGTGAATGATCACGCAGCGGCCGGTTTTCTCCACCGACTGCAGGATGGTGTCCATGTCCAACGGTTTAATCGTGGCGAGATCGATGACTTCCGCGTCGATGCCCATGTTGTGCAGCTTGTCGGCGGCCTGCATGGTCTCGTGGACGCAGGCGCCCCAGGTGACCAAAGTGATGTCATTGCCCTCGCGCAGCGTGAAGCACACGTCCAACGGCCACGCTTCGCCGTTGTCGTCCACGTTTTGTTTGACCAAACGGTAAATGCGTTTCGGTTCCAGAAACAAAACGGGGTCCGGATCGCGGATGGCGGCCAATAACAAGCCGTAGGCACGCGCCGGCGATGAGGGGATCACCACGCGCAAGCCGGGCATGTGGGCGAAGATGGCTTCGGTGCTTTCCGAGTGATGCTCCGGCGCATGGATGCCGCCGCCGAACGGCGCGCGTATGACCATGGGCAGGGTAATGCGGCCGCGGGTGCGATTGCGCATTCGCGCCACGTGATTAATGATCTGGTCCACGGCCGAATAGATGAAGCCCATGAACTGCATTTCGCAGACCGGCCGCAATCCTTCGGCAGCCATGCCGACGGACATGCCGGCAATCAATGTTTCCGCCAGCGGTGTGTCCACGACCCGGTGGGAACCGTGCTTTTCCTGCAAGCCAACAGTAGCGCGAAAAACACCGCCATTCACGCCGACGTCCTCGCCCAGCACGATCACATCGGGATCGTCATTGAGGGCGCGGTCCAGGGCCAGATTGACTGCTTCGACAAGCGTGATCTCCGCCATGTTATTTCTTCCTGCTCAGTAGATATTCGCGCTGCTTGGCCAAGTCGTGGGGCAAGCTGGCGAACATATGGTCGAACATGGTTTCCGGCGGCTGCGCCGGGGTGTCGAGATATTTCTGCACGGCTTTATCAATCTCGTCGCTGCACTGCTTGGCGAGCGCATCCTCCTTGGCGTCATCCCACCAGCCTTGCGCGCTCATGTATTTCTTCAAGCGCGCCACGGGTTCGATTTGCCAGTGCTTGTCCACTTCTTCCTTCGGGCGGTAGCGGGTGGCGTCATCGGCGGTAGTGTGATCGCATAGTCGATAGGTGATGGCCTCGATCAAGGTCGCGCCGCCGCCATTGCGCGCTTCCTCCAGCGCCAGGTCCATGCGGTGACGAAGCGCGACGATATCGTTGCCGTCCACTTGCTCACCGGCGATGCCCCCGGCGATGGCTTTCTGGGCGATGGTTTCGGCGCCGGTTTGCGCCGAGCGGGGTACGGAAATCGCCCACTGGTTGTTGTTCACGACGATGACCAGCGGCAGCTTCCAGGCGCCTGCGGCATTGACCGTTTCGTAGAAGTCACCCTTTGATGTCGCGCCTTCGCCGCAGACATAGACCGCGGCGCGCTTTTCCTGGCGAAATTGCATGGCGAAGGCGACGCCGACGGCGTGGGGCCCATGGGAGGCGATGGGCACGCAAATGGGGAAGTCTTTGCGCGGCCCGCTGTAATTCATGCCGCGTTCGTCACCGCCCCAATAGAGCAGGATCTCGGTCATGGTAACGCCGCGCCAGAACTGCGCGCCGTATTCGCGGTAGTAGGGGAACAACACATCCTCGGGTTTCATCGCGCTGCCCATGGCAACGGACACGGCTTCTTGGCCCAGTGATGAGGGATACGTTCCCATCTTGCCCGTACGCTGCAACGCGATGGCCTTTTTGTCGAACGTTCGCGTGAGCACCATCATGCGGTAAAGTGCGATCATGGTGTCGGCGTTTTTCGCGAACGCGGGCAATTCCTGGGTCGGCGCGGCGTCTTCATCGAGAAACCGCGTATAAGGGATTTCGAACTTGGCGGCGATGCTCATTGACTGCTCTCCTTTCGCGGCGAGGCTAATTGGAGCCATCCTCCTGGGTTGCCCCGTGCGCGAGGACGGATTGGTGTCGCTGAATGGCGGTTTCGGTGCGTCATCCTTGTCCTTCCAATATTGCCAGTGATTCCCATTGGCTCACGGCGTTCCCTTGCCCAAAACGATCGCGTCGAATACCTTTTGACGCTATCGTCTTTATCGACCCATATCCTTGATCTATGAATCCGTGCCTGCCGAAAGCGATACTACTTTATTCGCGCGGCCGCCATTTCATCGGCGATGGCGGCCGTGCTCACCTTGCGGCTTTCAGACAGCTCAAAAATGGATTTAAGCGTGGCGCGGATGCCGTCGATTTTGGTCAGTCGCTCACGTTCCGTCGGCACCGCGATCTGGATGAGTCCGCCGGCGTTGATCACGTAGTCGGGGGCGTAAAGAATCTGGCGCGCCACGAGCTGTTCACCAATTCCAGGCTCAGCCAATTGATTATTGGCCCCGCCCGCGACGATTGGCGTTCGCAGCCCCTGGACCACATCACGGGTGAGCACGCCGCCTAACGCGCAGGGCGCGAAAACGTCGCAGGGGATACGGGTTATTTCGTCCGGCGATACCACATTCACCCCGAATTCGCTTACCACCCGTTCAATGGCATTGGTGTTGACATCGGCGACAGTGATTTCGGCGCGGGCCTTGTGCAGCAGTTCGGTCAAAAAATATCCGACATTGCCCACGCCCTGGATGGCGACACGAATGGCGCGCAAGTCGGGCTTGTTGAGTCGATGTTCGACTGCCGCTTCGATTCCGCGCAGCACGCCGCGGGCCGTATAGGACGAGGGGTCGCCCGTTCCGCTGGAGGTGCTGGCGACATGGGCGGTGCGCCGCGCGATGATATCCATGTCGGCCACGCTTGTTCCGCTGTCCACGGCGGTGATGTAGCGGCCACCCAGGCTGTCGACGAATTCGCCAAACGCCTCGAACAGTGCGACGCGATCAAACGGTTCGCTCGGACGCATGATGACCGCCTTGCCGCCGCCCAGAGCCAGGTCGGCCATTGCTGCCTTGTAGCTCATGCCGCGCGCCAGGCGCATAGCGTCGTAGAGCGCGGCATCTGGATCGCTGTAATGGACGCAGCGGCAGCCGCCCAGCGCCGGGCCTCGACGTATGCTGTGAACGGCGATGACCGCGAATGTGGCGGGCGTGGAGAATCGTTTGATGTGAATGTCGCCGAAGTCCAACGCGCTTGCCGTGGACCACCAGGGGATGGCTTGAATTGTTTGTGTTTTGCTCATCGTTTTGAACAGGTCTAACGGCATGACGTCTAAACCGTTAATGACCCTCTGTGGTAAATGTAATACATCATGGCACAGATGCAACCCCGTATTCGCGGGCCCACTTCAAGGTTTTGATCGGCCGGCCGTTTACTACTTTGGGTGATCAGACCACCCGGTGCCGTCGACGCAAGGGAATGTAAGAATCAAGTCGGACACATAGTCTACGGTTTTCGCCTATAGTCTTATTAGGAATGATTTAGGATGAATCGTTCGACGTGAGGTGAACCATGAACATGCGAGACAATCCCGTCGGAACGGATGGATTCGAGTTCATAGAGTACACGGCCGAAGACACCCGCGAACTGGAGCGCTTGTTCGTCTCCATGGGGTTTACGCCGGTGGCCCGCCATCGTTCCAAGGACGTGGTGCTGTATCGCCAGGGCGACATCAACTTCATCATCAATCACGAGCCCGATAGCTTTGCGCAAGCATTCGCCAAGGTTCACGGGCCGTCCGTTTGCGCCTTCGCCATTCGCGTGAAAGACGCGGCTGCCGCGTATGCGCGACTGCTCGAACGCAATGCCGAACCGTACCATGGCCAGACCGGTCCGATGGAACTCAATATTCCGGCCATTCGAGGCATCGGCGGCAGTCTCATTTATCTGGTGGACCGTTACGGCGATCAGTCCATCTATGACGTTGATTTCAAGCCTCTAGACGGCGCACCGAGCCGGCCGAGCGGACTGGGACTGCAGTACATCGATCACCTGACCCACAACGTCCAGCGCGGACGCATGAACGAATGGGCCCAGTTTTACGAGCGGCTGTTCGGGTTCAAAGAGATTCGCTATTTCGACATCAAGGGCAAACAGACCGGCTTAGTGTCCCGCGCAATGACCAGTCCCTGCGGCAAGATACGAATTCCCATCAACGAGCCGTCCGACGATAAGTCGCAAATTCAGGAATACCTCGAGGCGTACCACGGCGAGGGCATACAGCACATCGCGCTGGGCGCCGGCGACATCTATGGTGTCGTGGAGGCGTTGCACGCCAACAAGATTCGCATGCTGGACGTGCCCGACACCTACTACGACAACGTCGAGAAACGGTTAGGCAAGCACGGCGAGGACTTGGACCGTCTGCGCCGCAACAAGATTCTTATCGACGGCGACCCAGCGCACGGCCGAGGCTTGCTGCTGCAAATATTCACCGAGACCGTGATCGGTCCGATTTTCTTCGAGATCATCCAACGCAAAGGAAACGAAGGCTTTGGCGAAGGCAATTTCCAAGCCTTGTTCGAATCCATCGAACTCGATCAGGAAAGGCGCGGTGTCATCTAGTCATGCGAAAGTGGATCTCATTCCCGAAAAGTGAGGGTCTGACGTCCAAGCAGGCCCACACGGACCTGCCGGCCGGAACCTATGAGCGCGAGCTGGGCCGCGAAGGATTTTTCGGACCGGCTACCCAGATGTACCATCGCCATCCACCGACCCACTGGACCAACGTCGACGGGCCGTTGCGACCCCATGCTTTCGATACGACCAAACTGGAAGCTGCGGTGGCCACGCCCTGGGCCGCGGCGGCGCTTGCCGGCAACGCGGCGGTGCGCATGAGCCTGTGGTTGTGCGCCCAACCGATGCACCACCTCGTGCGCAATGCGGACGGCGATGATCTTCTATTTGTTCATTCCGGCGCCGGCGATTTATTTTGCGATTACGGACATATTTCCGTGGGGGAGGGCGACTACGTGCTGCTTCCGCGCGGAACGATGTGGCGCATCGAGCCTTCGAGCCCGATGCGTGTGCTTATGATCGAAGCCGTCAACAGCGCCTATCAACTGCCGGAAAAGGGACTGGTGGGCAACCATGCGATCTTCGATCCGGCTGTTTTGCGTGCACCGTCCATCGACGATGCATTCCGGGCCCAACAAACCGAGACACCGACCGACGTGGAAGTGAAGCGCCATGGCGCCATCACGCGAATCAGTTATCCCTTCAATCCACTGGACGCGGTGGGTTGGCACGGCGATCTTACGGTTGTCGCCCTCAATTGGCGTGACATTCGTCCGCTGATGAGTCATCGCTATCACTTGCCGCCCTCGGCGCACACGACGTTCGTCGCCAATCGTTTCGTGGTCTGTACTTTTTGTCCCCGTCCAATCGAATCCGACCCCGGAGCGCTCAAGATTCCGTTCTTTCACAACAACGACGATTACGATGAAGTGATCTTCTATCATCGTGGCCAGTTCTTTTCCCGCGACAATATTCACCCTGGGATGATGACCTTGCATCCTTGCGGCATAAGTCACGGCCCGCACCCCAAAGCGTTCGCGACCGGTGCGCAAGGCGCGCGCAAGGAAACCGACGAGGTGGCGGTCATGGTGGACACCCGTGACGGGTTGGCGATTTTTGACGGCGCTCAGTCAGTCGAGTGGCCCGGCTACGTCGACTCCTGGAAGGGGGCGGTGAAATGAAGCTGGCTTCGCTCAAGGCGGGCGGACGCGACGGCACGCTGATCGTCGTCGATCGCAGTTTGAGCGTTTACCGCGCGGTGCCCGACATCGCGCCAACCTTGCAGCGGGCGCTCGAAACTTGGGGTGAGACGGCGCCCAGACTCAAGGCGGTTTACGACGAGCTAAATCGCAACACAACAATGGGCGAGAAGGTGGCCATGTCGGCTTTGGCGTCGCCTTTGCCGCGCGCCTATCAGTGGCTGGACGGCAGCGCCTATCTCACCCACATCGAGCGCGTGCGCAAAGCGCGGGGGGCCGATATGCCGCCGAGTTTCTTGACCGACCCGTTGATGTATCAAGGCGGCTCGGATGTGTTCCTTGGACCGTGGGATACGGTGACGGTCCGCGATGAGGCGTGGGGAATCGACTTCGAAGCGGAAGTCGCGGTGGTGACCGACGATGTTCCCGCCGGTGTTGGCACGGAAGCAGCGGGACAGCACATCAAACTTATCATGCTGGTGAATGACGTTTCCCTGCGCAATTTGATACCGAACGAATTGGCCAAGGGTTTCGGCTTTTTGCAGGGCAAGCCGCCGACTGCGTTTTCTCCCGTCGCCGTGACCCCGGACGAACTCGGCGAGTCATGGCGGGAGAACAAAGTTCATTTGCCGCTGCGAATCTATTTGAACGAAGCATTTTTCGGCGATCCCAACGCGGGCCAAGATATGCAGTTCGATTTCGCGGCCTTGATCTGCCATGCCGCCAAGACGCGGCCCCTGAGTGCCGGCACCATTCTGGGATCGGGCACGGTGTCCAACGCCGACCTCCAGCGGGGTTTTGCCTGTTTGGCGGAGAAGCGCGTGGTCGAGATCATCGGCGAGGGTGAGGCGAAGACGCCGTTCATGCGTTACGGCGACCGTGTTCGGATCGAAATGTTGGACGCTCAGAACCACAGTATTTTCGGGGCCATCAAGCAAACGGTGCAGCCATGTCCGCCCTAGGGCTATATACCTATTGCCGCAGTTCGGCGGCCTATCGAGTTCGCATCGCACTCAACTACAAGGGGTTGAGTTTCGAGCCGCACTACGTGCATTTAGTCAATGACGGTGGGCAGCATCTTCAGCCGGCGTACCGCGCCATCAATCCGCAAGCGCTGGTGCCCGCGCTGCGCGAGGGCGAGCAGGTGCTCACCCAATCGTTGGCGATCATCGAGTACCTGGAGGAGACGCATCCCACGCCGCGTTTGTTGCCGCAGGGCGTGTGGCGGCGGGCTCAAGCCCGTGCTCTGGCCGCGGCCGTGGCTTGCGACATCCATCCGCTGAATAATTTGCGCGTGTTGCGCTATTTGCAGCAGCAGTTGGGCGTCGACGAGGCGGGGAAGCAGGCGTGGTATGTCCACTGGATCCACGAAGGATTCAAAGCGATCGAGACCCACTTGGCGCAACTGGGCGGCGGGCCCTTCTGTTTCGGCGCGGAAGTCACCGTGGCCGACGTGGTGCTCACGCCGCAAGTTTACAATGCCAAACGCTTCAACTGTCCATTGGACGAATTTCCGCGCATTCGCGCCGTGTATGAGGCGTGCATGGCGCTCGCGCCGTTCCGCGACGCGGCGCCCGAAGCGCAGCCGGATTTCGGTAACCCAAGCTAGTCGGGAGGTGTGCCATGGCCAAGACCCTTAATCGAGAATTGCAGGATTTTGCTCATAAGCATCACCTGGAAGGCTTGACCGGGCCGTCCATTCGCGCTCTGGTCGAAGGGCAGCAGGGCTATACCATGGAAAAAGCGCAGGGGTTTCTCGCGTTTCAAGAGCGCATCAATCGCGAGTTGCTGCAACACCCGGTGATAACCAACAATCGTTACTGTCAGTGGTTTCGCAAGGGCGAGCAGACCGAGCCCCAGGTGAAAGCCTTCGTGACGCAGTTTTCGGTGTTCTCGAATTTGTTTTTGATCGCCCAGTTAAACAAGATGATCAACGCTGATTCGTTGGAAGGTATGCGGGCGTCCAAGGAAATTCTTGCCAATGAGATCGGCGTCATTTTCCGCTCGGGGCGCGAGACAGTGTCGGCAAACGCGGATCCGGACCGTGAGGGCGACCCGGAGTTGGTATCCACGGAGGGCACCATCGAGAACGGTACCTTCCGTTTTCGGGCGGCCCATTTTGAGTGGCTGCTGCGCATTGCCGAGAAACTCGGTCTGACCTTCGACGACGTCGGCAAGCGGCGCCACGGCACGCCGTCGACGCTGTTTTTCTGCGATGAGCTGGTAAGGTTGTATGGCAGCGAGAACTACATGATCTCTCAAGCGGCGAGCTACGCGGTGGAGAATTGGGCGGCGGCGGGGTTTTGGGACGAACTGGTGGAAGGCTTCACGCTGTTTAACCAGCGTACGGGAGCGAACTTGCCCTTGGCGTTTTTTACCTGGCATGCCCGAATAGAGGCGCAGCATGCGGCGCACACCCAGGAGGAGTTGGAAGAGTTGTATTTCTCGCGCGAAATCGATGAAGACAGTTTTATCAAACACGGCAACGACATGCTGGACGGCGTGGCGGCGTTTTGGAGCGGATTGGAAGAGCAACGCAAGGCGCTTTGATTATGGAAAAGGAGTATTTCCAAACTTATTTGCCCGGTAAAGTGTGTTTCGGCTGCGGTTCCGACAATGCCCACGGCTTGCAGATCAAGAGCTACTGGGAGGGCGATACCTCGGTGTGTCAGTGGGCGCCCCAGCCCTATCACGAGGGATGGGCGGGATTGACCTGCGGCGGCGTGATTGCAACGGTGGTGGATTGTCATGCGATCGCCACGGCCATGGCGACGGCTTATCGCAACGAGCAGCGGGCGCTGGACTCGGAGCCGCGGTATCTGTTTGCGACGGGAACGCTTACCGTGAAGTATCTCAAGCCGACCAGCAACCATGTTCCGCTGCGTGTGCAAGCGCGCGTCACTCAAATCAAGATGGACAAAAAGTACACGGTCGCGTGCGATGTTTTCTCCAACGGCGAGAAGACGGCGCAGGGAGAAGTGATCTGTTTGTTGGTTTATCGCAGTGATCGCCCAGAGGAAGCGCTGCCCGCTTTCCGGGCGCACGGCGTGTAGGAACAAGCTGAAAGCGGTAGGAGCGAGCATGCTCGCGAACATTGAAAACGTTGAGAGGTGGTGACACATGGCGGACAGCATGACAGTTTTTCGCGACAAGATTCGAGATTTCGCGCTGCAGGAAATCGCGCCACTGGCGGCTGAGATCGACCGCAGCGATGAGATTCCCCGCGAAGTCTGGCTGAAGCTGGGTCGCGAAGGTCTGCATGGCATGACCATCCCAAAGCAGTACGGTGGTTTGGGATTGACTTACTATCACCACCTTATCGCCACGGAGGAGTTGTCCCGAGTCTCCGGCACCGTCGGGTTCGCCTACGCGGCGCATGCCAACATCTGCGTGGACAATTTATATAAGAACGCCAACGAGGAGCAGCGCAAGAAGTACCTGCCGAAGCTCATTTCCGGCGAGCATGTCGGCGCGCTCGCCATGTCGGAGCCCAACGCGGGTTCCGACGTGATCGGCTCCATGACCTGTCACGCCGAGGACAAGGGCGATCACTGGTTGGCCAACGGCACCAAGCGCTGGATTACCAATGGGCCGTATGCGGACGTGTTGATCGTATACATGCGCACCGCACCGGCGGAACAGGGCTCGCGCAGCATCACGGCCTTTCTGATTGAGAGGGGAATGGCCGGCTTCACCACCGGGCCGAAAAAGGACAAGCTCGGCATGCGCGGGGCCGGAAATTGCGAGTTGTACTTCAAGGACTGCAAGATACCCAAAGACCGGGTATTGGGCGAAGTGAACCAAGGGGTGTCCGTGCTCATGAAAGGCTTGGATTCAGAGCGCCTAATTCTATGCGGCGGTCCTTTGGGCTTGATGCAGGCGGCGATGGATTTGTCTATTCCCTATCTGCACGAGCGGGAACAGTTCGGGCAACCCATCGGCAATTTTCAGATGATGCAGGCCAAGATCGCCGATATGTACACCCAGTTGGAGGCGGCGCGGGCCATGGCGTACCGCGCTGCGGAGACCTTCGATCAGAACCCGCACCGCGGGCGCGACTCGGCGGCATGTTGTTTGTTCTCCTCGCAAGCGGCTACGGCCATGGCGTTGGACGCCATACAGATCATGGGCGGGCGCGGCTACATGAACGACGAAGTGCCCGGCCGTTTGCTGCGTGACGCCAAGATCTACGAGATCGGGGGCGGCACCAACGAGATTCGACGCATCGTCATCGCGCGGGATTTGCTCAAGGCGGGCGGGAAGAAGAAGTAGCGATTTCGAGCGCTTTGGGTCTTGGGAGTCCTATTGTGGGAGCGGATCATTCCGCGATTCTTGGCTCCAAATTCTCCCTCCGCTCGATCGATCGCGGTAGGAAGCCGCTCCCACGGCTTGGATGACCGTATCTCCCGTTGCGGAGTTTTGCGAAAAGGAAGGACCATGAAAACTCAGACTGACTTGCCCCTTATTGTTGCCGCGCGGCGCACGCCGTTGGGTGGTTACCTCGGCGTGCTGGCTGGCGTACCCGCCACCCAGCTCGGCGCGACGGCGATTCGGGCCTGTCTGGGTTCAACCGCCGACCGCTTCGGCGAGCAGGACGAAGTCATCATGGGTTGCGTGCTGCCGGCCGGGTTGGGTCAGGCGCCCGCGCGTCAAGCCGCGTTGGGGGCGGGTCTGCCGTTGAGTGTGGGCGCGACCACCGTCAACAAAGTCTGTGGCTCGGGGATGAAAGCCGTCATGCTGGGCTGCGATGTGTTGCGTATGGGAAGCGCGCGCTGGGTGATCGCGGGCGGCATGGAGTCCATGAGCAACGCGCCGCACTTGGTGCGCGGGATGCGCAGCGGGGTGCGGTTCGGTCATCAGCAAATGCTCGATCACATGTTCCTGGACGGTTTGGAAAACGCGGCGGACAACGCGCTGATGGGTTGCTTCGCGGAGAATTGCGCCCGCGAGTTTGCCTTCTCCCGGGAAGCGCAGGACCAGTACGCCATCGAATCGGTGCGTCGCGCGGTGGCGGCCATGTCCGGCGGGGCCTTTGATGAGGAGATCGTCGCCGTCAGCGTGGCGGGCAAGGACGGCGCTGCGCAGATCAATCAGGATGAGCAGCCGCCCAAGTGCAAGATCGAGAAGATACCCCAGCTCAAACCGGCGTTCGACAAGAAGGCCGGCACGGTGACGGCAGCCAATTCGTCGTCCATCTCTGACGGCGCGGCGGCGTTGGTGTTGGCCATGCCTGCGACGGCCGGTAAACTGGGCATGCAGCCCCTCGCGCGCATCGCGGGTTACACCGCCCATGCCCAAGCCCCGGAAGCGTTTACCACCGCGCCCATCCGTGCCATTGAGCGATTGTTGTCCCAGGTCGGCTGGAAGAAAGACGACGTCGACTTGTTCGAAATCAACGAAGCGTTTGCGGTGGTCGCCATGGCGGCGATCAAAGCGTTGGATTTGCCCCGCGATAAAGTCAACGTCAACGGCGGCGCCTGCGCCATGGGTCATCCCATCGGCGCCACCGGGGCGCGCATCATCGTGACGTTGGTCCATGCCTTGCGCAAGCGCGGACTCAAGCGAGGTGTGGCATCATTGTGCATTGGCGGCGGCGAGGCGACCGCTATCGCGATCGAAGTTATCTAGCGATCGAAGTAATCGAAAGGGCCATTGATGGCGATCATCAAATCCGAAGTGGATGTCCATTCCGACGCGTTTGTCGCCAACACCGAGCACATGTACAGCTTGGTGGACGAACTCAAATCAAAAATCACGCACGTCACCCAGGGTGGGTCGAAATCGGCGCGCGAGAAACATCTGGCCCGCGGCAAGCTGTTGGCGCGCGATCGCATCAAGATGCTGGTGGACCCCAGCAGCACGTTCCTTGAGTTTTCCCCGCTGGCTGCTTACGGCATGTATGACGATGAGATTCCCAGCGCTGGCATTGTCACCGGCATTGGGCGGGTGCATGGTCAGGAAGTGTTGATCGTAGCCAATGACGCCACTGTCAAAGGCGGAACCTACTATCCCATGACGGCGAAGAAGCATCTACGCGCCTTGGAAATCGCCGACCAGAATTTTCTACCTTGCGTCTATCTGGTGGATTCCGGCGGCGCCAACCTGCCCATGCAGGATGAAGTGTTTCCCGATCGCGATCATTTCGGCCGGGTCTACTTCATGCAGGCGCGCATGTCGGCCAAAGGGATACCGCAGATCGCCGTGGTGCTGGGCTCGTGCGTTGCGGGCGGCGCCTACGTGCCGTCCATGTCTGACGAGTCAGTGATCGTGCGCAACCAAGGGACGATTTTTCTCGGCGGTCCGCAATTGGTGAAGGCGGCGACCGGCGAAGTGGCGGACGTGGAGGAGCTGGGCGGCGGTGACATGCACAGCCGGCGCTCCGGCGTGACCGATCATTTGGCGGAATCCGACGAGGACGCGCTGCGCATCACGCGCGACATCTTGGCGAACATCAATTATCCACGCGGAAAGTCCATGACGCCGCGACCCGTGGTGGAGCCGCGCTATCCCATCGAGCAGATCTACGGCGTTGTGGCGCGAGACCCACGCCATCAATATGATGTGCGGGAAGTCATCGCGCGGATTGTGGACGGCAGCGACTTTCATGAGTTCAAGGCGAACTACGGCGCCACGTTGGTGTGCGGTTTCGCGCGAATCCACGGTTACCCTGTGGGGATTTTAGGCAACAACGGGGTACTGTTTTCCGAATCGGCGCTGAAAGGAACCCATTTCATTGAGTTATGCTGCCAACGCCGCATACCATTGGTGTTCCTGCAGAACATTACCGGGTTTATGATCGGCAAGAAGTTCGAACAGGGCGGTATTGCCAAGGATGGCGCGAAAATGGTCACCGCGGTCGCATCCGCCGAAGTTCCAAAATTCACGGTCATAATCGGCGGTTCGTTCGGCGCCGGCAACTATGCGATGTGCGGTCGCGCCTATGGTCCGCGTCAGTTGTGGATGTGGCCCAATGCCCGCATATCGGTCATGGGCGGGGAAATGGCGGCCCAGACCTTGAGCACCGTGCGCGCGGAGAATTATGCGCGCCAGAAAAAGGATTGGCCGGAGCAGGAGCGCTTGGCGTTCGAGCAGGAAGTGAAGGACCAGTTCGAGCGGCAAGCGAATCCTTATTACGCCACGGCGAGGTTGTGGGACGACGGCATCATCGATCCCATGGACACTCGCAAGGTGTTGGCGATCGGCCTTGCCGCGGCGGCGAACGGCCCCATTCCCGACACCCGCTTCGGCGTCTTTAGAATGTGAGGATCGATTCGCGCAATGACATTGCTGATGGCCAAGGACGAGCGTGGAGTGTGCACGCTCACATTGAATCGTCCGGAAAAACACAACGCGTTTGACGACGCGCTGATTGCAGAGCTGACCGCCCGGCTGGAAAGTTTGGCCGAGGACGCGGAAGTCCGGATCGTCGTGTTGACCGGGGCGGGAGACTCGTTCTCCGCCGGCGCGGATTTGACGTGGATGCAGTCCATGATCCAATACGACATGGACACCAACTGCCATGACGCGATGCGTCTGGCGGGATTGATGCGGGCCTTGTACAACCTTCCCAAGCCGACCGTCGCGCGGGTCAACGGCGGCGCTTTCGGCGGTGGTTTGGGTTTGATCGCGTGCTGCGACATCGCCGTCGGTCTGGCGGAGGCCAAATTCGGCTTCACGGAAAGCACGCTGGGAATCGCCCCGGCAGTGATCGCGCCCTTTGTCATTAGCGCCATCGGCGCCCGTCAGGCCAAGCGGCTGTTTCTGACCGGCGAGATTTTCAGCGGATGGGAGGCGCAGCAACTCGGGCTTCTGGCGCGCGCCGTGGCGCCGGCGGAATTGGACGAGGCCGTCGAGCGCGAAATCAAACTGCTGCTGCGCGCCGGCGCCCAAGCTCAAAAGGCCTGTAAGGAGCTGGTGCACTACGTCGCCAACATTCAAGATCATGTCGATTTCTATACCAGCCACGTGATTGCGGAACTACGCGTCAGCGATGAGGGCCAGGAAGGTCTGCGCAGCTTCATCGAGAAGCGGCCGCCCGCGTGGCGCAAATCGTAATGGACCGCTATGCAGTTGCCGGATAAGGTCAAGATCGTCGAAGTGGGTCCGCGGGATGGCCTGCAAAACGAATCTCAGGCCGTCAGCGTCGACACTAAAGTCCAGCTCATCGACCAGCTTGCCCGGGCCGGTTTGCAGGCCATCGAAGTCTCCAGTTTCGTCAATCCGACGCGGGTCCCTCAGCTTGCCGATGCCGAGGAAGTGTTTGCGCGCATAGAACGGCGCGCCGGCGTGTGCTACAGCGCGCTGGTGCCCAACGTTACCGGACTGGCGCGAGCATTGTCGTCCCGGGTGGATGAAATCGCCGTGTTCACCGCGGCCTCGGAGACGTTCTGCCAGCGCAACATACAGTGCTCGATCGCCGAGTCACTGGCGCGTTTCGAGCCCGTCGTGCGGGGCGCGCGCGACGTCAACCTCCCGGTGCGCGCCTATATTTCGTGCGTTGCCGGTTGCCCCTACGAAGGCCCCATCGAACCCGGCGTGGTGGCGGATTTGACCACAGCGTTGCTCGAGATGGGCGCCAGGGAGGTTTCCCTCGGCGACACCATTGGCGTGGGCACGCCGGGCTCCATTCAGGCGCTGCTCGATGCCGTGCTGACCGTCGCGGACGCAAGTCGTCTGGCGGTGCATTTTCACGATACCCGCGGTCAGGCGCTGGCGAATATCCTGATCGCGCTAGGCTCGGGAATAAGTGTGGTGGACAGTTCGGTGGCGGGGTTGGGCGGTTGTCCTTATGCCAAAGGCGCCACCGGCAACGTGGCGACCGAGGACGTGGTGTACATGCTGGACGGCATGGGCATTCAAACCGGCGTCGATCTTGCCGCGCTGATCGAGGTTGGCAACTTCATATCCAATGCGCTGGGCCGCGACAATGCCAGCCGAGTCGGCCGGGCCGGACTTCCAAGGAGAGCGGAATGGACCGAACACTAAGCAATGCAACGGCGCTAATCAGCGGCGGCGCCTCCGGACTCGGGTTTGCCACGGCCGAGCACGTTGTGGCGCGCGGCGGCCGCGTCGTGCTGCTGGACGTCAACCAAGAAAAAGGCGACAACGCGGCCCGCAAGCTTGGACAGAACGCCATTTTCCTTGCGACGGATATCACCCAGGAATCCCAGGTCGACGCCGCCGTCAGTAAGGCGATGGAAAAATTCGCGCGCATCGATCTTTTGGTCAACTGCGCGGGCATCGCGCCCAGCCGCCGTGTGCTGGCCCGCGACGGACTGATGGCCACGGACGATTTCGAGCGCGTAATTCGCATCAACCTGGTCGGCGTGTTTTGCGTCGCGCGGGCCGCCGCGAACGTCATGCAGAACAACGCGCCCGACGTGGCGGGCCAGCGCGGCGTCATCATTCAAACCGCCTCTATTGCCGCCTTCGATGGTCAAATCGGCCAGGCTGCGTACTCGGCGTCCAAAGCCGGGATCGTCGGCATGACGCTGCCTTTGGCACGGGAATTCGCCCGCCTGGGCATTCGCGTCGTGACCATCGCGCCGGGGCTTTTTCGCACGCCGATGTTCGATACGTTGCCGCCCAAAGCGGTGGAAGAGTTGGAGGCCAGCACGCCGTTCCCGAAACGACTGGGCAAACCGGAAGAGTTCGCCGCGCTGGTGGAGCAGATCTACGTCAACACCATGATCAACGGCGAGACTGTGCGTATCGACGGTGCATTGCGGATGTGAGCATGAAGCCGTTATGGACGCCCAGCCAAGCGCGTATCGACGGTTCCCAGATGAGCCGCTTCATGGCCTTTTCACGACAGCACCACGGCGCGCCCGACGGCGACTATGCCGATTTTTATCGCTGGTCCGTCGATCACAAGGAAGCGTTTTGGCCCGCGGTTTGGGCCTATTGCGGCGTCAAGGCCACGACGCCATGGCGCAAGGTGTTCGCGCCTGGGGCGGAGTTCCTCAAGGCGCGCTGGTTCGAGGGGGCGGAGCTCAACTTTGCCGAGAATTTGCTGCGTCATTGTGCGACCCAGCCCGGACAACCCGCGCTGATTTTTTGGGGTGAAGATCAAGTTCGCCGCGAACTGAGTTACGGCCAACTGGGGGCGCAGGTGGCGGCAGTCGCCGGCGCGCTGCGCACAATGGGTGTGCAGCCGGGCGATCGCGTCGCGGCTTTCATGCCCAATCTGCCGGAGACGATCGTTGCCATGCTCGCCACGGCCAGTCTGGGCGGCGTGTGGTCGTCCTGCTCGCCGGATTTCGGTCGCAATGGTGTCTTGGACCGCTTTGGCCAAATCGAACCGAAAGTGCTGTTCGTTGCCGACGGGTATTTTTACAAAGGCAAGATCATTGATTCGCTGGCACGGGTGCGGGAGATCGCCGCCGCGCTGCCGTCGCTGCAGCGCGTGGTTGTGGTGCCTTATGTGTCCATGGCGCCCGATCTGACCGGGTTGCCGGCGGCGCTGACGCTTGCGGACTTTGCCGCCCAAGGCGCCGGCAAGTCGTTGCGCTTCGTCCCGCAGCCGTTCAACCATCCCTTGTACATTATGTATTCATCGGGCACGACCGGCGTGCCCAAGTGTATTGTCCACGGTGCGGGCGGCACGTTGTTGCAGCATCTCAAGGAGCATGTTTTGCACACCGACATCGGGCCGTCCGATCGCCTGCTTTATTTCACCACCTGCGGTTGGATGATGTGGAACTGGTTGGTCAGCGGTCTGGCCAGCGGCGCGACTTTGATGTTGTACGACGGTTCGCCGTTTCACCCCAAGCCGGACACCTTGTTGAATTTCGCCGCCCAAGAAGGCATCACGGTATTCGGCACCAGCGCCAAGTACCTGGCGGCGGCGGAGAAGGAAGGCGTGGTGCCGCGCAAGACCCATTCTATTCCCAAGCTGCGCGCGATTCTGTCCACCGGTTCTCCCTTGGCGCCGGAATCTTTCGATTACGTTTATCGCGACTGGAAAGACGACCTGCAGTTGGCGTCCATCTCCGGCGGCACGGATATCATTTCATGCTTCGCATTGGGGAACCCCATCCTGCCCGTCTACCGCGGGGAACTGCAATGCCGCGGACTGGGAATGCAGGTCGAGATATACAATGAGTCAGGCCAGGCTGTGCGGGGCGAGAAAGGTGAGCTGGTATGCGCGGCGCCGTTCCCGTCCATGCCGGTCTTTTTCTGGAACGATCCGGGCGATGAGAAGTATCGTGCGGCATACTTCAGCCGCTTTCCCGGTGTGTGGGCCCATGGCGACTATGCCGAGCTGACCGAGCACGACGGCTTGATTATTTACGGTCGGTCGGATGCCGTGCTCAATCCCGGCGGCGTGCGCATCGGCACTGCGGAGATCTACCGCCAGGTGGAAAAGTTGGACGAGATTTTGGAGTGCATCGCGGCGGGGCAGGAGTGGGACAACGACGTGCGTGTTGTGTTGTTCGTCAAGCTGCGTGATAACGTGGTGCTTGACGACGCATTGCGGACCAAGATCAAGAAACTGATCCGCGACAACACGACGCCGCGCCATGTGCCGGATAAGATCCTCGCCGTGCCGGACATTCCCCGCACCATCAGCGGCAAAATCGTGGAGCTGGCGGTGACCAACGTGATTCACGGCCGGCCGGTGAAGAACACCGATGCGCTGGCCAATCCCGACGCGCTGCGCCATTTCGCCAACCGACCGGAGTTGAGTTCATGACCTCCAAACCGTCCGCTGCACAACGTTTTCGTGCCGCTTTGGCGGCGGAAAAGCCGCTGCAAATCGTCGGAGCAATCAACGCCTACAGCGCGTTACTGGCCCGTCGCGCCGGTTTTCGCGCCATCTATCTCTCGGGCGCCGGCGTGGCCAACGCCAGTTTCGGTTTGCCGGATCTGGGCGTAACAACGCTTGACGACGTGGCCACCGACGCGCGGCGCATTGCGCGGGCCTGCGAATTGCCGTTGCTGGTCGACGCGGACACCGGTTGGGGCGATGCGGCCAAAACCGCGCGAACGTTGATCGAAGCGGGCGCCGCGGGCATGCATTTGGAGGATCAAATCGAAGCCAAGCGTTGCGGTCATCGCCCCGGCAAGGAACTGGTGTCCAGCGAAGACATGCAGGCCCGAATTCGCAGCGCCTGCGTCGGACGGGGAAGCAACGAGTTCGTCATCATGGCGCGCACCGACGCGGCGGCGGTGGAAGGGGTCGACGCGGCCATTGCGCGGGCGTTGGACTATGTCAAAGCCGGCGCGGACATGATTTTCGCCGAAGCGTTGACCGACTTGCCGTCCTACAAGCGATTCACGGAAAAGGTCGGTGTGCCGGTGCTGGCCAACATGACCGAATTCGGCAAAACGCCGATATTGCGCACGGACGAATTCGCGCGGGCCGGTGTGGCGATGGTGTTGTATCCGCTGTCGGCGTTTCGCGCCATGAGCAAGGCGGCGCAGAACGTGTACGAAACGCTGCGTCGCGACGGTTCGCAGCAAGCGGTGTTGGGCGCCATGCAGACCCGGGCCGAGTTGTACCAGGTATTGAACTACGAGTACTACGAAGAGGATCTTTCACGCCTGTTTCGGGAGCGGGAGTAACTATGGCGCAGGGCAAGGGCGGACTAGGGGGAATCGTCGCCGGTGAGACGGCGATCTGCACCGTGGGCAAAGCCGGGCATGGTTTGAACTATCGCGGCTATGACATCGAAGAGTTGGCTGACAAGTCGAACTTCGAGGAAGTGGCGTACTTGTTGTTATACGGCGAGCTTCCCGACAAGGCCAAGTTCAAGGCCTTTCGCGAACGCCTCAAATCCCATCGCGGTTTGCCGGCGCCGCTGCGGGCGATTCTCGAACGCGTGCCGGCCATGGCCCATCCGATGGACGTGCTGCGTACCGGTTGTTCGGCGCTGGGTTGTCTCGAAGCGGAGTCGGCATTCGATCAGCAGCAGGAAATCGCCGAACGCTTGTTGGGGGCGCTGCCTTCCATGCTGCTCTACTGGCATCGCTTTCATCGCGACGGCGTGCAGTTGGAGACGCTGACCAATCATGATTCCCTCGCCAGTCAGTTTCTGTTCTTGCTCCATGATTGCGAGCCCGACGAGCTGCAGCGGCGCGCCATGGACGTGTCTTTGATTCTGTACGCGGAGCACGAATTCAATGCATCAACCTTCGCGGCGCGGGTGGCCGCGTCCACGTTGTCGGATTTTTATTCGTGCATCACCGCGGCCATCGGCACCTTGCGCGGCCCGCTGCATGGCGGTGCCAACGAGGCGGCCATGGAGTTGATATCCCGTTTCGAGCGGCCGGATGAAGTCGAGCCGGCGTTGCGCGCGGCCCTGGCCGCCAAGGAAAAGATCATGGGGTTCGGTCACCGGGTGTACAAAAAAATGGACCCGCGCAGTCCGATCATCAAAACGTGGTCGAAACAGTTGGCCGATGCGGTGGGCGACTCGCGCTATTTTCCGGTGTCCGAAACCATCGAGGCGTTCATGGTACGGGAGAAGAACATCTACCCGAACTTGGATTTTTACAGCGCGTCGACCTATCACTTCATGGACATTCCGGTGAGCCTCTATACGCCGATATTCGTCTGTTCGCGCATCACCGGGTGGGCGGCCCATGTGTTCGAACAGCGGGCGAACAATGCCTTGATTCGCCCGAGCGCCGACTACGTTGGGCCCGATGAGCGGCCGTATGTGCCGATGAGTCAGCGCTGACGTCCAAAGGGGGAGCGGATTTATCCGCGATAGAATCGTCGCCGGCGACAAAGTGAACGAATAATCGCGGTAGGAAACCGCTCCCACAATGAAGTACGATCTCGCTGTGAGAGCGGATCCTTTCGCGATGTGACGATTAATTCGAGGACTATGATGAGTTCAGACTACCGTTCAGCCGCCAGACCGCCCGCCGACGCCGTGCTGGCGGAAATCGCGGATTACATCGTCGATACCCCGATCACCAGCGCGGAGGCCTATGCCACGGCGCGGCTGTGTCTGATGGATAGCCTGGGCTGCGCCATGCTGGCCTTGGAGTTTCCGGCTTGCACTCGCATGCTGGGACCGGTCGTGCCGGGTGCGGAGATGGCGGATGGCGCCCGTGTCCCGGGAACGTCGTATAGTCTTGATCCGGTGCGCGCGGCATTCAATTTCGGCGCAATGGTGCGCTGGTTGGATTACAACGACACCTGGCTGGCGGCGGAGTGGGGCCATCCCTCCGACAACCTCGGCGGCATTCTGATGCTCGCCGATTATCTATCTCGCCAGCGGGTCGCCGGGGGCGTATCGCCGCTTAGTGTGCGCGATGTGCTGACCGCGATGATCAAGGCCCATGAGATTCAAGGTGTGCTGGCGCTGGAGAATAGTTTTAACCAGGTGGGACTGGATCATGTGATTCTGGTTCGCATCGCGACGACCGCCGTGGCCACCGGCATGTTGGGCGGCAACCGCGAGCATGCGGTGAATGCCCTGTCGAATGCGTGGCTCGACGGCGGCGCGCTGCGCACCTACCGCCATGCGCCCAACACCGGCAGCCGCAAGAGTTGGGCGGCGGGGGATGCCACAAGTCGCGGCGTCTGGCACGCGTTGATGGCATTGCGCGGTGAAATGGGCTATCCCTCGGCGTTGACCGCCCAGCGCTGGGGTTTCTACGATGTTCTCTTTAACAGTCGATCGATTTCCTTGCCCCAGCGCCTCGACACTTATGTCATGGAGAATGTGCTGTTTAAGATCTCCTTTCCGGCAGAGTTTCACGCCCAGACCGCGGTGGAGGCGGCGCTGCAACTCCATCCCGAGGTCAGGAACCGCTTGCATGAGATCAGCCGAGTGGTCATCGAAACCCAGGAAGCGGGCGCCCGCATCATCGACAAGACGGGTCCGCTGGATAATCCGGCGGATCGGGACCACTGCCTGCAGTACATGGTGGCGGTGCCGCTGATTTACGGTCGCCTGACCGCCGAGGATTATGACGACACCGTTGCGGCGGATCCCCGCATCGACGCGCTGCGCGCCAAGATGGAAGTGAGCGAGAACAAACAATTCTCTGTCGATTATCTTGCGCCGGACAAAAGGGCGATTCCCAATTCGGTTCAAGTGTTTTTCGTCGACGGGTCCGCCACCGAACGCATCGAGGTTTACTACCCCATCGGCCATCGGCGCCGGCGGCCGGAGGGTATTCCGCTGCTTTATGACAAAGCCGCCAACAATCTTGCGCGACGGTTTGATGCGGCGCACGTGAACAAGGTGATTGTTCTGTTCAATCACCCCGACACTTTGGATGACATGCCGGTGCAGGACTTCATTGCGCTGTTCTTAAGCTAGAGTCGCGCTCACTCGAGCAACCGTTCAAGGTCAAACTGAAACTGCATCAGCCGGGCCTTTTGTTCGAGGGTGCATTGGTCGTTGGTTCGCGAGGCGCGCAAGAGGGAGATCCACTGGTCCATGTGTTGTTCGATGTGCGCCGTCGTGGATCGCCTTTTGAACAGCGTGCGTTGCTGTTTGACGTAGCGTTGGCTGACGGTTTCGACCGCCGCCGCGACTTGCGCCAGGTCAGTCGCGCAAACGTCTATTCGCTCCAATGCATGCGCCCGCGCTAAGTTCGGCGCAATCAAAACAACCAGTGAGACAGTCGCAGCGTACCGGTTCATGGTGGGCCTCCGTCCGTGTGGTCTACTGAGGAATTCGGCGCGCGGGAGGCTCCGCCGCATTGTTCAAATTACCTAACCAGTGTCGGGATGACCGGTATCTAGTCAACCTTTGACGTTAAGTGAATATTGTAACTAACGGAAAAATATAATAAAAATTTCGGTTGATCGCGGTCGCTACAACCGTATAATGAAATACGTTCGAATTTCGCGACAAACCCGTTTTTTCTGAATTTCGCGAATTGCGCTCACCAGAACACGACAAATCAGCGCGCTGTTGCGTTGTCGTCACCGGACGCGCCGCCCATGACACTATTCCGCAGTGGCTTGCGACTAGTGCCAATTGAGTACAACGTTTACACCTCATCGGGCGGCGCCTTCTTTCTCGATCCCGTTTCTGCGTAACCCATCGTATGCCCGTCCGTTCCAGATTCCGGTAATCTGTGTGCCACTCGTATCGCCGACGCGGCGATGATTCATGCGTATAAGAAAAGGAACGAATTCATGACGTCGTCGACGAATTCCGCGCCGGGCTCGACTGGCTTGACCCGCTACATGGGGTGGGTGCTCGGCATCGGCTTCATGGTCATCTTCCTCTCGTCGAGTATTAAAACAACGTATCAAGTATTTTTCGTGCAAATGACCGAGAGCTTCGGTCTCGATCGCGGCGGCTTTGCGGTCGCTATGGCGGTTTTCATGTTGGTATTCGGCATTGCCTCGCCCATTGTCGGCTTTCTGTCCGATCGCATCGGGCCGACTCGCACCATCACGCTGGGCATTGCGCTGGCGGGTGTGGCGTTCATCGGTTGCGGTCTCATCGACTCGTTTGCGGTATTCGTTGCGCTTTATGGGATCGTCGCCGCGTTTGGGTTGACCGCGATGTCCTATGTGCCCATGGGATTGCTGGTCGATCGCACCATGGCCGAACGGCGCAAAGGCTTGGCTTACGCCTTTCTCACCAATGGCGCGGCCATTGGCTTCATCGTGTTGTCGCCATTGTGGGTGTTCATTCAGGGCTACCTGGCGTGGCAGCATGTCTACACTGCGTTGGGATTGTTTTTTTTGATTCCGATGTTGTTGGCGGTGCATTTTGGATTGCCGGATGCGCCGGCGCCGGTCGCGGCCCATGACGATGTCGCGCCACCGCTGCGCGATCGGCTCAAGCTGGTGTTCACCACGAAACCCTATTACGCGCTGCTGTTCGGGTTCGCCGGCTGCGGGGCGACCATGGCGTTCATCGATGTTCACATGGTGGCCTATCTGCAGGATTTAAAACTATCGCCGGCGCAGATCGGCACGGCGCTGGTGGTGCTGGGCGTCACCGAACTGGTCGGCGGGCTGATCGCCGGGTGGATGTGTGATAGGTATCCGAAGGGGTCGGTCATTGCCGGATTCTATTTGCTGCGCGCCGGGGCCATGTTTGTGCTTTTCATGTTCCCCAGTCCGGCTGGGGTGTTGGTATTCAGCGCCTTGTTTGGCTTGAGCTATCTGGGCACGGTCATTGGCACATCGATGTACACCCTTAGCCTATTTGGCAGTCACAACAAAGGCTTTGCATTCGGTTTCATCTGGCTCAGCCACCAAGTAGGGGCGTTCCTGTCGACCCAACTGGGCGCCAATGCTTTCGACTGGTTTGGCGACTACAGCTGGACCGTCCTGGTTACCGGCGGGGTGGCCGTGATGTCGTTTTTGATTTCCATGTTCATGTTGCCTGTTAACCCCAGGCCAGCGCCCATCGCAGGATGACGAATCCGCTCTGTCCGGCCGGCGAACTGTTTGTTTGGCTTTAGCTTTTGCGCCGGCGCGTCGACAACAGGATCGGACCTTGAGTTGGACCGCCGTGACGCTACGCAAACGACTTTATATATTGATCTGCATGCTGATGGGCCTGCTATACGTTGGCCTCATCGGTATTCAGTTGGCTGTGTCCCGCTCCCACCTCGAAGCCCAGCTCTTGGATCACGCCTATGACGTCGGCGTGGCCTACGCCGAAGCAATCTCTCCGTTGATGGTTGCAGACAATGTGCGGGCCGCCGAAAGGCTCGCCGAATCCGTTCTCAGGAAAGCTTCCTTCAAAGCCGTCGAGGTGACGGACAAGTTCGGCGCCAGTTTGCTGCGGCGGGAGTCGGTTTCTGATGACGGCCAGTATCCCGGCTGGCTGGCGTACCTGATGCCGTTCGATTTGCCCGAGGTCGTGGTCGATCAAGACCTGATCACCGACCGGATGATTCGGGTTGGAATCGAAGTCAATCCGGCTCGTCTCTACGAGATGTTGTGGAATGCGTTGGTTGGGTCGGTTTGGTGGCTGCTGCTGTTGACCATCGTCGCCCAAGTGTTGGTCTCGCTCGCGTTTAACCGCTTCATAACTGCTCTGTTGGATGTCGAAAAAACGGCGCTGAATGTGGCGTCGCGGCGCTTCACCCCGATTACCGAGGACACGCCTTTTCAGGAAATCGCCAGCCTCAGCGCGGCGATGAACACAATGGTCCAAAACGTGGAAGCCATGGTGCAGGAGCAGACTTCGCTCGCCGATCGGTTGCGCGACGAGGCATTCACCGACATGGTCACGGGGCTGAGCAATCGCCGCGCGTTCGAGGCGCGTCTGAAAAGCGTCGTGCGCGAGCCGGACTCCTGCGATTTCGGCGCGTTGCTGCTCATACGCGTTGACGGCCTCAAGCCGGTCAATGACAGGTCCGGAATTCAGGCCGGCGACAGGGTGTTGGCGGAGATCGCCAACGTGGTGCGCGACGCATTCACCTTCCACGAGAAGCGATTGGTGGCCCGGGTCAGCGGAACAGACATGGCCATCTTTGTGCCGTGCGCGGAACTCAAGGACGTCAAGCAGGAATGCGAGAAATTGAGCGCCGGGTTGGCGCAAGTGCCGGCGCGCACCGATCAACGCGTGGCGGCGTACGTTGGCGCAAGCGTCTATGCGGATCGACGCGACATCTCCGAACTGATGGCGATTGCCGATGGCGCGCTGCGCACGGCGCAGCAGAAGGGGCCCTTCGCGTGGTCGCTGTCGGCCATCGATAACATCGAAACGCGCAAGTGGACGTATAACACCGAGACTTGGCGCTCGCTCATCGACCGCGCGCTGACGACTCGAAGCGTGGTCCTCGTGGAGCAGTCCGTGGTCAATCGCGAACGTCACCTTGTTCACCGTGAAGTTTTTGTGCGCATCAGCGACGAGCAAGGTGAGTTGATTCCAGCCGGCGTTTTCCTTCCCGTTGTGGATCGGTTCGGCTTGGGGACCGAGCTTGACCGGCTTGTGCTCGAAACAGTGATGCAGCGGCTGGACGGTCAACGCCAGGACCACGAACCCTACGCCGTGAACTTGTCCGCGGCATCGGTTGTCAGTCCGGAATTCCTGGATTGGCTTTACAGCGCTTTTCTTGTGTCGCCCCATTATGCGGCCGGTTTGATTATCGAGGTGTCCGAATACGTACTTCAGACTCAGTTCGAGGCGGTCAAACTGCTGTTCCAGCGGTTGCGCGCGCTGGGGGTTGGTACGTCATTGGATCATTTCGGGATCGGCTTCGCGACCATCGGCTATTTGCACTCCTTGGCGGTGGACTACGTCAAACTCGACGGGAGCTACATTCGGGGCATCGCCGAGAACGCCGACAACCGCAACATTATTCGCGTATTCACCGAGGTTTCCCGCGGCCATGAGATCACTATGATTGCCGAATCGGTGGAGAATGAAGAGGATTGGAGAACCGTCCTTGGTCTAGGCGTCGATGGGGGCCGCGGCATCCTGTTTGGTAGGCCGGAAGAGGTTCGGGCGGAGATCCCAATCCCCGCCTTCGAGTAGTCGAGGACCCCGAAGAAAAAACTACTCGGGCGCCGCGGCGGTGTTTTTCGCCGCCTGTTCCGCGCGAACGACTTCACACATGCGGTAGGTCAGCAGGGCCGACTCGAAGCCCCGCAGCGAATATACCCCGGTCAGCAGTTCCTTGCGCGGATATAAAACAATTTGGATTCGCAGACTGCTACCCTCGCGCATCTGGTCAAGCAATAGGCCGCTCTCGCGTTCGTTGAAGGTCAGTCGCTGGGCGCCGTGGGGTTGCGGCTTGAGCACCGCGTCCCGGTCGTCGATGCGCAGCCCGATCTGATCGAGGGCGCGGGTGTCGAAGGGGTCCTCTTGAGTGATCAATGAAACGAGTCCGCTGTTACTCACCTCGACGCGGATTTCATCGCTGCCGGCCCCGCTCGAATAGGTCTTTGGGCTCGACAGTAATTTGCATTGCTCGCTGCTGAGGCTTCCTCCATTGGAGCGGGCCACCGACCACATGGCCTTCGCCTCGCCGACGCTCATGGGTTGAGTTGATTCCGGCTGCAGGGTTTCACAGCCCCCCAGAGTTAACGCCAGGATTGTCGCTGCGCACTTTCGGTGAACTGCCTGCATCGTCGATCGCCCTCAAAAGTTCATTAAAAACATATAATTATGCTTTCACTGTCGGCGTGCTTGGCGGGGGTGGGCGCGGCGCCCGCTGCTAAAACCGGCTATTCGGTTGAAAGCGCACGCTTTTGCCGCTAGACTATTGCGACTCTTGAAAACGGGTCTATCTTTAGATGGACAGACTGACCCGGGACGCGCATCAACACGGGATAGCGGGCTTGTTTCAGGAGCGAAGCCCCAAATGCTAAAGGCCGCAAGGCCTCTCGGTAGTCCCCCAACGCCGAGACAACAACAATAGCGAGTGAGAGGGGCCCCGTAAAGGGGCTTTTTAGTTGATGAGTGTGCGGTCGGGCGCCTAAGGCGCAGAACGAATTCCTTGCACGGGACCGAAGTCTGGCGTCCGGTGCGTTGAAAAGTGGGCCATTGGCCCATTTTTCGTTTGTAGGGCTGATGTAGCACGAGGTTTTGTATGGCGAAGCAAACCGCGGACCGTATCGCGGCGGCCCTTGAGCCTGTAGTAACCGGAATGGGTTACGAGTGGGTGGGAGTAGAGTACATTCCGCAGCGCGGCAGCGCATTGTTGCGCATTTATATCGATGCGCCGGCGGGTGTAACGGTGGATGATTGCGCGTTGGTCAGCCACCAGGTGAGCGGCGTGTTGGATGTCGAGGATATCGTGAAGGGGCGCTACTACCTCGAAGTGTCGTCGCCCGGCGCCGATCGCCCTTTGTTTACGCGCGAGCACTATCAGCGATTTTGCGGGCAGAAAGTGCAGCTGCGCATGGCGTTCCCATTGGAAGGCCGTCGCAAGTTCTCGGGCGTGCTGCAAGGGTTGGAAAACGACAATGTGTTGGTGCTTGAAGAGGATCGTGTGTTTGCGGTGCCATTGGCGCAGATCGAAAAGGCGCGTTTGGTTCCCGATTTCTCTGCGGATTTTGCGCGCAAGTAGTTTGGGGTTCGTAAGAACGAACGGGATGGATCAGGTGTCGCCTGTGGCTGTATGAGGAAAATGTGATGAGCAAAGAAATCCTGATGGTCGTCGAAGCGGTTTCCAACGAGAAGGGTGTCGCCAAAGACATTATTTTCGAGGCGATCGAAGCTGCCTTGGCGACAGCGACCAAGAAAAAGCACAACGATGATATCGAGGTGCGGGTGGCCATCGATCGCGCCACGGGCGATTATGAAACGTTCCGCCGCTGGCAGGTGGTCGATGACGAAACGATCGTTTTCGAGGCCCCCTCGCGCCAGTTGCTATTGAAGGAAGCGGCTGAGATCGACCCGAACCTCAAGGTCGGCGACTGGGCGGAAGAACAGATTGAGTCGGTTGCATTCGGACGCATTGCGGCGCAGACGGCCAAACAGGTCATCGTGCAGAAAGTGCGCGAAGCTGAACGGGCGCAGATCGTTGACGCTTATCGCAGCAGAGTGGGTCAGCTCGTTACCGGCGTAGTCAAGCGCGTCGAGCGCAGCGGCGTCACTTTGGATCTTGGGGCCAACGCCGAGGCCATCATCCCGCGCGAGGAGATGATTCCCCGCGAAAGCATGCGCCCGGGCGACCGCGTGCGCGGCTTTTTGAAGGAGGTGCGTTCCGAAGCACGCGGTCCGCAGCTGTTCATCAGTCGCGCGGCGCCGGAGCTGCTGATCGAATTGTTCAAGCTCGAAGTTCCCGAGGCGGGCGAAGGCTTGATAACTATCGTGAGTGCGGCGCGGGATCCGGGTTCGCGGGCCAAGATCGCCGTCAAATCCAACGACGCGCGCATCGACCCGGTCGGCGCCTGCGTGGGCATGCGGGGATCGCGTGTTCAAGCGGTTTCGAATGAACTGAGCGGCGAGCGCATCGACATCATCCTGTGGGACGAGAATCCCGCGCAATTCGTCATCAACGCGATGTCGCCGGCGGAAATCATGTCGATCGTCGTGGACGAGGATTCCCACAGCATGGATATCGCGGTGGCGGAGAAGGACCTGTCGCAGGCCATCGGTCGCGGTGGCCAGAATATTCGTCTGGCGACGCAATTGACCGGCTGGACCTTGAATGTCATGAGCGAGGGCGAAGCCGAGAAGAAGAGCGAGGTTGAAGAGGAGAACTTGAAGAAACTGTTCATGGACCAGTTGGACGTGGACGAGGAAGTTGCGGTCATTTTGGTGCAGGAAGGTTTTTCCAGCATCGAGGAAGTGGCGTACGTGCCATCGCAGGAAATGGCGGCGATCGAGGAATTCAATCAGGAACTGGTAGAGGAATTGCGCAGCCGCGCTCGCGATGTGTTGCTTACGCGCGCGCTGACCGGCGGCGGCGCAGGCGCGGCCGAGCCCGCCACGGATTTGCTGGAGATGGAGGGCATGGACAGCGACCTGGCTTATAAGCTGGCGAATAAAGGCGTGGTGACACGGGAAGATCTGGCCGAGCAGGCGGTCGATGATTTGCTGGACATCGAAGGTCTCGAAGAGCAGCGGGCGAAAGACTTGATCATGACGGCCCGTGCTCCCTGGTTCGCCCAGGAGAGTCAGGGCTAATGCAGAGTACCGGGCGTGATACGAACCGGCTCGCGGGCCTGTAAAGATAAAGGAATGAGGGCGCAGTATGGCAGAAGTAACGGTTAGACAACTCGCTGACGTGGTAGGGATTCCGATTGAGCGGCTGATGGGTCAGCTCGAGGAGGCGGGTTTGTCTATGAAAGATCCGGACGAAATGATTTCGGATAAGGAGAAGCTGCAGCTTCTGCAGCATTTGCGCACTTTTTCCGGCGGTGTCCGGCCAGCCGCGGAAGCGAGTCCGAAAAAGATCACGCTGCGCCGCAAGGTCGTGGGCGAATTGCGTCAAACCGGCGTATCCGGAGTCAAGGCCAAAACCGTCAACGTGGAGGTTCGCAAGCGCCGCACCTACGTCAAACGCAGTGCGGTAATGGAGGAAGAGGCCAAGCGCCTGGAGGAAGAACGGCGCGAGGCGGAAGCGAAGGCCGCCGCGGCTGCGCCGCCGGTAACGGCGGCACCGGAAAAAGCTCCGGAGCAGCCCGAGATTACGCCCGCTCAACCCGAAGCCGCGGTTGCGGCTCCGGTTGCGGCTCCGGTCGCCGCAGTAGCACCCGCAGCCGCTGCGGAGCCTGCCGCCGCCGCCGCGCGCGAGGCTGAAAAGCCGCGCACCAAAGAAACGCCGGCAGAAACGAAGGAAGCGGAAAAGAAAGCCAAGAAAGGCGCCCGCGGCGGACGCGAGGAGTGGGGTGATCGCGGCTCACGCAAATTCGGACGCGAGGAACTGCACGTTGCCGCCCCCGGTGGTCGGCGCAAGAAAAAGCAAAAGGGCAAGTCCGTGGTCGTGAGCGCGGGGGCCAGGCATGGATTCGAGATGCCCACGGCGCCGATCGTGCGTGAAGTGGCGATTCCCGAAACGATCACCGTCGGCGAACTCGCTCAGAAGATGTCGGTTAAGACGGCTGAAGTCATTCGTTTGATGATGAGCCTTGGCAGCATGGTTACCATCAATCAAGTGCTCGACCAGGCAACCGCCGCTTTGGTCGTCGAGGAAATGGGCCATAAGGTCAAGCTGCTCAAAGAAAACGCCCTCGAAGAGGAGTTAGCCGCCAAAGGCGAAGTGGTCGGCGACGAAGTGCCGCGGGCGCCGGTGGTGACGATCATGGGTCATGTCGATCATGGGAAGACGTCGCTGCTCGACTATATTCGACGGGCCAAAGTCGCGGCGGGCGAAGCGGGCGGCATCACGCAGCATATCGGCGCCTATCATGTGAGTCTGGACAAAGGCAGTATCACCTTTTTGGACACGCCGGGTCACGAGGCGTTTACCGCCATGCGCGCTCGCGGCGCGAAAGTCACGGACATCGTGGTTTTGGTGGTGGCGGCGGACGATGGCGTCATGCCGCAAACCCGTGAAGCCGTTGCGCACGCGAAAGCCGGTGGCGTACCGCTGGTTGTCGCAGTGAACAAGATCGACAAGCCCGAAGCGCAGCCGGATCGCGTGAAGCAGGAGCTGGTCGGTCTCGAAGTCATTCCCGAGGAATGGGGCGGCGACACCATGTTCGTCAACGTCTCGGCCAAGACCGGTGAAGGCGTGGACGCGCTGTTGGACGCTATATTGCTGCAGTCGGAAGTGCTGGAGCTACGCGCCCGCATCAATTGTCCGGCGAAGGCGACGGTGGTCGAGTCGCGTTTGGATAAAGGCCGCGGACCCGTCGCCACGATATTGATTCAGGATGGCGTGCTCAAGCCCGGCGACGTGTTGCTGGCCGGCCAAGAGTACGGCCGTGTCCGCGCGATGCTCGATGAAGCGGGTCGCAGCTTGAAGGAAGCGGGGCCGGCGACTCCGGTGGAAGTGCTCGGTTTGTCGGGCACGCCAAATGCCGGTGACGAAGCCATCGTGGTGCAAGACGAGCGCAAGGCCCGCGAGGTCGCGCTGTTCCGCCAAGGCAAGTTCCGCGACGTGAAGCTCGCCAAACAGCAGGCAGCGAAACTGGAGAACATGTTCTCGCAAATGCAGGAGGGCGAGGTCAAGACCCTCAACGTGGTGCTCAAGGCGGATGTGCAGGGTTCGGCCGAGGCGTTGAGCGATTCACTGCAAAAACTTTCGACCAACGAAGTCAAGGTCAAGATCGTTGCCGCCGGCGTCGGTGGCATCACCGAGTCGGACATCAATCTTGCATTGGCGTCGACCGCGACCGTCATCGGGTTCAACGTTCGCGCCGACGCGGGCGCCAAGCGCCTGGTGGAAGAAAACGGCGTCGACTTGCGCTACTACAGCGTGATCTATGAGGTCATCGACGAAGTTCGCCAAGCCATGACCGGCATGCTTGCGCCGGAGTTCAAGGAACAGATCATCGGTCTGGCCGAAGTGCGTGACGTGTTCCGCTCGCCGAAGTTCGGCAACGTCGCGGGCTGTTTGGTGGTCGAGGGTGTGGTCAAGCGCAACAACCCGATCCGCGTGCTGCGCGACAATGTCGTGATTTACGAGGGCGAGTTGGAATCGCTGCGGCGCTTCAAGGATGACGTCAGCGAAGTCAAAGCGGGCATGGAGTGCGGTATCGGCGTCAAGAACTACAACGACGTGAAGCCCGGCGATCAAATCGAAGTGTACGAGCGTGTAGAGGTTCGCAAGACGCTGTAATTGCCCGGCGTTTTCACGCCTTAACAATAGACCTTATTCATGCCAAAAGACTTTACTCGAACTGACCGGGTCGCCGGTCAGTTGCAGCGCGAGATCGCGCTGCTGATTCATGACGAAGTGAAAGATCCCCGCGTCGGATTCGTGACCGTCAGCGCGGTTCAGGTTACGAAAGATCTGTCCCACGCCAAGATCTATTTCACGCTGCTGGATGAGGATCCCCAGGCCCGTATAGCGGCCCAGCAGGCGCTCAACCACGCGGCGGGTTTCCTGCGCCATCTGGTCGGGCAGCGCATGCGCTTGCGCGTCGTGCCGCAGCTGGCGTTTCACTACGACGAGGCGGCGGATCGCGGTATGCGTCTTTCGGCGTTGATCGAAAAGGCCGTCGCCGAAGACGAGAAGGACGCTCAAGGCGGCGGAGAGCGTGCGAATGACTAGACGACGATCGGCGGGCGTCGAGGTCAACGGCATCATCCTGCTCGACAAACCCCAAGGTTTGACCTCCAACGCCGCACTCCAGCGCGTCAAGCGGCTCTTCAATGCGCGCAAGGCGGGACATACCGGCAGTCTTGACCCCTTGGCGACGGGCATGTTGCCGTTGTGTCTGGGCGAGGCCACCAAGATGTCGGCGTTTCTGCTGGAAGCGGACAAGCGCTATGAGGTGACGATTCAACTGGGCGTCACTACCAACACCGGCGACGCCGAAGGGGAAGTGACCTCCCGCAGCGATGTGCCGCCCTTGACCGTCGACGGCGTCGAGTCGCTGCTGGCGAGGTTCCGAGGCCCGCAGAGCCAAACGCCGCCGATGCACTCGGCCATCAAGGTGAACGGTCAGCCGCTGTACAAGCTGGCCCGCGCCGGGCAGGAAGTGGCGCGGGAGTCGCGCGAAATCATTATTCATAGCCTTGAATTGATAAGCATCGAGGGCGACCGGTTGTCCTTATCGGTCCTCTGCTCCAAGGGAACCTATATCCGTACCTTGGCGGAAGACTTGGGTGCGGCGCTCGGCTGCGGGGGGCATGTTCTCGCCTTGCGGCGCACCGCCGTGGGCCCATTCCGTGACGAACCGATGGTCACCTTGGACACTTTGGAGCGTGTTGCGGCAGAGGACCCAGCCGCTCTGCCGCAGTTTCTGCTGCCCTCGGAAACCGCGATCGCCGGCTGGCCGGGCGTGAAGGTGTCCAACGACCTGGCGTTTTTCTTGTGCCGCGGTCAACCCGTGTTTGTGCCCCAGTCGCCGACGCAAGGCTGGGTGCGAATCTACCGCGACGATAATCGCTTTATCGGTGTGGGGCGAATTATGGATGATGGGCGGGTGTCGCCCAAGCGGCTCTTAAAGAGCTAGGGGCCGCAGCGGCCTTTTATCCTTGCTTGTCAGGAAAATAGCAGCGCAGGTACAATATGCGCCTCTTAAATGAAGGGTGAAACAGTGAGAGGGTTGCCCGTGATTGGGTGATCCTACAAATGACGTAGGAGTTATCAATGTCCTTATCGGCCGAAGTAAAACGTAAAATCGTCGACGACAATGCCCGTGGCAACAAAGACACCGGATCGCCGGAAGTTCAAGTTGCTTTGTTGTCTGCGCGTATCGATCAGTTGTCGGATCATTTCAAGTCCCACGACAAAGACCATCACTCGCGCCAAGGCTTGCTGCGCATGGTGAGCCAGCGCCGCAAACTTCTCGACTACCTGAAGAACACTGATATTGCGCGTTACAGAGAGCTCATCAACAAGCTCGGACTGCGCCGTTAATCGGTTTTGCGCGCGCGTCACTTAGGCGCGTAGATCATTGTTAATCAGGCCTATGGACGCCGTGGCGGAATCGAACGGGTCCATTAGCCATTACGCGGGACAAGCGAAACATGAGCACACCTACTCCTATCGTCAAATCATTCCAGTACGGCGACCGAACGGTAAAAATTGAAACGGGCGAACTGGCGCGGCAATCCTCCGGCGCCGTCATGTGCAGCATGGGCGAGACTGCCGTGCTGGTAACCGCCGTGGCTCGCAAAGAGGCCGAAGCAGGACGAGACTTTTTTCCGCTGACGGTCAACTACCAAGAACGAACCTATGCGGCGGGCAAGATT
>JAKACW010000106.1 GCA_021821045.1 Pseudomonadota bacterium
TTCACTTTGAGTGATGGACACCTACGTGGCGGCAGACCATCCGTAGCGGCCTGACCGACGACATTGGCGCATGATTGCGCGCCATCAAGCGAATGTCACACACCGTGGTGCCGGACAAAACAAACAGTACAATCCGGACAGCATCCTCTGAGTTTGTGTAGCAAAGTTACGTTTTTATTTATTCACGTTTATACTCGTCGCTGTCGCCCACAAGCCCATAGGACAGCGCGTGGCCCCTATGTTAGTTACGATTCATCCTCTTCTCGCGGGCGTATGTCTTTATTCCGCCGTTCACCATTTCTGGGTCGGCGCGCGGCGTCCCCGCCATCCGGTGCACTTGTTGTTCGCTCTGCTGAGCTTGGCGGTGACGTTGTACGTGTTGGCGAAACTCGGCGCTTACCAATCGGAAACGGTAGATGAGTTCGTTGCGATGCGCCGGGCCGAGACAGGCCTTGCCGTGGTGGCGCTCGGCGTGCTGCCGTGGTTCGTCGCCGCCTACACCAACGCGCGGCCGTCTGCACTATTGGTCATTCTCTCCTTGGCGGCGGTGGTGCTGTTCGCTGCGAATCTTGCGCTGCCCTTCGGGCTGCTCTTCGACCAAGCGCCGACGTTCGAGCGTGTGGTGCTGCCCTGGGGCGAGACCGTGGTCGACTTGCGGGAGATGCAGCACGGTCCGTGGTACGTCGCGGGTTGGACTTACATGCTGCTGAGTTTTGCATACAGCGCCGGTTTGTGCATACGGTTTTACCGCGCCGGGGAGCGTCGCCGCGCAATCGCGCTTGGCGGTGCGTTGGGTGTCTTTCTGCTGTTCATTCTTTTTAACCAGGTGGTCAACTTCGGGCTTGTGCCGTTTGTTCACACCGCCGAGTTCGGTTATGTCGCCCTGGTGCTGTTGATGAGCGCGGCGTTAACTCATCAACTGCATAAAGCGGAGGATGAGCTTGCGGCATCCGAGGCGCGTTTTCGGGTCCTGGCGGACCAGGCCATGGACGGAATCTTTTTGCATGACGTGGAAGGCCGCTTTGTGGATGTGAATCAACAGGCGTGCAAGTTGTTGGGCTATTCGCGAGAGGAATTGTTGAAGATGAGCGTGGAGGACATCGAGATCGATGTCACGCCAGAGCAGGCACGGTCAATTTGGCGGCAACTTCAGTTTGGAACGTCGGTGCTGGTGGAGGGGCGCAACCGTCGCAAGGACGGCAGCGAGTTTCCGGTTGAAGTGCGGGTCGGCTTGATCAGAATGGGGCAACGCAACCTTGCGCTTGCCATCGCGCGGGATATCTCTGAACGCAAGCGCACGGAAGAGGAGATTCGCCAACTCAACGCGACGCTGGAGCAGCGCGTGCGCGAGCGCACCTCTGCGTTGGAGACGGCGAACAAAGAACTCGAGTCTTTCAGTTACTCGGTGTCCCATGATTTGCGCTCGCCGTTGCGGGCCATTGACGGCTTCGCGCGCATCCTGGCCGATGAGTATGCGCCACAGCTCGACGATACCGCCCGCGGCTACCTCGAGCGCGTGCGCGCCGCGGCGCAACGCATGGGGTGTCTGATCGACGACTTGCTCAAGTTGGCGCGCGTTTCCCGTGTCGGCTTGCAGCGCGGGGCCGTGGATCTCACTCATGTAGCCAAAGTTATTGTCGAAGAATTTCGCAAGAATGATCCGGGTCGAAAAGTCGAAGTCAACATCGCGGACGGTTTGACGGCCTTCGGCGATGCCAGTCTAATGCGCGTTCTGCTGTACAACCTCTTGGGCAATTCCTGGAAGTACACGCGAAACGTCGCCGCTGCGCGCATCGAGTTCGGCGAAACGACCCATGAGGCGACCCGTTGTTTCTATGTGCGCGACAACGGCGCCGGATTCGACATGCAGTACGCCGATAAGTTGTTCTCGCCGTTTCAGCGCTTGCACAGCGTCGACGAATTCGAAGGCACCGGCATCGGTCTTGCAACCGTCGGTCGGATTGTTCAGCGTCACGGCGGGCTAATCTGGGTGGATGCCGGTCCGGGGCTGGGCGCGACGTTTTACTTCACGTTGAGCGAGGTTGCGCAAGCCGCCGTGCCGACTTCCGCTGTGGGAAGTTAACGGAAAAAGCCACGAATCGCGCATGGATCAACCGCGTTTGCGTATACCGCAAGGCAGTTGGGTTCGTTATTATCGGGCCATACAAACCGTGACAAGGGGGACATAAAAAATGGCTACTGACACGGATCCCATTGTTGGCAATTGGTATCGTCACTTGGACAAAGGCCAGGAGTTTACCGTTGTCGCCGTCGACGACGACCGCGGCTTGGTCGAGATTCAGCACTTCGATGGCGATGTCGAAGAACTCGATCGCGACACCTGGTATGGCATGCCGTTGGAAATCGTCGCCGAGCCGGAGGACTGGACCGGGCCCATCGACGATGTCGAGCACGACGACTTGGGCTACACCGAGACCGATATGGAAGGGCCGGATTGGAGCGAGCCGTTGGACGAAGTCAGGAAGGGGCTGCGATAGTCAACGACTGGCCCGTTCTTAACGCTGATGCCGAGGACATCGTCGATCGTGTGTTCGGGCCGCACCGTCGGGTGATATTGTTCGGTCCGCCCGGCGTGGGCAAGTCGACGCTCGCGGCACAGTTGGGGCGGGTAATCGCGAAATCTAGAGGCGCGTGTTGGTGCATCAGCGCCGATCCAGGTTCACCGGGTTTCGGCATACCCGGCGCGATCGCGCTGGGCACGTGGCAGAACGACGGTTGGCGCGTTGCTCAATACGAAGCGCTGTGCACGCTTGACGCCGGTCGCTTTCGACTGCCGCTGGTGGCGGGCGTCCAGCGCTTGGCGCGCGAGCAACGCGACGGCGTAATGTTGATCGATGGCCCTGGCGTAGTGCGCGGCGTTGCCGGCAGCGAGTTATTGCTCGGATTGGTTGAGGCCGCGCAAATCGATGCGGTTTTGGCGCTAACGGCGGCTGATCGCGCGCCGCCATTGTTGGACGAACTACGCGCGTTGCAACGACCCGTTTACATAGTGCATGCCGCAAACGCGGCGCAGCGCCCGGGAAAAAGAACGCGGGAGCGCGCGCGCACGGCGCGGTGGGACAGTTATCTTGCGGAGGCGACCGAGCAACGCTTCGAACTTTCCACGCTGGCATGCAGCGGTACGCCTCCGCCGGTGGGCGTCGCGAGCGCGTGGATTGGTCGGCAGCTCGGTTTTATCCACGGCGCGCGCACCGCCGCGCTCGGTGAAGTCGTGCGGGCCGAGAATGGCGCGTTGATTGTCAAAGCGCCCGCGCCGGTCCGCGACGTCACGTCGCTGCTGGTGCGAGACGCAGTGCGCGATGCCAACGGTATGATTGCCACGGCGGTGCCGTTTGTTTCAGAAAAGCGCGACTTCATTCCGTCCATAACCGCCTCGCCGAGTTGGGAACGAGAAGGCGGGCCGCCCATCGCCGGCCGTGTCGGCGCCCTCGACGTCGAATTGGTCAACGGTGTATTCGGCGATCCGCTGTTACATCTGCGTTTTCGCTACCGCGGTCGCAGCATGCTGTTCGATCTGGGCGGCGTGGAGCGGCTGTCGGCGCGGGTGGCCCATCAAGTCACCGACGTGTTCATCAGTCACGCCCATATGGATCATATCGGCGGGTTTTTATGGCTGCTGCGTTCGCGCATCGGTGAGTTCCCCCCGTGCCGCTTGTATGGTCCGCCGGGTTTGGCACGACACGTCGCCGGGTTTCTGCAGGGGATATTGTGGGATCGGGTCGCCGAGCGCGCGCCGCGTTTCGAGATTGCGGAGTTGCATGGCGATCGACTGAAGCGCTATGCCGTCGAGGCGGGATGGGTGGATTGCGAACCGCTGGGCGAAGCGGCGGCACCCCAAGGCGTGCTGCGCGACGAACCGGGGTTTCGCGTACGCGCGGCCACGCTTGATCATCACACGCCGGTGCTGGCGTTTGCCTTCGAGCCGTCGGAACAGATCAACGTGCGCAAGGATCGCCTGTTAACGCGGGGTCTGACCCCGGGGCCGTGGTTGGGCGACTTGAAGACACGCATCCTGGCCGGCGAACATAAGGCGCTGATCGCGCTCCCCGACGGCAACACGGCCACGGCCGGGGAATTGGCCGCCGATTTGGTGCTCATCAGCGCCGGGAAGAAGCTGGTTTACGCTACCGATCTTGCCGACACTGCCGACAATCGGCGTCGTCTAGTGGCGTTGGCTAAACACGCGCACACGTTTATCTGTGAGTCGCCGTTCGTCGAAGCGGATGCCGCGCAAGCACAACGCACCGGCCACCTCACCACGCGGGCCTGCGGCGAGATTGCCAGCGCCGCCGAAGTGGCGCGTTTGGTGCCGTTTCACTTTTCGCGCCGCTACGCCGACCGGGCGCAGAGCGTGTACGAGGAAATCTTGGCCGTGTGTTCGCGGGTGGTCTCGAACGTGACTTGACCGACAATCGCCACAGACGGCAAGTGGCATTGTTTCCGGCAATCGCGTGTGAAACAATTCGGACGAACTTCACCGCTGATGCTCACCAAGATCGTGCCGAACGCCGCAAGAAATTCACCACCCGCCCTTCAGCTTCACGTCAGCTATTGGATTGGCGGCGCACTGTTGCTGCTGAGTATTCCGCTGCTTATTTGGCAGTCCTTTCCGGCGAACCAGATAACGCTGTCGGTGTCGGGATTTCTTGCGTTACATTCTCTGGCCGAGACATTTTCCATCGTCGTGGCCGCGCTCATTTTTTTCACGGCCTATGGAACCCGCGCCGCAATGCGTTCCCTGCGTTCGGTTGCCGTGGGCTGCGCCTTTCTCGGTGTCGCGGTCTTTGACACCCTTCATTTTCTTTCCTATGTCGGGATGCCCGACCTGGTCAGCGCCAACAGCCCGCATAAGTCGATTTGGTTCTGGCTTTACGGGCGCGTCGCCGCGGGCCTTGCGCTGCTGGCCTATGTGCTTGTACCGGAATCCCATGTCGATCGCCCCGCCGTGTTCCGCGTGCTGTTCGCAATGACGCTGCTTGCAGTGGCGGGGCTGTCGCTGCCGGTCCTCGTGGCGCCGCAGGCGATGCCGGGGATGTTCGTCGACGGGGTGGGGCTCACGCCGCTCAAGATCGGCGCCGAGTGGGGCGTTTTTGCGGTGTATATTGCGACAGCGGTGCTGATCTATGCTCGGCGAAAAATCATCGCCCACGGCGATACGAGCAGCTTGTTGCTAGCGTTGTTGCTGATGGCCGCGGGGGAGCTGTTCTTCACGATGTATATCACCGTCAACAGCACCGCGAACTTGCTGGGTCATGTCTACAAAGTGGTGGCATACTACTTTTTGTATCGTGCTCTTTACAGTGAAGTCGTGCGGCAACCCTACGTCAGAATTCAGAACATGCTGACCCACGATGAGCTTACCGGTTTGTACAGTCGAACGGCCTTCAATGAGGAGCTGGCGCAGTGCATCGAGTCTCACCGCGAGGGCAGTGAGGGGTGCGCGTTGCTGCTATTCGGGCTGGACCGATTCAAGAATGTCAACGCGACCCTCGGCCATGAAAGGGGTGATTTGCTGTTGCGGGCCGTCGCCGGGCGATTGCGCCAAGCATTGCCCGAGGACGCCTTTATCGCGCGGGTCGGCGGCGACAATTTTGCCGTGTTGTTGCGCCAGGTTACGGTCGAGCAAGCGCGGCATGTGGGAGAGAATTTGCTTAAGGCGATGGACCGGAGCTTCGAGATCGGCGAGGATCGCATTGCCGTCAGCGCCAGCATCGGGATTGTTAATTACCCCTCCGATGGCAATACCGCGAGCTTGCTCTTGCGCCACGCGGAGCTGTCCATGCATCGGGCGAAACGTGCCGGCCGGGATTGTCTGGCGGTGTTCAGTCAGGAACTCGCTCAGGAGGTGGAGCGGCGTGCGCGCATCGAATCGAATCTGCGCGGGGCCGTTGAGCGCGGCGAACTTGTCCTTCACTTTCAACCGAAGGTGGCGCTTGACTCCGGTGCTATCGTGGGGTGGGAAGCGTTGCTGCGTTGGTCGTCCCCTGAATTGGGCGCGGTGAGCCCGGCTGAGTTCATCCCGGTGGCCGAGGAGACGGCGCTGATCTTGCCGATCGGGGAGTGGGTGCTGCGCGAGGCGTGCCGTCAGCTGGCGCGGTGGCAGGAACTCGGACTAGACACGGGAAGCATGGCGGTGAATCTGTCGGCTCGTCAATTCCGCCAGACCAACTGGGCCGAGGTGACAAAGAGCATTCTAGCGGAAACCGGGGTACAGCCGGACAAGCTCGAACTCGAAGTCACCGAAACCGCCATAATCGACAACGCCGACAGCGCGACGGTAATCCTCGATAAGTTGCGCGCGCTCGGGGTGCGCATCTCGGTGGACGATTTCGGCACAGGGCACGCCGCACTGCGTTATCTCAACACATTTCCCATCGACAATCTCAAGATCGACCGTTCGTTCGTGAGCGACATTCCCGACAACCCCGAAAGCGTCGCCATCGTCAGAGCCATCGTCGGTCTGGCCCGCAGCCTGGAGTTGCGGGTGATCGCCGAGGGCGTCGAAACGCAGGCGCAATTCCAGCATTTGCGCGGCGAGGGATGCGATGAAATGCAGGGCCATCTATTCAGTCCGTCCATTCCCGCCGACCGCTGCGCAGAGATGATGCGTTCGCCGCCACGGGTCATGCCGGCGAACGCCGCGGCCGTTTCCCACGGCGGCGGAAGCGCACTGGGGGCCTGACTTCGGTTCGACGCAACGCTATGAGAATGTTTTCGAGCAAAGCAACTAACATTTTTGTGTCCCTGCTTTTTTTTGCGGCCGTCTCCGGCGCTTCGGAGTATTTGATCGAGCTCGAAAAGCGCTCGAGCGAATCAACCGAACGCAATCATCTTTTCGTCCACGCGGCGACCCTTGCGTCGCGCATCAATCAAGAGGTCAATTCCACCTTGAACCTGGTGTTGGGGATCATGATCTACGTTGTCGAGAACCCCGATATTACCCAAGCCCAATTCGCGAAAATCGCCGGGCGCATCGTCCCGCGGGCGCCTTACATCCTTAATGTCGCGCTCGCCAAGGACAATGTCATTAGCCACGTTCATCCGATGGAGATCAACGAAAAGGTGCTTGGGCTGCGATACATGGAGCTCCCCGAGCAACGGGAGGCCGTCCTGCGGGCGATCGAGAGCCGCAACATCGTCATCGCGGGCCCGGTCGATTTGGTGCAAGGCGGGCAGGGTTTCATCAGCCGCATACCCGTTTTCCTGGATGATGGCGCCTATTGGGGCCTAGTGAGTTTGGTGATTCGGATGGACGTGTTTTTGGAAAAAACCGGCGTCACCGAATCGGACAGGCATCTCAATATCGCTCTGCGCGGCAAGAACGCGACGGGCGCGGCCGGCGAGGTGTTTTACGGCGATCCGGCCATTTTCGACTCGCCCGAGGCGGTATTGCAGACCGTGCCATTGCCGGTTGGTGGCTGGCAGCTTGGCGTGACCTTTGGCGCCGAACCCGGGACCGCGCTCAATGTTCCGATATTGCGCGCGCGGGGATGGTTCGTTGCCGCGCTGTTTAGTGCGATGATGTTTTTGATGCTGCAAACCGTGAGCGCATTGCGGCGCGCGAACGAGCAGGCCAAGTTGGCCGACGAAAACAAGAACCGGTTTTTCGCCAACATGGCCCACGAGCTGCGCACGCCCATGTCTGCCATCGCCGGCGCCATCGGCTTGATCAAGCACTTCACCGCGCAGAAGAAGTACGAGGAAATCGATGAGCTGATGAACAACGCCGAGCGCAACTGCGACCGGCTGAAATGGATCATCAACGATATTCTGGACTTAAAGAAGATTGAGTCCGGGCGAATGGAATATGACATGCAACGCTGGCCTTTCCGAAGCCTGGTTGCCGAGGCGGTCGAAGGCATGACCCATTATGCTGATCAGCACAACATCCATATCCGTCTCGACGATTCGACATGCAGCGATTGTGTCGTCGAGTGCGACCGTCAGCGCATACAGCAAGTGCTGTTCAATTTGCTGTCCAACGCGGTTAAGTTTTCGCAACGCGGCACCACAGTCAATGTATCGATGACCTCGCGTGACAAGGTGGTGCGGCTCGAAGTCAGGGACACCGGGCCGGGAGTACCGGATGACAAGGTCGAGGAGGTGTTTTCCGAGTTCGCCCACATGAACCGAGCCAAGAATTCGATGGTCGCGAGCACCGGCCTAGGTCTCGCCATCAGCAAGCGCATCATCGTCGACCACCACGGCCGCATCGGGTGTGCGAATCACAAGGAGGGCGGCTGCACGTTCTATTTCGAGCTGGGGCTCGCGGAATGATCCGCTCCCACGGGGATGGCGAGTGGTTGTGGGAGCGGTTTCCTACCGCGATGCTCTGTCTAGCTCAATCGCGGAATGATCCGCTCCCACGGCGGATTCAATATCCAGTGGTTTTCTCTGTATTTTACCCGTGGATCCAATTGCCGATACGAACATCTATAATGGCGCGCTTATGCAGTTGAACCAGCCAACGGACTCTATGAAACCTGAGAAAAAAGCGACCCCCGCTAAATTCGGCACCATTTTGGGCATGGCCCCGGGAAACGTCCCGGTTTATTCATCCGACTATTCGACGGTGGACGAGAACGAACTTCCCAACCGCCACGCCTACCGCAGTTACCTTGACGGTCATTTCATGGGTTACAAATGGCAATGCGTCGAGTTGGCGCGGCGCTGGCTGTATCTCAATAAAGGGTATGTGTTCGACGAGGTCGCCATGGCGTATGACATTTTCCGCCTGCCCCACGTGCGAGTAATCGAGGACGACTCCCATTTGCCGTTACGTTCGTTCAAGAATGGCGCGCCGCGCTTACCCGAACCGGGCAGTCTGTTGATCTGGAGCGAGGGGGGAGAGTTCGACGTCACCGGCCATGTCGCAGTGGTGACCGAAGTGTTTCCGGACCGCATTCGCTTCGTGGAGCAGAACTTCGATCACCAAGTATGGCCCCCAGGGCAAAACTATTCCCGCGAGATCAAGGCCACGCAGACCGAGGACGGCGGCTACTGGCTGGAGTGTTCTACCGGCAATGCGGCCATTCTCGGTTGGGTCGTGCAAACCGAGGATGACGAGTACGCCGAGCCGATCGTCGAGTTGGACAGACGGCTTTTCCTGCCGCATATTCGGGACGTCGAACGGCGTCAACACTCGAAGCGGACATGGTTGAATGTGGCGAATCCGGACGAGGCGGCGTATGTCGCCATGATGCACGGGCACAAGCTGTCGAGCAACGACGCGGATCAGTACAAATACGTCAGCATATCCAACGCCGCGCACAAAGAGTTGAAGCGGGCGACCAACGAATTGCACGCCCTGTTCATGCACGCCACGGATTACGTCCTGCAGAACGACGAACTCCTGGAAAAATTCAACATTCCCCGCGCCATTTGGCCCAAGATTCATCAATCATGGGACAACCGGCGCAATCAGATGATCACCGGCCGCTTCGACTTCTGCATGACCGAGCACGGCATCAAGGTGTACGAGTACAACGCCGACTCCGCGTCGTGTTACATGGAAACGGGCAAGGTCCAGGGCAAGTGGGCCGAGCATTTCGGCTGCGACGTGGGCTGGGATCCCGGCGAGCACCTGCATGAAGAGCTGGTGGACGTGTGGAAGGAGAGCGGCGTCGACGATGTGCTGCACATCATGCAGGACACCGATCTGGAGGAGACCTATCATGCCCTGTTTATGAAAGAGGCCATGGAGCGGGCGGGGATCAAATGCAAAATCATCAAGGGCATGGCGGGGCTGTCTTGGGACGCGGACGGCAATGTAGTGGATGGGGATGGGCTTGCAATCAAGTGGGTCTGGAAGACCTGGGCTTGGGAAACCGCCCTCGATCAAATCCGCGCCGAGTGCGAAGACGATGAGGAACGGCTGCGCAGCTACAAAGCCGGCGAAAATCGCAGCGGAAGGCCGCGTCTGGTGGATGTGTTGCTGCGCAAGGAGGTGTTGGTTTACAACCCCCTGTGGACGTTGATCCCGAGCAACAAAGCCATATTGCCCGTGTTGTGGATGATGTTTCCCAATCATCCCTATTTATTGAACTCCCAGTTCCACATCAGCGACGAGCTGCGCGGCAAGGGCTACGTCGCGAAGCCCATCGCCGGCCGCTGCGGTTTCAACATCAGCGTGTTCGATAAACACAACCATCTGGTGGAGTTGACGACGGGGCAATTCGAGGCCCAAAACAATGTCTATCAGGAGTTGTGCCGTTTGCCGGTGATCGACGGCTACAACGTGCAACTTTGCACATTCTCGGCCGGCGGCACTTACTCCGGAAGCTGCGTGCGTATCGATCCGTCGCTGGTCATCACCAAAAACAGCGACATGGTGGCGCTGCGGGTCGTCAATGATCGCGAGTTCTTGAAAGAGCTGTAGGGCCACTTGCCGCTTTCAGTGGGAGCGGTTTCCTACCGCGATTCTTCGCCCGATTGGTCTGTGATGCCAAGTCTCATCGCGGAATGATCCGCTCCCACAGCACGGGTCATGCATTTTGTGGGAGCGGTTTCCTACCGCGATTCTTCGCCCGATTGGTCTGTGATGCCAAGTCTCATCGCGGAATGATCCGCTCCCACCGGTATATGCGATTTTCTTGATTTTTGCGTCGACCGACGTATCATGACCAACGCAATAGGGAGTAACGCTCGCTCAACCAGGGAGGGGACGCGGTGCCACATCCCAGCAATCACGTTTATTTCGTGCACGGCATCGGCAAGCACGGCAAAGAATGGTTGGACGAAGCCGACGACGGCACGACGCCGCGCGAACAGCTTGCTGACGCGTGGAAGCGCTACGGCAAGAGCCTGGGCAAGATGGAAGACCATCTTCGGCTCGTTCCCATCTGCTACGACAATGTCTACACCGATCTGTACGCCGCGTGGAGCGAAGCGGTCGCGACCTTGCGTACTCACCTGGTGGGTCATCCCGGCGCAGCAGACACGTTAAAGCCCCTGCTCGATGCGGCGGAGCGGCCGGCTAACGGCGTCGCTAACGACGAGTTTCTCTTCACCCATGTTTTTGACTTGCTGTGGTACTGGGGCAACTCCCTGGTCCAAGGCAAGATCGTTAGCAGCGTCGCCCGGCAGATACTTGATGATCTAGTGAACTATTATGAAAAGCCCGGCAATTCGTTTTCGATCGTCGCCCACAGCATGGGTACCTCCGTCGTGCACAAGGTGCTGCAAGCGCTTTACACCGAGCCGCAATACCGCGACCGCCTGAGTTCGCGGCTGAAGTTCAAAGTGGTGATGCAGATTTCGAACACGAGTTACGCACTGTCGGCGAATCGCGATAGCCATTACACGAACGTCGTAAAACCGAGCGCCTACGCCAACGCGGGGGTGTGCTGGACGATGATCAATGTCGCTTGCCGCTACGACCCGGTGTCCGAGTTGATTCCCTTCGATCCGCCGGCGGACTGGCTCGACAGTTACAGCCAGTCCAGCGGCAGCTATCTGGCCGTTCGCACGGCGAGAATTGCCACGCCCAACGTGCACTCCATTGCGCGCTACATCGAGAATCCACTGGTTCACATTCCGTTGTTCGAGCGACTGCGGGGCGTGACGATCCCCGCACCTCTGAAGAAGAAAGCCTTCGAAGAATTCGACGCCCGCACGCCGGAGGGGGCGTTCAAGCAGGTGAAAGGCCAGTTCGAGAACCTGATCAACAGTTCCGGAACATCCACGCCGGAGTTCATCGCCGCGGTGAAGCAGTTCATGGATCTGGTGCGGACGTTTGGGAGTGCCGTGCCATGAGACTTCTGCGCGCGTCGAGCACCGGTGTTGTGTTCTTGCTGTGGTCGGCGAGCGTTTTCGCGGCGGATCCGTGTGATCTGGCGGAGCCGCCGACCCGCGACACGCTGTGGTCATTGCTTGGCGACCAAGCGGAAAGCTGCGTTGGCCAATACGTCGCGCAACAGTCGAAGCGGCTGGAGATCGACTTTCTGCCGCGGGAGGATGAAACACGGAAAACTCGCGCGGTCCCCGCATGGGAACAAAT
>JAKACW010000107.1 GCA_021821045.1 Pseudomonadota bacterium
CGCTACATCGTCATCGACGAGATGCACATCTATCGCGGCGTGTTCGGTTCTCACATGGTCAACGTGCTACGCCGTTTGCGCCGGGTGTGCAAGTTCTATGGCGTTTCACCGACCTTCATTTTTTGCTCGGCAACCATCGCCAATCCGGAAATGCTGGCGGAGAAGCTGGTGGAAGGGCCGGTCACCGCGATTACGCAAAGCGGCGCACCGCGTGGCCAGAAGCATCTGTTGTTGTGGAATCCGCCGGTGATCAATCCCGATCTGGGCATTCGCGCCTCGGCGCGTTCGCAAACCACCCGCATTGCGCGAGCGGCGATGCGGCGCGGCCTGAAGACCATTATCTTTGCCCAGACGCGGCTGATGGTGGAAGTGGTGACCAAATATCTCAAAGATATTTTCGACAACGATCCGCGCAAGGCGCCGCGGGTGCGGGCTTACCGTGGAGGTTACTTGCCCACGGCGCGACGCGAAACCGAACAGAAAATGCGTGCCGGTGATGTGGACTGCGTGGTGGCGACGTCGGCCTTGGAGCTGGGCGTCGACATCGGCGCGCTGGACGTGTGTCTGCTCAACGGTTATCCGGGCACGGTGGCGGGGACATGGCAGCGTCTGGGGCGAGCGGGGCGGCGGCAGCGTCCCGCTTTAGGCGTGCTAGTGGCCACCAGCCAGCCGTTGGATCAGTACATCGTGCGCAATCCGCAGTTTTTCTTGAGCGCCACGCCCGAGCACGCCTATGTTGCGCCGGATCAATTGTTGATTCTGCTCGATCACGTGCGCTGCGCCGCGTTCGAGCTGCCGTTTCGCGCCAAGGAACGTTTCGGCCGCGAGAATCTTGCCGAGTTGTTGGATTACCTCGCCGAACAGGGCGTGGTGCACCAGGAGGGGGATACCTGGCATTGGATCGACGATGCTTATCCGGCTAACAGCGTCAGCCTGCGCTCGGTAGCGGAAGGCAATTTCGTGGTGATCGACATCACCGACGGCGCGCAGAACGTGATCGCCGAGGTCGACTATTCGTCGGCGCCGATGACCATTTACGAAGGCGCGATCTATCTCATTCAGGCTCAGCCGTGGCAAGTGGAAAAGCTCGACTGGGAAGGGCGCAAAGCCTTCGTGCGCAAGACCAACGCCGACTATTACACCGATGCCATCGACTACACCAAGCTGAAAATACTCGATGCTTTTGATCGCGCCCAGACGGCCATGGCGTCGAGCGCCAACGGTGAAGTGCATTTGGTGCGCCGGGTTGCCGGCTACAAAAAGATTCGTTACTACACTCACGAGAACATCGGTTATGGCAATGTGAACTTGCCCGATCACGAGATGCACACCACCGCGGTGTGGTGGCAGATCGAACCCCATGTGTTGCACGAGTCGTTTGCCAGCCGCTGGCAGGCGTTGGACGGTTTTCTCGGTGCGGCCTACGCCATGCACCATGTGGCGGCGCTACTGACCATGTCCGAGCCTCATGACCTGGGCCGCGCGGTCGGCAATGGTGATGCCACGTGGCACGCAACGGTCGGCCCCCATGGTCGCGGGCAAATACGCTCACCCGAAGGCGAAGCGCTGGATGTGGAAGCGCTGCAAGAGCAGTTTTCGCCGACGGTATTTCTCTACGACAACTATCCCGGCGGCGTGGGACTGTCGGCGCCGTTGTTCGATATGCGTCACCAAGTCATCGAGCGGGCCAAGCAGTTGGTTCAGGCCTGTGAGTGCAGCGGCGGGTGTCCGGCTTGCGTTGGACCCATATTGGCCAGCGACGAGACGCGCGGCCATTCGCCCAAAGATGCGGCGATTGTGGTGTTGAGTTTGTTCTTGGCCTCGGCGGCTGCCCATGTCTGATCTGCGCTCAAGGTTGCAGAAGCTAAGGCCCGATCCAGTCGCGCTGCCCGCCGAGCCGGCAACTCCCAACGTCGCCGAACGCATGGCGCGATTGCGCCCGCGGGGTGAGCAGCGGGCGAGCAAAGAAGAGCGGGTTATTGAATTGGCGCAGTCGATAAACGGCGAGATCGTGGCGCCCGGCTTGATCCGCGTCGAGCGTCGCTTTCCCTTGTCCCATGCCCACGGCCGCTTCGAAATGGGGCTGGCGCGACAGGACAACGCGGTCTACTTCGATACCGAAACGACGGGGTTGGCTGGCGGGACCGGCACAGTGGCGTTCGTCGTGGGGAGCGCGCGCTATCGGGACGATTGCTTCGTCGCCACCCAGTGGCTGTTAACCGAGCTGCGGGGCGAAACGCCCATGCTCGAGTTGTTCGCGGACCAGCTTGATCACGACGACCGGCTGGTGAGTTTCAACGGCAAAACCTTTGACGTGCCTCTGCTGTCGACACGGTTTCGCTTAGCCGGCATGAGCGATCCATTGCAAGGCCGCGCCCATCACGACTTGATACACCCAACGCGGCGGGCCTTTAAGAGTCAGTGGTTCGACTGTCGATTGGCCACAGTGGAGAATCAGTTGCTCGGCGTGGTGCGCGAAGACGATTTGCCCGGCGCGATGGCGCCGTTCGCATTTACGCAGTGGCTGCGTTTTGGGGATGGCGGATTATTGTCCCAGGTTCTGCATCACAACTTGCTCGATGTGATGTCCTTGGCTACGTTGTCTCATGCCTTGGATGAAGTGTATCGTTCCCCCGCGAAATCCGGCGCGGATGTGGTAGCCTTGGCGCGCCACGCTTTGGCCAACGACGACGAAGTGACGGCCATGGCCTGTTTGCTTGAAGCCGAGAGTGGACTTTCGGCGCAGGGCCGTTTGGAGTTGGCGCGCTTGTACAAACGGCGGGGACAGTGGGATGAAGCGGTTGCATTGTGGGAAGGGCTTGCCGCCGAAGGACGTGCCGATGCTGTGGAAGAGTTGGCGAAGTATGCGGAACATCGATTGCGTGATTTTGCGGCCGCGCTGCGGTTGACGCAGAGGTTGGTCGAACAGCAACCCCACGCGCCGGAGCATCAGCACCGCCATGCGCGGTTGTTGGTGAAGGTCGGTAGTCAAGAATCGCGGTAGGAAACCGCTCCCACAAAATGTAGGAGCGAGCATGCTCGCGAAACATCCGTGGGAGCGGATCATTCCGCGATGAATCGACAGAGGCGATGATTCGGACGAAGAATCGCGGTAGGAAACCGCTCCCACAGCAAGACGTTCGCGATCTTGAGAGCAATACGGAGAAAAAAATGACATCGAAACGCTATAGCGCAATGCTCGACGCCCAAATCAAACGCGGCCGCCGTCCAAAGGCGCCGACCATGGCCGAAAAGGCCGACAAACATGTTCTTTACGAACGGGCGGTGCAGTGCACGGAAGCCGAATTTGAATTCGTGGATGGTAATTTCCGGCGTATTCGAAAACGTGTTCCCACGGTTCTGCGAGAAGACTTCTGCGGCACGGCCAATATGTGCGCCGAGTGGGTGCGGCGCCGGCGCAAGAATATCGCTATAGGCGTAGATCTTGAACCGTCCGTCTTGGAGTGGGGCCGCGGCCATCACATCGCTAAGCTCACCCGCGGCGAGCAACAACGGGTTACCTTGTTGCAGGAGAACGTTTTGAACGTCAAAGCGCCTCCCGCGGATATCATCCTGGCCATGAATTTCAGTTATTGGATCTTCAAGGACCGCGCGCTCATGCGGCGTTACTTTAGCTCGGTTCGAGACGGCTTGGTTGACGACGGCATCCTGTTTTTAGATGCTTTCGGCGGCTACGACGCCTATCGCGAACTCAAGGAAAAGACCGAGCACAAAGGCTTTACTTATGTCTGGGAACACGCTCGCTTCGATCCGATCACCTCCGACATCGATTGCGCCATCCACTTCGAATTTCCCGATCGTTCGCGGACGAAGAATGCGTTCGAATATCACTGGCGTTTGTGGACCTTGCCGGAGCTGCGCGAGATTCTCTACGAGGCGGGGTTCAAAGACGTCACGATCTACTGGCAAGGAACCGACGAAAAGACCGGCGAAGGCAACAACGAATTCCTGCCCGCGGCAAGCGGCGATGCTGATGCCGGATGGATTTGTTTTATATCAGCAGAAAAGTAATTACGACTCGTACTTGTGGGAGCGGATTATTCCGCGATTGCGCCGGGAGTCGGCGGATGCAAGGATACAGAATGTGTGGGAGCGGTTTCTTACCGCGATTTGAATCAGACGCAACGCCAACTGGTAGAAGGAATCGCGGAATGATCCGCTCCCACAATGCTTGTTCGCACGGTCAATGAGAGGGTGGAAATGACTCAACGACGACTTATTCTCATGCGTCATGGCAAGTCCGGCTACGACGAAGCGTACTACAACGACTTCGTGCGCCGACTTGCGCCGCGTGGCCAACAAGATGTGCCGCGCATGGGCGCGTGGTTGCGCCGCGAAGGACGGGTGCCCGACTTCGTCTACAGCTCGACGGCCTTCCGCGCTTACGAAACCGCTTTATTGGCCGTGCGAGGGCTGAACTTTGCCGAGGAAGCTATTGAGTTTAAGCGCGAGCTGTATTTGGCGGACGTGGGTACACTGTTGGCATGCATCCGCGCGGCCCCCGCTTATAAGACGATTATGTTAATCGCCCACAATCCCGGGCTGGACGGACTGGTTGAAGAACTTTGCGGGCACGCTGCGGGTCGCCGAGACGACGGCAAATTGATGGCGACGTCCGCCGTGGCGGTGATTGCCATGCCGAAGGATTGGACGGGGCGACTGAGCGGAGAGGGGAAGTTGGAAGCGTTGATGCGACCGGCGGACCTCGACTAGCGCCGGCCCCGCGCCGCCCCGTGGAGCTACATCGGCAAACTGACTCGCAGTGGATCGAGAAAATACTGCACCGCGGCGCTCGTCGGGTCCCGTCGAACTGTCTGGACCGCTGCCCACTGTGTTTGGGATTTTTCTCGCGGTCAGCCTCACGCCCAGCAGTTTCATTTCGAGTCCAGTTCCGGCGCGCCGCTGTTTAAGCAAATCGGGGATGACTACCACGTCGTATTGCTGAATACGAGTCAACGGGGCGGATCATTGCGCCTGGCGAGTTATTCGCCGCGCTTTGCGAATGCGGGTATTGCTGTCAGTCGGGAGATGATTGAGGCGACATTTGATTTTCCGCGACCCGGCCGCGACCCGTCGTAGAGGCGTGAAAAATAAAAACGCCGTTGGTTTGCTGCCAACGGCGTCGAAAAGTTTTCTTTTTTATTATTGTTTGTTTTTCTTCTTCACCTACTACTTCGGACCTTTCATTCCTGGGTTCCCCGGAATATAGCCTTCATCATTGTTCGGTGAGTTGCCCGGGTTGCAGCCTTCGCCACCATTGCCCACACCGTTATTGCACCCCGAGCGATAGTTCGATCCCGATCGGGCGTGGGCCGTTATGGCCGGCAAAGTCATAATGACGGGTGCTGTGTAGGCGACCTTCTTCAGAAACTGGCGGCGATTGTTATCGGTACTCATAAGGCCTCGCTGGGTGAGAAACGGGACAGTACTTTATCCAAGCACCGACCGTGCCAATCGACTAAGGCGTTGAATTCGTTAGGGCTGCTGAAGGGGCGGAGGGGAGGCTGTAAAGTTCGTCGACAGCGATCCGGGATCAATCGCGAGCATCTCATTTCGCGAGCATGCCATTTCGCGAGCAAGCTCGCTCCTACAATTGTTTGGATGTGTAGGAGCGGCCATGGCCGCGAAACGTTGTGGGAGCGGTTTCCTACCGCGATTTCAAACCATTCAGTCTTTGGCCGGCTTGCCGTTGCCATCGTGCAGATGGCCGTGCCCCTCGTCGTGGGGAGCTGCGTGCGGTTCCTCATGGACCGCGCCGTGATGGTGGCTCTGATCGTGGGAGTGAGAATGATCATGGCCTGGGTGATGCGCGTTATCGTGCGCGATCGGCTCGGGTGCGTGGTCATGATGATGACCGTGGTCGTGCGAGTGGCCACGGTCATGGCCGCTGTTATGACCAGGGTCTGCTTTGGTTCGCGGCCCGCTTAGCACATTGGCGTGCTTTTGATCGTGGCTGTGCTGAACCAGGTCGTTGATCTTTAATTTGGCATGTTCTTCGCCGTGCGCTTCCTGCAAGTGCTGCTCGGCGATTTCCTCGTGCAGATGCTCGTGACCGTGCTCATGAAAGTGCACGTGCAGATGTTCCTGACCCTCGGGGCCGTGGACGTGGCGGTGCACATGCAGGAACGATGAGATGATGCGCTTGTGTTCTTCATCCATTTTGCCGGTGCGCAGCTTTTCTTCGAGCAGCTCATGAGTCATGAGCGCCAGCGGCAGTTCAAGGTGGTATTGTTCGAGCAAGGCCTTGTCATACAAGATGTCCGATGCTTTGCCGTCGGCGACGAACTTTCCGTCGCTCAGCAGCAGGCAGCGGTCGCAAACTTCCAGCGCGATATCCAAATCATGGGTGCACAGCAACATGGTTTTGCCGGATTGCTGCAGCCACTTGATCAGCTTGCGGCGATTCATCGGGTCCATGTTGGTCGAGGGTTCGTCGAACACCAGAATGTCCGGCTGATAGGACAGCACGGTCGCCAACGCCAGCCGCTTGCGCTCGCCGAAAGACAGATGGAACGACGAACGTTCTTCGAAGCCGTTCAGACCCACCAAGCCGAGTGACTCCTCGACCCGCTGTTTGATTTGCTCCCTGGGCAGACCGAGGTTCAACGGACCGAAAGCGACGTCGTCAAACACCGTGGGGCAGAAAAGCTGATCGTCCGGATCCTGAAAAACAATGCCGACCTTGCGGCGGATCTTGACCAGGTTTTCCTTCTTGACCTCCAAGCCGCCAATGAGCACTTTTCCCGACGTGGGTAAGCTTACGCCGTTCAACAGGCTCATGAAGGTCGACTTGCCCGCACCGTTGGGGCCGATCAGCGCGATCTTCTCGCCTTCGCGAATCGTGCAGGAGATCCCTTTGAGGACGTGATGTCCGTCGGGATACTGGAAGTGCGCGTCTACGACCTCAATGGCCATCGGTTTTGTCATGATCATTTACCTAATCATTGTAGGAGCGGCTTCAGCCGCGATGTTTCTCGCGGAGCACGCTGGCCCATATTGTTATCGCGGATGAATTCGCTCCTACATCCATCCCAATTCAGCACGGTGAAACCATCCCGCGTTGTCCAATGCCAATAGTACTACCGCTGTTCCGATGGCGAGAGCGGTTTTCTGGTAGTCGCGGGGTTGGGAATGGAACTCGACCAGCGTGTGAAATTCCCCTTGATAGCCTTTCGACAACATTGCTTTGTAGATTCGCTCCGTGCGTTCGAAGCTGCGCACCAGCAGGGTGCCGATAAAATCGCCGAATACTTTGAGCGTCCGCATATTACCTTTGGCGACAAAGCCGCGGGCTTTCATTGCCACTTCCATGCGCCGCAATTCGGCCAGAAACACAAAGATGTAACGGTAGGTAAAGAGCAACATTTGGACGAAAACGGTCGGACATTTCAGCCGCTGCAGCGCAATCATGGACACATCGAAGCGGCTCGTGCCGAAAATGGCGTAGCTGGTGAGGACGATGGCCAGCGCTTTGACGACGATCAGCAATCCCAGGCGCAATCCTTCGTAGGCGAACTCCATGCCGAGGAAGCGGTGGGGACTTTCGCCGGGGTAGGAGAACGGCAGAATCAACAAGAACGGCACCAAGAACACCATGACGAATTGAACGCCGTTGCGCACGAATTCCCGCGGTAATTTGGCGGCCCGCAAGGCGACAATCGCGGCGCCCAGTGCGGCGAATGCCATTGGCAAGGTATCGAGGAGGGCGACGGCGAGAATGAAGACGCCCAGGGAGGCGATCTTGAACCGCACGTCCCACCGTTTCAGGGTGGACTCGATGTGGGCGTAGCGGTCAATGTCGATGGCCATGGCTGCTAACGGTCCGATTTTTCGCGAGCATGCTCCCTCCTACAGGGTGCCGCGCTTTCAGTCCATGCGCCTACAAGGTGTAGGAGCGGGCACGCCCGCGAAATAACCGCGAGTTTCGTTTCACTCATGGGTCGGTTCGCTGCGCAGTCGGGGTTGGGTGTCACTTAAGACTTCCGGTTTTACCCTCAAAAGGAAACCAACACATGCCCCGGCGACGGCGCCTTCGATCAGCATCAAGGGAATGTGATAGATGAACACCATGCCCGCCATGGCCCACAGCGCCTCGCCCGTGGTGTACAAAGCCATGGCGAGAATGAAGCCGGAGACGATGATCGCCACGGCGCCGGCGATGGCGCCGAACGCGACGTCGCGCTTCGGGAAATTAAACCGTTTGCGCTGCAGCCAGACCCAGTAGGCGCACAGGGCCCCGACGCCCATCATGACGGTGTTGACACCGATGACGCTGACTCCGCCGTGGCCGAACAAAATGGCCTGCAAGACGATGCCCAGGAGAATGGCTGGAAACGCTCGAATGCCCAGCACCACGCCGACGAGACCGTTCAAGATCAGATGCAAACTGCTGGGGCCAACGGGGAAGTGAATCAACGAGGCAACAAAAAACACTGACGTCACGACCGAGATCTTCGGGATATCCTCCATGTCGACCTTGCGCAGCGTAACGGCAGCGAGTGCAGCGGCTGCGGCAAAGCCCGCGCCCCACACCGGGCCGGATAACACTCCATCGGCGACATGCATAGACTTGGTTAACCTTCCGTCGAGTTCGATGCTACGACCGCCGCCCAATGTGGGAGCGGATCATTCCGCGAGCAATTCTGTGATCCACTAGGAATCTCGGTAGGAAACCGCTCCCACCGAGATTCGTCACGATCCACAGCTTGGTTCGGATCAATTCTGCATTCTCTGGATATAGTTATCGAAATTATCGCGGCGATCCGTAATCTTGCCGCTATAGCCGCTCTCAAAGCATGGAATACGCGCTATTTATCGTTCTTCTTCATTTGGGTTGCTTTATAAAAAGCGAAACCGCCCAACAAGCCAATAATCAATCCAATGCCGCCAATGATATCCGACATGCGGGTTTTGTTCTTCAATGTGTTGATCTCGAGTGCCAGCGGCTTGACGGCATCGGCAACCGCGCGGCGCACGGCTTGTTCAACATTCGCCCCGCTCGTCGCAGTGGGCGGTGCGCCCGTATTCGCCGCTGCCGAGGCGAATGCCGCGATATCGCTTCCCGCCGTGCCGCTTTGGACAGTCGGCGCGGACTCCGTGGCCGCGACGCCCAGATCGGCCGCGGAAATCGTGTGATCGGCTTGATGTCCCATGCCCGCGTTCAACACGACGCGAATGGGCGCGACGTTCGGAGCCGGAAAGGCGAATGCGCCCGCGTCGTCGGTTTTGCCTTCCAGCAGAACGCTCCCGTCCGCCGCGACGACGGTGACATCGCTGTTCTTAGGTTTGATGCCGTCGGAAAAATAGCCTTCCACGAAGACTTGGTTGTTCTCGACGTAGGCAAACATATTGAGCTTGTGCGCCAGCGCCGGGTGGGCATAGCTGATGGCAACGGCGAGGAGTAGCATGCACCATGGGGGCAACCGCGTGTTGTGTTGCGAAGTCATGTCGATCCTAGTGGCAAATCGTTCGGACAAAAGCGCGCCCTAGTATACCAAGGCGCGCTTCGTGACCTTACAGTTATCGGATGCTGAGTGCGAAGAGTTATCACTTGCGACCGTGGGTCTTGACCCACAAAACGGCGCCGATTTCGACGGGATATTCCTTGCCTTCATGCTCGATCTTCTTGTCGTCCTCGTTCAGCGCGCCAAAACCCCACCAGCCTTCCCACGGCATGACGTAAGTGAACACACCATTGGCGTCCGCCTTGACCACTTGAGTGATCATCGGATCGGCGGGAGGAGTGATCTTGTGCTCGCTGTCGAAAAACTCCACTTCGACTTCCGAGAACGGAACGGGTTGACCGTTCACCTTCACGACACCTTGAAACACATTGCCCGCCCACAAGCCATAGGGCCGGGTTAGCGGAACGATTTCGGTTTTCAGGCCGACTTCTTCGTCCCAGCCTTCTTCCAAACCGAAGCCATTCACGACGACTTTGGTGTAATGAACGATGAAGGCTTCTTCCGCCGGTTCCCAATAGGGTTTGGGTTCGATGTAGAAGATGTGGTCGCCGGGTTTTTTGAGGCCGTAGGTCGTCTTGAAGCCGCCCCGTTCATCGCCGTTGTGGTCCTTGATTTTCACTGGCCTAAGAGTGCCGGCCAGATCGTGCTTTTCGCCCTCAACGACGACGCCGAATTGTGCGGGCGCCATCATGTCCATGCCGTGACCTTCAAGCGGGTGCCAGAAGCGCACATCCAAGTCGATGCTGCGGGGTTCGTCCTGTTTCACCATGTCATCCGATGGGATGATCATTTGGAAATGGGCCTGCGCGGCAGATGTCACGCCAAGCGCGAGGCCGGTGGCGAGGGTTAACCTATGGAATTTATTGAAGATCGTTATGGAAGCCACGGCGTGTTCCTTTTCTGTTGTTGGCGGCTGCGTTTAGTCGGTCGTAACACAATTCAAAAATGTTTATGCAGATATGGTATGTCGGGAGTGGCACGAAGACAACAATAGTGGTACTTCTGAAATCCCGAAAGACTGCTCCGCTGTCCCTAGTTGTGCTCGTGGTCATGACCGTGTTCGTGTCCATTGGCATGATGGCCGGTCTTGGACGGTAGCGAGGCGCCGGTGGTCGTGCCGGTCAGTTTGCCGTGTTTTACCCCGCGCAGGCTGATCAACTGATTGGCAAGCGATTGAACCAGATGCCCCTTGCCCTGTACGACCAACACTTCCAGGCAATTGTGGTGATCCAGGTGAATGTGCAGCACTGAGCGGATTTCGCCGGTAAAGGAGTGCTGAATGTGGGTCATGTGTTGGGATAAGTCGCGGGTGTGGTGATCGTAGACGAGGGTGATCGTGCCGATAGTTTCGGCGTCGGCGTCCCATTCCTCCTGGACCAGATTGTCGCGTATCAGATCGCGAATGGCTTCCGAGCGGTTGCCGTACCCCTTGCGGGCGATCTGGGCGTCGAATTTCTCCAGTAAATCGGCATCGATTGACACCCCGAATCGAATCAAGTCACTCATAGGTCCATCCTGTGTTGCGCGTTGTCGGTCCGTCAGGTTGCGAAGTGTAAAGTCGCTGACGCGTACGTGCCATAGTG
>JAKACW010000108.1 GCA_021821045.1 Pseudomonadota bacterium
TCGAGGGCGACGTCGCGGCTTTTTTCGTCGCGGCGGCCTTTGTACTCCACGGTGCCGGCCGCGATGCCGCGATCGCTGATGACAATGCGGTGGGGTATGCCGATGAGATCCATATCGGCGAACATGACGCCGGGGCGTTCTTTGCGATCGTCGAACAGAACATCGATGCCGTGGTCCACCATGCGCCGGTACAGCTTCTCCGCTTCCTCGCGCACCACGTCGCTCTTGTGCATGTTCACCGGCAGCAGCGCGACGCGAAACGGCGCCAGGGCCTCGGGCCAGATGATGCCCTTGTCGTCGTTGTTCTGCTCGATTGCGGAGGCCACCACCCGCGACACGCCGATGCCGTAGCACCCCATGGTCATGATCTCGTTCTTGCCCTGCTCGTCCAAGCAAGCGGCTTTCATCGCGCCACTGTACTTCTTACCCAACTGAAAAATGTGGCCGACCTCGATGCCGCGACGGATGACCAACGTGCCCTTGCCGTCGGGACTGGGATCGCCGTCGACAACATTGCGAATATCCACCGACCTAGGCTCGGCCAGATCCCGCCCCCAATTCACGCCGGTGAGATGGTAACCGTCCTCGTTGGCACCGCACACGAAATCCGCCAGCGCCGCCGCGCCATGGTCGACGAACAACGGCACATCAAGACCAACCGGTCCGATGGAACCGGCGTCGCAGCCCGCCGCCGCGCGAATATCGGCGGCCGAAGCAAACTCCAGCGGCGACGCCACGCCGGGCAGCTTGCCCGCCTTGACAGCGTTCAATTCATGATCGCCGCGCAGCACCAGCGCCACCACGCCCTTCTCCGCGCCTCTGACCAACAACGTCTTGACCGTTCGATTCGACGGCACCTTGAGATAGGCGGTGACTTCCTCGATGGTGTGCTTGCCAGGCGTGGTCACCTTCTGCATGCCCTGACCGGGCGCAGGCCGCGGCGCGCTCGGCGCCAACGCCGGCGCCAGCTCCACGTTCGCCGCGTAATTGCTCTCGTTGCTGAACGCGATGGCGTCCTCCCCCGAGTCCGCCAGCACGTGAAACTCATGGGACGCGCTGCCGCCGATGGACCCGGTGTCCGCCTCCACGGCGCGAAAATCCAAACCCAAACGGGAGAAGATCCGGCTGTAGGTTTCGTACATTTGATCGTACGTCTCCTGCAACGACGCACTATCGAGGTGAAACGAATACGCGTCCTTCATCAAGAATTCGCGCGCCCGCATGACCCCAAAGCGCGGCCGGATCTCATCGCGGAACTTGGTTTGAATTTGATAGAAATTCGCCGGCAGCTGTTTATAGCTCTTGATCTCGCGCCGAATGAGATCGGTAATGACTTCCTCGTGAGTCGGTCCGAAACAAAAGGGCCGCTTGTGGCGATCCTGCAAACGCAACAGCTCCGGACCGTATTGTTCCCAACGGCCCGATTCCTCCCACAGTTCGGCGGGCTGCACCGCCGGCATCAGCACTTCCTGCGCACCCGCGCGATTCATTTCCTCTCGCACCACGGCCTCCACTTTGCGCAGCACGCGCAAGCCCAGCGGCATCCAGGTGTACAGCCCGGCGGCAAGTTTGCGAATCATGCCGGCGCGCAACATCAGTTGGTGGCTGATGACTTCGGCGTCAGACGGTGTTTCGCGCAGAGTGGACAGCAAAAATTTAGATAAACGCATGACAGAGTTCCTAGTTGATCAATTGCGGCTCCAGGCACTGCTTCACGATGGCCTTACTTTTTTGGGAGCAGACCATTCCGCGATGGACCTTACTAAAAAAATCGCGGTAGGAAACCGCTCCCACGTCAGATCGCTCCGACGCGTCACTTAAATCGCATCGACAAATCCACGGCGCGCACGTGCTTGGTGATGCCGCCAATGGATATAAAATTCACGCCCGTTTCCGCCACGGCCCGGACGTTGGTCAAATCGATGCCGCCCGACGCCTCCAACGGCACCTTCCCCGCAACCCGTTGCACCGCCGAACGCAAATCCGCCAGGGTGAAATTGTCCAGCATTATCCGCTCCGGCGCCGCCGCCACCGCCTCGACAAGTTGATCGAGATTCTCAACCTCGATCTCAACGGGCACGTCCGGCGCCAGTTTGCGCGCGGCGGCCATCGCCGCGGCGATGGATCCCGCCGCGGCGATGTGATTTTCCTTGATCAGCACCGCGTCGTACAAACCCATGCGGTGGTTGCGGCCGCCGCCGCAAACCACCGCGTACTTCTGGGCGTAACGCCAACCGGGAATGGTTTTGCGCGTATCGAGAATCACTGCACCCGTACCGCCGACCGCGTCGGCATAGGCTCTGGCCGCCGTCGCCGTACCAGACAGGAGCTGGAAGAAATTCAACGCCGTGCGCTCGCCAGTCAGCAGCGCTCGCGCCGGCCCGAACAGCTCACATACCACGGTGCTTTCTTCAACCCGGGCGCCCTCATCGCTGCGCCACTTTACCGTCACCCGTTCATCCGTTTGCGCGAACACTTCGTCGAACCATGCCCGGCCGCAGATCACCGCCGACTCGCGCGTGATGACGGATGCTTCGCCCCACGTCCCGGGGTCGATGAGTCGAGCGGTGACATCGCCGCTGCCCACATCCTCGGCCAGCGCGGCACTCACCTGAGCGCGAACGTTCTCAATTTGCGGCGTCTGCATGTGCGTCCAAGAGAGTTTTGACGAAAGGCACGGTCAGCCGCTTTTTTTCGGCAAGCGTGGCCTCGTCCAGTCGATCCAACAATCCGAACAAGCTGCCTGTGTCACGGGCATAGCGGCGCATAATGTACTGCGCCACCGGCTCGGTCATGTTGATACCGCGGGCGCGGGCCCGTTGAATCAAAGCGTCCTGCTTCCTCCGATCGTCCAATGGCTCGACATGCCAGGTCGCGCCCCAGGTCATCCGTGACGCCACATCGGGCAGCGCCCACGGCAATGCATGGGACGATCCGGCGGCGGCCACCACCAGCACGGTTCCGAAATCCCGCATGCGATTGAACCCGTTGAACAGCGCCTCCTCCCAGCGTCGATCGCCGGCGATCATTTCCAAATCATCGATGCATACCACGGCGCAACGCTCCAATCCCTCGAAGACCTCCGGCGCCAGATCGTCCTTCAATTGCAAAGGCAGATACAACGCCTGACGCGGTGGTTTCACGTCATGGCACACGGCCTGCAATAGATGACTCTTGCCGCTGCCCGCGGCGCCCCAGACGTAGATTAACGACTCACCATGCGAGGTATCGACCGCGCGCAGACTGGCGACCAACGCCTCATTGCGATCGGCGACGAAATTTTCGAACGACGCGTCTTCCCGCAGCGCGACCGCGAGCGCCAGCTGACGCGGCATCGGTGTCGGCGCCGCGCTCACGGCCCTGACCCATATAAGGTGCTGCGCATATACTTCTCGTGGGCGTAGCGCAGCATCACCATGACCACGGCGGCAACCGGCAATGCCATGAGAATGCCAAAAAACCCGAACAATTGGCCGCCCACCATCAGTGCAAAAATCACCATCACGGGATGCAGGCCGATGCGATCACCCAATAAAATCGGCGTCAACACGAAGCTCTCCGCCAGTTGGCCGACACCAAATGCGATGGCGACATACAACACGTGAATCGCATCGTGAAACTGCAAAATCGCCGCAACCGTGGCGGCGCCAAAGCCGACGATGAATCCGAGGTAAGGCACAAAGCTCACCAAACCGGCCACCATGCCAATCAGCAACGCCAGATCCAGACCGATAATCGCCAAACCCGTGGTATAGATGGCCGCCAAAGCCAACATCACCATGAGTTGACCGCGGAAAAACGCGCCCAGCACTTCATCGCATTGGCGCGCCAACGCCACCGCCGTCGGCTCCAGCGCCCGCGGCAACAACTCCCTCACGCGCGCCACCATGAAATCCCAATCACGCAGGAAGTAGAATGTCACCACGGGAATCAACACCAGATTGGCCAGCCAGGCCGCGACCGCCAGTCCCGATTCGGACAACACGGCCAGCACGGAGGCCGCCGCGCCGCCGACTTGCTGCCAATGGGCCAACAACGACGCCTTGAGTTGCTCGATGCCCAAACCGGCGAAGGACACGCCCAAATTCGCTTCCGCCCACGGCAGAACGGACTGCTGCAGCCAGTCGAAAATCTCAGGCACCTTGCGCATCAAGACCACAACTTGATTTTGCAGCATGGGCACCAACACCAATACGACAGTAATCAACACCAGCAACAGGCCGCAGAAAACGATGACAACAGATGCCGTGCGCGACAGCTTTCTGGCCTCCAACCTGTCCACCAACGGATCACCGATGTAGGCCAGCCCCGCGCCAACGACAAACGGCGTCAACACCGGCGCCAATAAATACAGCAACGCCACTATCGCGGCCGCCGCGGCCGCTATTGTCCACTTTTGCTTGTCGGACATCGCCATCCAATCAACTCTTCAAACGCCGCTCGCTCAGCGCGCGCCGGCTCCACGTCCAGACGTAATCCGCCCCGCTCATCGCCGTCGTCACCAGAACGATTTGAAACATCGCGCTCAACAGGCGCTCGGGCAGCGGATACCACGCCAGCGACAGCACCACCGCCAGACCCAACACGATCTGGGCAAACGTGTTCACCTTGCTCATCCAACTGGGCATCATTTCGTAACGACCGATCAACGCGTAAAACGCGGCGGCGCCCGCCACGATAATCACATCCCGACCGACGACCGCCAAAACCAACCACAGCGGAATATGATCCATCCATCCCAGAGCAACATAACACCCCACCAGCAGCGCCTTGTCCGCGATGGGATCGAGAACCGAACCCAAGCGACTGGTCCAGCCGTAACGCTTGGCCAGATAGCCGTCCAGCCCGTCGGACAGGCCGGCGATCAGAAACAACAGCAGCGCCGTGCCGTAGGCTTCCCGAAACAACAGCATCACGATGGGCACCACCATCATGATGCGCAAAAAGCTGATTAGGTTTGGAATGTCACTTCTGTTCATCGAACAATACGGAAAGCCCACTCGCTTTCCGCGGCGAGGCTGCCCGGCAAACCGCCCTCGTCTTCGGCCTGGTCGACCCGCAGTTGAAACGGATCAACGGGCGCCAATACGCTGCCCAGTCCCATGACCTGACGCAATCCGTCCCGGGATCCCCGCAACGACAGGTCGAACATCACGCGATCCGCGTCCACCCCGGCGACCAAAACCGACTTCACCGGATTGAGCGACTGCAAATATTTGAGCGCGCGGCCGTAGTCATTGAAATCCTCCACTTGATACACCACCAGACGCACCTGATCCTGGGCGGTGCGGCTTAGAACCTGGGCAAAGCGCGACGCCAGCCGATCCGCTTGCACATCGATGCCCGCCGCCACCGCCTGACCAAGCGTCCGCGACGACTCCTCCCAGTGCACACCGCCGTCGTTCTGGTAGAGCGACCAGCGGCCGTACCATTGACCATCCGCGTCGCGATGAATACGTCCAACCAGCACACCGTCGACGCGATAGCGCTGCGATGCAGCCATGATCGAATCGGAAAAATTGCCCCACACCTCCGATACCCCGATGCGGCCCTGATCCTCGAGATCCATCAACGGAAACACCATCGGCACTCCGCGATTGGCTGCCGCCGTCTCGGCGGCGCTCTTGACGGCCATATGCACGGCGGGATCCACCAGGTAGCGTTGCGCGCCATCCTGGACCGCCAGCCACAACAACATAATCGGGCGCGTGGTGCCCCAGATCGGTAATTCTGCTTCTTCCAGCGCTTGCTGCACGGCTTGTGGGTCGAAGGCCACCCACAAACTGAACGCGGGTGGCGCCTGATCCGCTTCACCGGGCGGGCCGGCGCCAATCGCGCCCGGCGCGGGCACATCGATTTTCGGGATGTCCCGGTAGCGATACTGTTCGACCATTCGACTGGCCTGCCGCAGAATATTCGCGGTCACCGGCAAGTTCGGCACGTCCCGGCGTCCCGTGGCCTTCACCAACACCTGAGCCAGTGCCAGCTGAATGGCCCGCTCGCGCTCGGCACCGGAATCCTGCGTCACTACCGGCACCTCGGCGGAAAATAAGTCCGCGACTTCCGCGGCTTGCGCCGTCGCGAAAAAGCAGCACCACACCGCCAACAAAAATCCGCTGACCTTGGGAGAATAAAGCCGGGTTCTCAGCACGTCTGCCGTCCTTTCCATGAACAGGGCCCGTGGGTGAAAGCCGACACCCTTTGGGCTACAATGCAGCACCGTCGTACGCTGCGCCGCATACTTTATCACTAGTTGGCGGGCCGTAGACACGGCGAACCAAACAAATCAACTAATTACCACAGATCCTTGCGGAAGACAGGCCACCATGAGCAACGCCACCCCACCTCGATCCACCGTTTCACTGAGCTATCGCGACGCGGGCGTCGACATCGATGCCGGCGAGCGGTTGGTCGAGATGATCAAACCCTTCGCGGCGGCCACCAAGCGGCCGGGCGTGCTGGGCGGCCTGGGCGGCTTCGGCGCGTTGTTTGAAGTCCCGCTTGATCGCTACAAAAAGCCGGTACTCGTTTCCGGCACCGACGGCGTGGGCACCAAACTCAAACTCGCCATCGAACTCAACAAACACGACACCATCGGTATCGATTTGGTGGCGATGTGCGCCAACGACATCGTGGTCAGCGGGGCCGAGCCGCTGTTTTTTCTCGACTACTATGCCACCGGCAAATTGGAACCGGAGGTTGCCGCCGAAGTAATCAAAGGCATCGCCGAGGGCTGCAAACAAGCCGGCGCGGCGTTGAGTGGCGGTGAAACCGCCGAGATGCCCGGCATGTACGGCACGGGCGACTACGATCTGGCGGGATTCTGCGTCGGCGTGGTCGAAAAGGATCACATCATCGACGGCTCGCGAGTCGCCAGCGGCGACTGCCTCATCGGGATCGCCTCCTCAGGCCCCCATTCCAACGGCTATTCCCTGATTCGCAAAATCGTTTACAGCTGCGATGCGGACCTGCAGGCGCCTCTCGGCTCGCAACGTCTGGGCGACGCACTGTTGGCTCCAACGCGCATCTATGTCAAACCCCTTCTTGCGCTTATCGAGCGGATTAGCGTTAAAGCCATGGCGCATATCACCGGCGGGGGCCTGCTTGAAAACCTGCCGCGGGTCTTTCCCGAAACACTGCAAGCGGAAATCGATCTATCCAGTTGGACATGGCCGGACGTCTTCACTTGGCTCGCCGAACAGGGCGGCGTCGTGCAGCGCGAGATGTACCGCACCTTCAACTGCGGCGTCGGCATGGTCGTCATCGTCGCCGAACAAGACGCCGATGCGACGCTGCGTCTGCTCAATGCAGCCGGCGAAAAAGCCTGGCGCCTCGGACGCATGTCCGCGTTGCAGAACCAAGCCGAACCGGTGGTCCTGCGCGACCGCCTATGAAGCAGAAAATCGCGCCGCGCTGCGCGGTTGTACTCATTTCCGGGCGGGGCAGTAATCTCGAAGCCATCGTCGAGGCGATCGACAAGCAGGCGTTGCCACTGCGCATCAGCGCCGTCATCAGTAACCGCCCCGATGCGGCCGGACTCACCTACGCGCAGCACGCCGGCCTTAAAACCCACGTCGTGGATCACACGCACTATGCCGACCGTGCCGCCTTCGATGCTGCGCTGGCGCGGCTCATCGACTTCTATTCGCCCGACGTCGTGGTGCTCGCCGGCTTCATGCGCATGCTCACGCCCGAGTTCGTCAATCATTACTTGGGCCGGTTGGTCAATATTCATCCGTCGTTGCTGCCCGCCTACAAAGGGTTAAAAACCCACGAGCGCGCGCTCCATGACAAAGCCAAAGTGCACGGAGCGAGTGTGCATTTCGTCACGCCGGATTTGGATGGCGGGCCGGTACTGATGCAGGTGCGCGTCCCCGTTCAACCCAACGACACGCCGCAGAGTTTGGCGGCGCGCGTACTTGCCGCCGAGCATCGTCTCTATCCCGCCGCGCTGGCGCTGATCGCCGCGGGCCGCGTCGAGTTTGCCGCCGACGGTTTGCGCGTGGACAACGCGCCGTTAGCCGCCCCGGTCGATCTGCCCTATACTGTTGAAGATGCATCGATTCATACGGAGTAATCGCTGGTTCCGGTACGCACCGCTTGCTGTTCTGCTATGGATCGGCAATGTCGCGGCGCAGGATCTTGCGCCATTCACGGCCGCCTACGCCCTCAAGCGCGGCGGCATGAAAATCGGCGACGTGCAACGGGAGCTGCGCCAGGGGACAAACGGCACGCTTGTTCTTACCTCCCGCTCCAAGCCCACCGGGCTGGCGGCAATGTTTGTCAAAGACGTGATCGCGGAGTCCAGCACGTGGATCTGGCACGACAAACGCCCGCGGCCCCTTGAATACACTTATGACCGCAGCGGCGGCAAACGTGAGCGCCACGTCAAACTCACCTTCGACTGGGAGACGAAGGCCGTCACCAACGACATCAGCGGCGATGCTTGGAAAATGGAAGTGCCGCCCGACGCACTGGACAAACTACTGTATCAGTTAGTCTTGATGTTGGATTTGCGCACCGCGGCGGAGAGCTTTCAGTACGAGATCGCCGACGGCGGCAAGATGAAGGACTACCACTTCAAGGTCGAGGGTGAAGAAACGCTAAACACCGCCCTGGGCAACCTTAAGACACGCAAGCTGGTGCGCCGACGCGATGACCGCACCACCACCATTTGGTGCGCCGAAGCCTACGGCTATCTACCGGTGAAAATCGAACAGAACGAAGAAGACCACGGCATGCTGCAGTTGGTGATCCAGTCGGTAACCGGCATCGAGAAGGCCCCGTAGGGGCCGGCAACTATTTCGACTCTCGGCGTTTGGTGTGGGAGCGGATCATTCCGCGATTTTGTGCCGGAACTATCAATGGCGCCGATTCAATCGCGGAATGATCCGCTCCCACAACCCCAATAATCACGTCCGCGGTAGCGTCACGCCCGTTTGCCCCTGGTATTTTCCGCCGCGATCGCGATAAGACACATCGCATTCCTCGTCGGACTCCAGAAAGATCACCTGCGCCACGCCTTCGTTGGCGTAGATTTTCGCCGGCAGCGGCGTGGTGTTCGAGAACTCCAGCGTGACGTGTCCTTCCCACTCGGGCTCCAACGGCGTCACATTGACGATGATGCCGCAGCGGGCGTAGGTGGACTTGCCCAAACAGATGGTCAGCACATTGCGTGGAATACGAAAATATTCCACGGTGCGCGCCAAGGCGAACGAGTTGGGCGGAATGATGCACACGTCGGCTTTGACGTTAACGAATGAGTTGTCGGAGAAATTCTTCGGATCGACGATGGCCGAATTGATATTGGTGAAGATCTTGAATTCGTCGGCGCATCGGATGTCGTAGCCGTAGCTTGACGTGCCGTAAGAAATGATTCGCCCGCCGCGCGATTCACGCACCTGGCCGGGCTCGAACGGCTCGATCATCCCGTGCTCCTTTACCATCCTGCGAATCCATTTGTCCGACTTCACACTCATTTTCTACTCCCAAAAAAATCACCACACAATCGACCCAACAACCGGTAGAAACGCCCTCTCACCCATTCGCGATCCCATAATCGCAACCGGCGCCGGCCCCGCACTGGCTTGTTTCTACCGGTTGTGACGCAGCCCGTCCCCGGGCGAGTCAGCAATAAAATAAAACAACCTCCACGCCGCGCGCAGCGCCCCCCTGGAAGGAGGCCGTCCCCGGCCTCCGCACAGGTGTCACGTGTTTTGAATCACGATATTGGGAAACTTCGAACTGTAGTCCTTGCTCTGCGTCGCGATCTTAGCGGCCACTTTACGCGCGATATCGCGATAGATCTCGGCGATGCGGCCCTCGGGCTCGGCCGCCACGGTGGGGTTGCCGCCGTCGGCCTGCTCGCGAATCCCCATCTCCAACGGCAGCGAACCGAGCAGGTCCACGCCATACTCCTCGGCCATGCGCCGGCCGCCGCCTTCGCCGAAGATATGCTCCTCGTGACCGCATTTGCTGCAGATGTGCGTGCTCATGTTCTCGACGATGCCGAACACCGGCACTTCGACCTTCTGGAACATCTTGAGTCCCTTGCGCGCATCCAGCAAGGCGATGTCTTGCGGCGTGGTGACGATGACGGCACCGGTGACCGGGATCTTCTGCGCCAGCGTCAGTTGGGTATCCCCCGTGCCCGGCGGCAGGTCGATAATCAAATAGTCCACATCATCCCAGTTAGTGTCGCGCAGCAACTGCTCGAGCGCTTGGGTCACCATGGGACCGCGCCAAATCATCGGCGATTCTTCGTCGATCAAGTAGCCGATGGACATGGATTGCACGCCATGGGCCATGATCGGCTCCATGGAGCGGCCGTCGCGACTTTCCGGCTTGGCGGTGCTGCCCAGCATGCGCGGCTGGCTCGGGCCGTAAATGTCGGCGTCGAGAATGCCCACTCGCGCGCCCTCGCTGGCCAGTGCCAGTGCTAGGTTGACCGCCGTGGTGCTCTTGCCCACGCCGCCTTTGCCCGACGCCACCGCGATGGTGTTTTTGACATTCGGTAGCGCCTTCACACCGCGCTGCACCGAATGCGAAATGATCTTAAATCCGATCTCGATGTCGATCTTGCGCGCCCCGGCCACTTGCGCCACGCGCTTCAACAGTTCGTCACGCAATTGTTTGGCGTAACGTTGAGCGGGAAACCCGAGTTCGATCACAACGCGGCACAGCGCATCGGTCACGTCGAGCGACTTGAGCGCTTTGGCGTCAATGAGATTCTTGCCCAGATAAGGGTCGGTATAGCTCGCGAGCGCATCGCGGATCTGTTTTTCTGTGTCACTCATGCGTCAGTCATGGCCCGTTTGTCGACAATCGTGTTGTGAAAAATTGAGCCGGCAATTGTACACCAGTCTTCACGAGCACTGATTTCACCCCTTGCGGCCCGACTGCTCCACACCGCAGCAATATTAGAAAAACCTAATAAGCCATTGATTGCAAAGACTTTATAAAAACCTAAATCTCACAC
>JAKACW010000109.1 GCA_021821045.1 Pseudomonadota bacterium
CCGGGCATCAGCTTGAGCAGCCGCAGCGAAATTCCGCCCCAGTTGGCGGTGTTCGGCGACGGCGATGGGGCGAGCGCCATCAATCGCTTCGATGGCGACATGGCAGACGCAGCCTATCTTGCCGAATTGTCCTCCGCCTTGCCGTACTATCTTTCGGAGCGGCCGCGCGTTTTGGTCGTCGGCGCCGGCGGCGGCAGCGACGTGCTCCAGGCGCTGTACTTCAACGCTCGACACATCGACGCGGTGGAAATCAACCCGCAGATGGCCGAACTTATGCAGCGGGATTACGCCGACTACAGCGGCGGGTTGTTCCGGCGCGACGACGTGACGCTGCACATCGATGACGCGCGGCATTACATCGCCGGAACGACCCAACGCTACGACTTGATGCAGTTAGCGTTGGTGGATTCCTTCGCCGCTTCCAGCGCGGGGGTGCAAGCGCTCAATGAAACTTACCTTTACACGGTCGAAGCGCTGCGGGAGTATTTGGTTCATTTGACTCCGCAAGGAATGGTCGCCATCACCCGTTGGATGACGCTGCCGCCGCGGGACAGCCTGAAACTGTTCGCGACGGCGCTGGATGCACTGGCGCAAAGCGGCGTGGCTGAGCCAGCGCAACATCTCGCCCTGGTACGCAGTTGGAAGACTGTGACGCTACTCATCAGCAAGACACCGCTGAGCGCCGAACGCATCGCCAAACTGCGCGAGTTCTGCCGCGCGCGCTCGTTTGATGTCGCCTACTTTCCCGGCATCGTCGAGAACGAGGTCAACACGTACAACGTGCTCGATGCGCCTCACTATTATCAAGGGGCAATGGCGCTTATCAGCGAGCACCGCGCGCAGTTCATCGACCGCTACAAGTTCAATATCACCCCGCCCACCGATGACAAGCCGTATTTCTTTCACTTTTTCAAATGGAGCGCCTTGCAAGACCTGCTGACGCTGCGCCAACAAGGCGGGCTACCCATGTTGGAATGGGGTTATCTAATCGTTCTAGCCACGCTGACCCAGGCGGTTGCGGCAAGCGTGTTATTGATTCTGTTGCCGTTGTGGTCGCTGCGGGGCGCAGCCTCGTCACGGGGCCAACGACCGCGGGTCGCGATCTATTTCGCCGCTTTGGGCTTGGCATACTTGTTCATCGAGATCGCATTCATTCAGAAGTTCGTCTTGTTCTTGGGTCATCCCGTCTACTCGGTCGCGGCAACCATCTGCGCGTTTCTGATCTTCTCCGGGTTGGGCAGCGCGGCGTCGGCTGGATTCTCCGCGTTGGTCAGCGCAAAGGGACGCGATCCCATCAGAACCGCCTGCATCGCCGTCGCCGCTGTGTTGTCGATCTACGTTGCGGCGTTGTCGCCGATCCTCAACTTGCTGCTATGGCTTCCGGATGCCGTCAAGTTTGTCGCCGCCCTTGCCCTCATCGCACCGCTGGCGTTTTGCATGGGCATGCCCTTCCCCCTCGGACTAGGACGTGTAACCGTGCACGCTCCACAACTCATGCCCTGGGCCTGGGGCATCAACGGCTGCGCGTCGGTCATCAGCGCCGTGCTGGCGGTACTGCTCGCCGTGCACCTGGGCTTCACCGCCGTCGGTATAATAGCCGGACTGCTGTATCTGCTTGCGGGATTTTCTTGGGGGTCAGGCCTCCGACTAACGAATTAATTGGGGGTCAGGCCTCCGATTAACGGCTTAGTTGCGGGTCTGACCCCCAGCAATCGGGGTCTGACCCCCGGCGAATGGCGAGGTTTTGAGAATGCTCGGTGAGATCAAGAAGTTTTTCGACAGTTTTATTCAATCGGGCCCCGCACCCGGCATTCAGGACGCGGAACACCGGCTGCGATTGGCCACGGCAGCGCTGTTGTTCGAAGTGTCGCGGGCGGATCATGTGATTCAATTGAGTGAGCTGACGGCGGTTAAGCAGGCCCTGAATCACCTTTTCGATCTGTCCGATGCGGAACTGGACACGCTGGTGGAATTGGCCAATAAGGAATCGGAGCACGCCTCCAGTCACTACCAGTTCACTTCGCTCATCAATCGCAGCTTCGATGCCGCAACCAAGGTGCGCATCGTCGAGATGTTGTGGCGGGTGGTGTTTTCGGACGCCGAGATGGACAAATACGAAGAAGCGACGGTGCGCAAAATCGCCGAGCTGTTGTATGTTTCCCATAGCGACTTCATCGCGGCGAAACAGCGGGCAAAGGGGTCGGTGTAGCGCGAAGAATCGCGGTAGGAAACCGCTCCCACAACTAGAAAGGCATGCCGGTGTGGGAGCGGATTTTTCCGCGATGGAATCAGCAGTGGCGATCATTCGGGCGAAGAATCGCGGTGGGAAACCGCTCCCACAGCGAGAAAGCCATGCCGGTGTGGGAGCGGATTATTCCGCGATTGACTCGGTGAAAGTCCTTAGTGTCGCGCTTCCGTCCCGGCTTTCGACGCCGCCTGTTCACCGGCGTACAGCTTGCGTTGAAACAGCTCGAACGCCATGCCGTAGCAGATCTGCGCCAAGGTTGCGTTGTAGCGATGCCCTTCGTCGCGAATGAACGCGTGCTCGGCGTTGAATTCGTGCCAGGTGAAATTCGTGCCGGCCTCCACCAAGCTGCGATACACCAGATCGCGTCCCGCCTGCGGAACATGCGGATCCTGCTTGCCCCAAATCATCAACAACTCGCCTTTGATTTCGGGGATGCGGTCCAGACTGTTGTCCTTCATCCCTTTCCCAAGCGAACGCTTGTGAATATCGGTGGCGTAAAAACACACCGCGGCCGACACGTCCGGGTTCATGGCGCAGCGAAAACTTAGATGCCCCCCGATGCAAATGCCGATGCAACCCAACCGGCCGGTGCACTCGGGCAAACTCTTGAGATGGGCCAGCGCGACCCGCGCATCCTCATCGTAGGATGACAACTCTTTCTCGATCTTGTAGCGGTTGCCCTTGTCCGTCCCTTCCGGTGTGTACGGGAATGCCGCGCCCAGCGGCTCGAACTCGTGAAAGATCTCCGGAACAGCCACGATATAGCCCTGACTCGCCAGCAAGCGGGCGGTGCGCAGAATCGGCCCGGTAACCTGAAAAATCTCCGAAAACAACACCAAGCCCGGCATTTTTCCCCCGTGAGCCGGGCGCACGCGGTACGTTCTCATCGTGCCCTTCGCTGTTTCGAGATCGACGTGGTCTTCCTTGAGAATCATAGTGACTCCTAGTCCAAGCGTTCGGCCGTCATTATACGCAAGTCACAGTCGCCGCGCAGGATAGACAACGCCGCTCACGCCGCGCGTTTTGGCAACACCGCTTTGACCATGCTCACGACCGCCAACACGACCGCGCCGGCGATCACCCCCGCCAACGTGTTCAACACGGTAGGCGTAATGGCAGCCAGCACGCCGCCGACGCCCGGCACGTGTTTGACCGCCTCCGCCGCGTGATGCAGCACGTCGTGGGATCCGGGTATTCCATGCACGAGAATGCCGCCGCCCACGATAAACATCGCCAGCGTGCCGACAACGGACAACGTCTTCATGAGATACGGCGCGCCGCGCAGCATTAATTCGCCGATCTTGCGTTTGAATCCGCCGGACGGGTTGGACTGCACCAGGTACAAACCCGCGTCGTCGATTTTTACGATGCCGGCCACCAGGCCGTACACGCCGATGGTCATGGCCACCGCAATGCCCGCCACCACAGCAATTTGAGTCCCCATGGCCGCGTCTTTAACCGTGCCCAGCGCGATGACGATGATTTCGGCGGACAAGATGAAGTCGGTGCGAATGGCGCCTTTGATCTTCTCTTTTTCGAACGCCACCAGATCCACCGTGGAACTGGCCACGGCCTCGATCAACTGCGCGTGTTCCTCCCGATCTTCCGCTTTGCTGTGAAGAAACTTATGCGCGAGTTTCTCAACGCCTTCGAAACACAAGAATGCGCCGCCCACCATCAGCAGCGGAACGATCACCCACGGTGCCAGGATGCTGATCGCGATGGCCGCCGGCACGAGAATGAGCTTGTTTTTCATCGAGCCTTTGGCAACCGCCCAGACCACAGGAAGCTCTCGTTCGGCCCGTACGCCGGAGACTTGCTGAGCGTTCAGCGCCAAGTCGTCACCCAAGACCCCCGCGGTTTTTTTGGCGGCGACTTTGGACAGCACGGCAATGTCGTCCAACACCGTGGTGATGTCATCGAGCAGCGCAAGCAAACTAGTACCGGCCAAGGGTTACCTCCAAAGCGTCATCGGGAAAGGGCGGACTGCGAAATGCGCACAGAATAATCGCGGTTTTTTATTTAGTCCAGCACTCAATTGGCGCGGCGCGTTGCCATCCCTGCCCTTCGGCACACTAGTCCACTCGCCCTCGATTGTTGAACGCCGGCGATAGCACGGCGCTTCCCCACAGCAGGGCGCGTTGCTCCGGCGTAATGTCGGCAGTGAATCGCTCCGGCGCCGGCGGTCGATAGGCAAGTCGAAATTGTTGCCATGCTTGCAACTTGCCGATCTCGCCGCTGAAGCCCTCGGATCGGATATGCCAGCGTGGCGCTTCGAGTTTGAACTCCCGCGCCAGGACTTCGCCCGGTTGGAGTACGACAACGTCCGCCGCGTGCATAAGCGCATCGGCACATCCCGTGTACGACCCATCGACGGCTTGGCCGTCGGCCGCTTCCAGTGAAAAGGCGCAATCCTGCGCATCGGTGATGAACGCAATGGGCCGCTGGCTGTCATTGCGAATATTGAAGCGCAAATGAGGACTGGGGTTGTCGTCCCGCGCCTGCACCGGATCGGTGGGTCTGACGGTAAGGTCTTCAAGCTTGGTGGCGATGTCGCTCCAGCGATAGTCGCGAATGACGGCGGTGCCGGCGTCGTTCAGCGCAACGGCGATCTCCATCGGCAACTGCCAATCGGTGCGTGTGCCGCGACGCTCCTCGATGGCCAGTCCCGCGCCCTGAGGTACGAAGAATTTTTCCACGCCGTACTTCACCGAGATTTGATTAGGGCCAGCCGCCCAACGCCAATCATAGTCGCCAAGCAGGCGGCCGCGAATGAACAGTCCTTGCGCCGGCGGCGCCAAGCGCACGTGCGTCACCCGGGCAACGCCGCGGGCGTCCGATTCCAACTGCGCGTACACCGCCGTACCCGCTTTGTTCTTGATGTCGAGAATCGCCGGGTCGATCAGTCCCGCGGGCAAGCGATTTATTTCATAACTGAGCTGAACGTAGTCGCCGCGAAACGGATCGCGCGGATCCACGGGCAGCGTGCGCAGATAGACCACTTCCCCTGTACGCAGCGTCCACTCCCGCTCGTACACCATATAGCCCAGGACGCCGGTTTGCAGCGCGACAACCAATAGAGCCGCCACAACCCGCTTCATGGCATGTTCTCCCGAACGGCGGACTTCTTCTGGCGTTGATAGAAGTTGCCCAATAGAAACAGTCCGGCCCCAAGGGCGACAAACAGCAACGCCCGCATCAGCAGACTATCGAACAGGTCGAGAAACCGCGGCACGGCGACCATGGCGAACAACAGCGCCGCGCCCGCCACCGTGCGGCCGTGTTGCTCCCGCGAACCGACCACGATCCAAATCACGGCATGAATCAGCAACGCAATGTTCGCCCAAACCCACACCCCGCCGCTGACCGCCTTGGACAGAAACAGCGCGCCAACAATCAGGCCAGTCGAAATGACCACCAAAGCATAGTGCAACTGGTCGATATGGCGCGGCCCGCCCAGTTCCCGCTTGAGCGCAACCGCCAGCGTGGCCAACGCGGCCGCCGACAACACGCTGAAGTAAACCCAGTTGACGGTGTCCCCCGCCAGCGGGTCGCGAAACACCCCATCCAGTTGATCGAAACTAAACACGTACAGAATCGCCACGTAACCGAGATAACCCAGAATGCGCACCGTGGACTCGATCTGGGGAAACGCCGTGCGGCCCACGCTGCCTGAGACCAGGACCAAGGTCGCGGCCAACAGCAATGCATCGGCGAAGAACCAGCGCCCGGATTCATACGCCGCGCTGATTAGCAGAGTAATGAGGAATCCCAGCATCGCCACCGCGAACAGCCACGATGATCGCTCGCGCCACGCCAGAGGCAGAAGCCCCAGACCGATCAACGGCGCGGCGGCGTGCATGGGGTGGTGAAAACTGTTCAGCTCGGCGCCGAACCACAATCCGAGCAGCAGCACCGCCAGGAATCCCTGTGCCACCGAACCGACGGCCCAGGCCATGACCAAGGCGCCCAGACCCCACACGACGAACGCGTTCGGAAAGTGTTCGTCGATGTGATAGATCTGCGCAATCAAAATAATGCCGGCGCCGAATAGCAGGGTGCCCAGGCCCAAGAGCCCTTCGCCGAGGGACCGATTGCCGACGCGCAATCGAAACCAAACGCCGCTCAGTTGCGCCAACAACAACCCGCTGAAGACCACGCCGAGCTTCGCCGGCTTGGACATGGCATCCCAGTTCCAGGCGAAGAATAAGATCACGCCCAAACCGAACAGCACGGCGCCAATCACCGACAGCACGACCCGCGCCACGCTAATGCGAGGCTGAGACTCATAGTGAGCCATGATGGCCGCGGCCTGCGAAGCGCTGACGAGATTAAGCTTTTGCCAATCCGCCAGTTGCTCTTTAAGCCAGCTCAGCTTGCTCATCTGTCAGCTTGTCTTTTTCTCACGGTGGGAGCGGATCATTCCGCGATCTAAACGGCGAAGAATCGCGGCAGGAAACCGCTCCCACGAGCATGATCGCCGACTATCCATGGAGAACCTGATCCAGTACGCGCTCGATCTCCGCGCGATCAAACGTCTTTTCGATGGCGCCACGGAAACCGAACTCCTTGAAGCCCGTCATGACGGCCCCGAACGAATCGCCGCTGGACACCACCAGCCTGGCCCGAGGATCCAAGGCCAGCAATTCCCGTGCGGTGGCCTTGCCATCCATTTTGCCCGGGATAGCGATATCCAGAATGCAGACGTCAATGGGCCGTTCATCTGCAATGGCTTGTTTGTAGCAGGCGATGGCTTGATTGCCGTCGCTCACCGAAACCGCCTCATACCCCAGCTTTTCCAAATTGATTCGGAACAGTTCCCTAACGCTCTCGTCGTCGTCCATGATCATCACGCGGCGTTTGCGGCTCATCGCCGCGATGGATTCCTGATCCAACCGCTCGCGAACCCGTTGCAGAAGCGTTTGAGCCGTGAAAGGCTTGGGCAGCAGGGACAGCGAAAGCGGGGAATCCCGACCTTGGGGATCCCGGCCATCGGCGTAACCGCTAACGAGTTGGATCTTGACCTCCGGAAACGACCCCTCGACGATCGCGGCCAACTGGTAGCCGTCCATGCGCGGCATGATGACATCGCTCAACAGTAGATCGACTGGCTGGCTGCCGAGAATTTTCAGCGCCTCCTCGCCACTTGCGGCTGTGAGGACACGATATCCGTGGGCGCTCAGGATCTCCTCGGCGAGATCGAGAAGCGCCGGCTCGTCGTCCACAACAAGAATAGTCTCGTTGCCCGCGAACCGCTTGCTGTCGACGCCGTCGGCCGGTGTTGTGGCGGGCTGGGCTGCGGCATAACGGGGAAAGTACAATCTGAACACGCTTCCCTTGCCCAGGGCCGATGTGACTTTGATCTCGCCGCCGCTGCGCTGCATGAAACCATAGACCATGCTTAGCCCTAAACCAAGGCCGTCGGCGCCCTTGGTGGTGAAAAACGGATCGAAAATCCTGTTCAGCGTCGCGCTGTCCATGCCGCAGCCGGTATCGTGAACCGTCAACACGACGTAGTCTCCCAAAGGCAGCATCGCGCCGGCATCATCCGCTTGTTCGTGGCGCTCATTGCGCGTGCGCAGCGTGAGCGTGCCACCCGAATCCATGGCGTGCAGGGCATTGATGCACAAATTGACGATGCTGTCCTCGAGGTCGCCGCTATCGGCCGCAACGGGCCACGCATCCGGCGCAAGGTCATACACCAGATCGATGCGCGGCGTCAGGGTTTTCTGCAGGAGGTCTTGCATCGAGGACAATACGGCATTGACATCGCACACTCCGAGTTCCGGTTGCTTTTGGCGCGAAAACGCCATGAGCTTGCGCGATAGCCGGGTTCCACGCTCGCTGGCCCGATGAATCTCATTGATGAACGTGCTCAGCTTCGGATCGTCGGCCAGCGCATCCTGCAACAACTTCGAGTAGCCGAGAATGACGCCAAGCATATTATTGTAGTCATGGGCGATGCCCCCTGTGAGTTTGCCCAGGGCATCCATTTTCTGGCTGCGACGGATTTGCTCCTCCTGGTGTTTCTGCAGAGTTACGTCGGAAACGAACCCCTCGAGGGCGATGAACTCGCCTTGATCTGAGAATACGCCGCTGCCCTGTTCCCAAACCCACTTGATGGACTTGTCCGCCGTAACGATGCGATAGGTCAGTTGATACGCACGCTTGTTGCGAACATCCTCTTGAACAATCATCCACACCCCCGCTTGATCGTCCGGGTGTATGACGTCCGTGCCGAAGGCAATCCTCTTGGTCAGAAAGTCCGCCGGGCGATAGCCGGTGAGCGCCTGGCAGCCTTCGCTGACGTATTCGATGGTCCAGTCTTTATCGTTGCGGCAGCGATAGACCATCCCTGGCAGGTTCTTCACCAGGGAAGCGTACATACGCCGCTCTTCCGTCAGCGCGTTTTCGATCCGCTTGCGCTCGGTGATATCGACGCCGGTGCTCAAGATTCCGAGAATTCGTCCGCTCCCATCGGTCAGCGAGGAATTGTGCCAGGCAACCAAACGTTCCGTGCCGTCCTTGCGCCGAATCTTGTTTTCAAAATATTCGACCGGCTCGACATTGCCGGCCATCAGTTGTCGGTTGACTGCATGGACACGTTCGTATTCGTCGGGCGGCAGGCAGATCTCGAACCAGTCTTGGCCGATCAGCTCGTCGGGGTTGTAACCAAGAATCTGGAAACAGCGGCCGCCCACCAGAGTGACTTTGCCTTCATGATCCAGCGCAACCAGGACAACCTCGGCCAGATCCAGATATCGGGACATGTTGTCCCGCAACTGATGCAGTGTCTGTTCGACGCGCCGCCTGTCGAGTTCCAGCTCCGCGATGCGCGCCTGCGCGCGGGCCAGTTCATCGAGAAGCTGATCGGTGGTCTGTTTCACCTCATTCACCAACGCACCATCGCGCAGCTACTGGGTAAAACTTTTTATGATATAGCCGCCCGACTTTTGGTCCAGCTCCAGTTCCAGCAGCTTGCGCGCCTGGGCCTCTTCCAGTAATTGCCCAAAGGTGCGAAAGCCGTGGTAGGTTTCGCTGAAGCCCGGCTTGCGCCGCTTTAGCGCCTGCTTGACCATGGATCCCCACACCTTCTCTTCCTCGCCGCGCTCCTCGAACAGATCCTCGACGGTCTCCATGACCATATCGATGGCGGCCTGTTTCTTGTCCTCGTCGCCCTGCGCCTCTGTCTTGGGCGCCGTCCGCTTGGCCGTGGCTTTGCGTCGGGACTTGGTTTGCTTCTCGGCTTCGCGGGCCAAATCGTCGTAGTAGATGAATTCGTCGCAGTTGGACATCAACAGGTCCGAAGTGGAATTCTTAACCCCCACCCCGATAACGATCTTGTTGTTTTCACGCAGCTTGCTGACCAAGGGTGAAAAGTCCGAATCGCCGCTGATGATCACGAACGTGTCGACATGGGATTTCGTGTAGCACAAATCCAATGCGTCCACGACCATGCGAATATCCGCGGAATTTTTTCCCGTTTGGCGAACATGGGGAATTTCGATCAACTCAAATGCGGCTTCGTGCATTTTGGCTTTGAATTCCTTGTAGCGATCCCAGTCGCAGTAGGCCTTCTTTACCACAATACTGCCCTTGAGCAGCAGCCGCTCGAGTACCTTTTTGATATCGAATGCCGAATACTTGGCGTCGCGCACACCCAACGCAATGTTTTCGAAATCGCAAAACAACGCCATGTTCTGAGTCTTGGGTTTCCCGCTCATTCTTCCCCCACCGCAATGCAATCATTATGTTAGCTGAAGTGTAGCATTTGCGACTTGAGGCAGGAACGGCGGGGAAAGAATCGCGGTAAGAAACCGCTCCCACAACAGAGTGGAAGGTGAAAACTGTTGCTTGTGGGCGCTATCGTTTGTGGGAGCGGATCATTCCGCGATCGACTCGGCAGCGAATCGCGTTAGGAAACCGCTCCCACAATATGAACCCAACGCTAATCGATGGTGATGTTGCGCCTTTTGGCTTTTTCGATCTTGGGCAACTTCAATTCCAGCACGCCGTCCTTGAATTTCGCTCGAACGTCTTCGCTGTTCACGGTGCTGGGAAGCATTACGGTCCGCGCGAAAGCCCCGCGGGTGATCTCATGGCGGTAGTAATCGCCCTTCTCCTCCTTTTCCTCGCGCTTTGTTTCGGCTTTGATGGTAACGGTGGTGTCCGTTACCGAAACGTCCAGGTTCTCCTTTTGGACACCGGGCAGCTCGGCGCGCACCAGAACTTCGTCGTCCCGATCGATCACATCCACCTTGGGCATCCGTCCCTCGAGCGCCGCCGCTTCGCTCCACGCCGGCCAGCCGCCACGAAACGGCCGCATTAGTCCGTGCCCGACGAAATTCTCGAAGAGTCGATCCATTTCTTCAAACGGACTAAGCGCACGGGCAGGCCGAGACACCTCCACGTCCTTCCCTTTTTCCGCTCGTTGGAGTTCCTTCTTTTCTTGATAGGCCATGACACTCTCCTCTTTCATATGCAGCGATGACATCGCCAAAGCAATTCCGCCACTAACATACGCCCTCCGGCCAAGCGCTCGCAACCTCGCCCCAGCCCCACATTGGCGACTTTGTCCAAATCCAGATTAGTTGGGGGTCAGGCCTCTGATTAAGCGCTTAATCGGAGGCCTGACCCCCTGCGGATTATTTGATGCCCATCTTTTTGGTGGCGATGTGTTCCGGCATCATGAACTGCACCGACTCTTCGCCCGCCAGTCCGC
>JAKACW010000032.1 GCA_021821045.1 Pseudomonadota bacterium
GTGAGATCGAAATAGTTGATGTTGTGTTTGGCTGCGAAATCCGCCACCAGGGTGTTGCAGTAATACGGCAAGCCCGAAACAACCGCGTCGTACTTGTCCGAAATCATCACTTTTTCCAGGGCGGCGGGATCCTGCGCATCCACCTGGGAGACAGTGACATGTTTGAGACCAAGTTCCTTAACCAGCTTTTCAGCCTCTTTGAGCTTTATACTGGCGATCGTGACCTTGAAATCTCCGGACTGAGCCAGCATACACGTAATGAGCGACCCGATCTTACCGGCCCCAAGGACTAATATGTTGCGCTTAGCCAAAGTTTTTCTCCTTTAATCCGACATTAATAGGGAATTCCATTTGCGGGAGGTATCTCGCCATGCACGAACAATACACCTCGTTTGGCGCAAAAGTCGCTAGGACTTTGCTGTCCGGTCCGTCGCCTCTGCTTGCCGATCCGGTCAGCCCCACCCGAATCGAAGCCGTGGACGACGGCAACAACGTTGCGCGCTTGGACCTGACGCCGTTTCATGCCGTCCCGGCGTCCGAAACCGCCGCGCCCTTCTTTGAAACCGTCGCTTCGTATTCGCAATTATTATCGGCCTACCAACGGGCGCGCCAAAGTCTGCCATTCGAGGAGTCCGACAACCAGGCAATCTCAGGTGTCGATGAATACGCTAGTAAATTCATGGCAAAAATATTCGACGATGCGAAGTCGTTCATCGATGACGCGCGGGCCGAACTCATCGCGCGCTGGGTTTCCGATTTAGACGTTTATTGCGCGGTGCGCGCCGTGGAGTCTTTGCTGAATAGCAAAGCCGACCTCGCTTTGCTGGAAATCGGGCGCAGCAAAGGATGGTCCATCCACTTTGACCACCTGGCCATACGCTGCGGCACGAAAGCACGCCACGATGCCGAGCGGGTGCGGGATTTGCTGGTCGGCAGCCACGGCTACACCGCGTCCCAGGTCAAGGCCGAGAGTTACTATCAGTTCCCCGACGGCTGGAACGCCTACCCGGTTTACAAAATGCTGCGCAATGGCCAAGTGCTGCGCGTCTTTATCGATCAATCCGACGCCGAAGACACATTGCAAATCATCCAGCATTGGAATCGCGTTTACGGTTATACGGCTCACCATCTGGCCATGCGCGCGACCCGGTTCGTCGACGGCGTCCGACAAGCGGTGCCGCTGGACGACGTCATGGCCGCGTTGCGCGCCCACGGCATCGGTGTCATGGCGCCCACGGGCGGCTACACCGACGGACTGCTGCTGCAAGTATTCACCAAGCCTGAGAGCAACCCGCAAGTACCCAGTCCGATAAAGCAAGATCTGGCGCGATTGAACGCCAATCTAGAGCAGACAATAGAGAACGGGAAGCTCCTGGAATTGGTGTCGCGACGCGAGTTGCCGCCGCCTCTGTGTTCCGAGTATTTCGCGCTTTACGGACTCAAGTATGATCCGGCCAATCCGCTGCACTCGGCGCCGATATATCAATACTTCTTGCCGGCCCAAGCAGCCCATGTAATTCGTACGTCACAGCAGGTGGATAGCGTAACCGTATAAGCCCTGCGGTCTTCCCGTGGGAGCGAATTCCTTTCGCGATGAATCGATCTCTGGCAGGGGATTCACCAAATAATCGCGATAGGAAATCGCTCCCACAGGGATGGCCTGATCTGTAGGCGCGGTTTCCTGCGACGATTCTTCGCGGATGAATCTGCTCCTATAGTGCACTGGCCAGCACCTGGGCGGGGTGCAGTGCGACCCGACCCGTGCCGTGAAGAATTTGCTGGCGGCAGCTCGTCCCGGCGGCGACGATCACATCCGAATCCGGCGCTGAACGCACGGCGGGAAACAACACTTGTTCGCCGATGCGCATGGAAACGTCGTAACTATTAACGTCGTAGCCGAAAAAACCCGCCATGCCGCAGCAACCGCTGGCGATGACCCGCACCTGGCCGTCGGCGATCGTTCCCAACGCCTCGGTCGCCGCGCTCATGTCGGTCAACGCCTTCTGATGACAGTGACCATGCAGACGCAGCGTCACCCCCGCTTCGCGCAGCGCGAGCGCCGGCACGTGACCGCGCTGATTCAACGCCACGACGGCTTCGTCAAACAATACGATTCGATGGAAATAATCGGCCGCAGCGCGCGCGTCGGCCTCCTCGCGAAACAGTGCCGCTGCCTCATCGCGAAACGTCAGTGTCTCGGAAGGTTCGAGCCCGACGACCAGCGCCGGCTTCTGGCGCATGAGCCAATTCACCGCCGAATTCATACGCTTGCGGGCCTGGTCGATCATGCCCAGACTCAACGCGATTCGCAACGAGGCAAAATGGGGTGCGAGCATCACGCGATAGCCGCAGCGCTCGAAAAACGTCACCGCAGCGCGCCCGACGTCCACATCGTAGAACTCGGTAAAGGTATCATTGAGCAGCCACAGCTCGCCGTGCGGCGCTGTCGTCGCGGACTTGCGCGACTTGAACCAAGCGCTGAGAGTTTGTTTTTTCGGCACCGGTAGCGAACGCCGCGGATGCACTCCCGTCACACGCTTCGCCCAGCTCGTGTTCAAAACCAATCGCGCAAGCCCCGGCGCGATGCGTCCGAGGCGATTGAGCGTGTCGACGCTGCTCAACAGTCGCGCCTGCAGCGGTGTACCGGCTTTCGCGTAGTAATGGGCCAAGTGCTCGGACTTCAACCGCGCCATGTCCACGTTGGCGGGGCACTCGGCACGGCAGCCCTTGCAGGCTAAACACAATGACAATGCTTCGTGAACCAAAGGATGAGCCATCGCCGCGGCAAACCCGTCGCTCGCCATCACTTGGCGCAGTACGTTGCCGCGACCGCGCGTCGAATGAAGTTCTTCCAGCGTCGCGCGATAGGATGGGCACATGGTGCCCGGGCCGTCACGGCGTCGACACACCCCCGCGCCCAGGCAACGCTGCGCCGCGGCGACTGCGCCGCCGGGACCATCCCAACGATAAAACGTCGAAACGGTCGCGGCGTCAGCAGGCGCAGCACGGGCGCGCCAATGCTCCTTGAGCGACGGCGGCTCGACGATGATCCCCGGGTTGAATACGTTTTTCGGATCGAAAGCCTGCTTCACGCCCGCCATGACGTCGCACACGCTATTACCGAGAAACTTACGCAAAAACTGACCCCTCGCTCGCCCGTCGCCATGTTTCGCGCTGGCCGTGCCGCCGAAGGCGCACAGCAGATCCGTCACCTCGTCGGCCGTTTCGGCGATCACATCCGATGCGCCCGGCGCGGAAAGATCGACCAACGGTCGCAGATGAATCAGTCCCATGCCGACGGAACCGTAGTACACGCAGTCCAAGCCGCGCCGTTCCATGATTTCACGAACACGCGCGACGAAGTCCGGCAGCCGGTCGACCGACACGGCGCTGTCTTCGATGAAGGTCACCGGTTTCGCGGGACTGGTAATGCCCATGAGCAAGCCCAATCCGGCGCGCCGGATTGCCCACACCTTCTCCGTCGCGTCCTGTTCCAGACGCACGCAGTGATAGGCGCCATGCTGCATCGTCCAGAGCCGTTCGATTTCCTGTGCGCGCGTCCGACTCTCGGCCGCATCGTCCCCGATATACTCGGCAATGAGAATCGCCTGGGGCTCACCTGCAATCCAGTCAGCGTGCTTGCGCGCTTCCAGGTTATTCGCCACCAGACCCAAGACGAACGCATCAAGCAGTTCCACCGCCGCGGCCCCGGAACGCACCGCCGGTACGATCGCCTCCAGCGCCTGTTCCAAACTGGAGAAGTGGCCGGCCACCAGCGCGCGATGGCGCGGTCGCGGCACGAGTTTGACGCAGGCCTCCGTGACGACGCCCAGCGTACCTTCGGCGCCGCAAATCAACGTGGCAAGGTTGAAAGGCGAACCCTGCGGATTCCAGGGTTGACCGCGAGCCAATACTTGCAGCGAATATCCAGCATTACAGGGCACAGCGGGACTGGGGTAGCGCCGCAGGATCTCGTCGCGGTGGTCGGTGATTTGATTTACCACGGCGCGATGCAGCCAGCCGGGCGCATCCAATGCATCGCGGGTCGCTCGCAACCCGCTGTCGCTCAGCGGACCGAGCTTGACCATCTCGCCCTCGCCCACGACCATCGTCACGCTCTCCACGTGATCACGAGTCGTTCCGTGAAACTGCGCGTGGGCGCCCCAGGCGTTGTTGCCGATGGCGCCGCCGATGTTGCAGCGGTTCAGCGTCGATGGATCGGGTGCGAACATGAGACCATGGGAGGCGACGGCGCGGTTTAGTTCGTCGATGATCACCCCGGGCTGTACCCGTGCGAGACCGCGCTGCACATCGACTTCGAGGATGTCGCGCATATGCCGCGCCATGTCGACGATCAAACCGCCGCCGACGGCTTGACCTGCGAGGCTGGTGCCGCCGCCGCGCATCGTCAGCGGGATTTGGTTCTCACAAGCCCATTTGACGAGGCGTTGGCAATCTTGCTCGTGCCGCGGCGCGACAACCCCCGTCGGGACGATCTCATAGAGGGACGCATCGGAGGAAAAAAGCAGTTGCGCCAGTCGATCGGTGCGCACCTCACCGTCTATTTGTTGCCGCAGGGACTCGATCGCCGTGATGTTCATCCCTGCCGCGCTCGCCTTGGTCGACCTATGCCTACCGATTGCGCTTGCTCTCGATGCGGCGCACAAACTCCTGGAGGATAATGCGATACAGTTCGTCGCCGAGGACGCCGTCTTCCCAGCCACCATCGAGATTGGGATTGTCATTGACCTCGATCACGAAGATGCCCTTTTCCGTCTGCTTGACGTCGACACCGTAAAGCCCGTCACCGATAGGCATCGCCGCGCTGAGCGCGGCTTTGATGACTTCCGTCGGCACATCCTCGACCCGCCAGGTCTTGGTACCGCCTTCCTCGACCCGGCCGCCGCTGGTGTGCTTGACGATCTGCCAATGATGTTTACTCATAAAATACTGACAGGCAAACAGCGGACGGCGATTGAGAATTCCGATGCGCCAGTCGAAGCCGGTGTACACATACTCCTGAGCCAGAATCAAATCGGACTCCTTGAGGAGCTTTTCCGATATTTCGAGATACTGGCTGGCGCTCTCCGCCTTGAATACCCCGCGCGAGAACGAACCATCGGGAATTTTCAGCACCACCGGATAACCGAGGATGTCGATGCTGGCGATGCGATTGTCCTCGGTGATCACCGCGGTGCGCGGCGCCGGAACGTTGTTCCCGGCCAGAAGCTCGGCCAAGAAGATCTTGTTCGTACAACGCACGATGGAATCCGGATCATCGATGACCACCATGCCTTCGTTGGCCGCCTTGCGGGCGAAGCGATAGGTGTAGTGGTCGATATTGGTCGTCTCGCGAATGAACAGGGCATCGTATTCCGCTAGGCGGCCGTAGTCTTTGCGTTCGATGAGTTCGACGTTGATGTCGAGTTTCTTGCCGACTTTGATGAACTTTTCCAGCGCCCGCTTGTTCGACGGCGCGAATTTTTCGTCGGGGTTGTGCAAAATCGCCAGATCGTAGCGGCTCGTGCTGGGCGCTTTGGGCTGGCGCCACGGCCGCGATAAATGATTCTGGAACGTCTCGGAAAAAAACGGCTCCTCTTCCTTCGTCAACCGATTGAGCGAGTAGGGCTTGATGGCCGAAATGTGCCACTTCCCCGTGCGCTTGAGTTCGACTTTCAAAAGCGGGCAACGAATATAGTCGAACAGCTGCCGCGACACTTCCTGCAAAGCGGGATCGTTGACACTGCAACGCCCGAAGAAAATTCGGAACTCGTATTGATCCGCGCCGTTGAGCTGTTGCGACTTGGCGAAAATCTTCTGGACGGTGTCGTCGAGATCTTCAACCGTGATGCTGTAGACGGGCTTGCTGCTTAAATCGGTCAGCGTGCGCACGGACGGAATCACTTTGTGACGCCTCGCCTCCGCGAGCAGGGAGCAATAGTATCCCAGGCTGAGATAGCGATAACTGCGACAAAGGTTGATCACCTTGATGTTGCGTCGCTTGAGAAAATCCTTGCCGGCGAGATATTCCTCGGCTCGCACGACAACGGCGCCGGGAAACTCCCCGCGCCAATCCGATAGGTTTTCGACTAATACTATGTGCTCAGACATCGTTTGCTGTTGGATTTCCTGTTCCAGTGTTGACGCGCGGCCGAATGATCAACGCAACTTTCTGACCCGCTTTCCCATAGCGGGCCATGCGCTGAAAATCTTTTTTTAATATCGGCATGTTGATGCAATCGGTTGGGGACTTTTCGAGGGGATAGTCCACGAACGAATCATGGACGTAGATGTATTTATCGTCAAACCCCGTCACCACAACCCAATGAGGGAATTTTTCCCTGTAGATGCGGTACGAACTGATCAAAACGATAGGTATCCCGCCCTCGCCGAACTTGGTTTGCAGCTCATCGACATTCAACGCGTGGTGATGAATGGCGACCGGCAGTTTCTCCAGTTCGTGCAGGAAATCCTCGTGAACGATTCGCATCACTTCCTTTTTCTCGGGGTCGCGAACCGAGTCCACCAACACAACCCCCGGCCCGTTGACGAAAAGCTCGACGTCGAAGCCACGTTGATAGGCCGATAGCGCGAGCCCGTAGGGACTGCAGCCGCCATGGCCCGACGTCATGAAGATCGTCGTGGATTCACGCCAAATTCGCAACTCCTCCATGCGGTTCATCGCGGTATTTTTGTTCAAGGCACTCATCGCCATCATCAAAGCCGCCGGTCCACAGGTGAAATCCAGCGTTTGTTCATAGAATGGCACCTTGACGCGCTCGAGGTTCAGGTGCGGAACCAGATGCTTCTCGAAGCGCAAAGCCTCCATATGGTCTTCGTAGTAGTTCTTGTGCGCGCCAAACTGTTTGTAACCCACGTGCTTGTAGAGGCGAATCGCCGTCTCGTTGTCGCGCCGGATCTCCAATCGCATGGCCACGCAGTCGTGCTCCAGGGCCGCGCTCTCGGCGGCTTGGAGCAAACTCTTGGCAACGCCCTGGCTGCGAAACGCGGGCGCAACCGCGATGGAGTAGAGACGCGCCAACGAAGTGCCCTCATTGAAAAGCACCATGGCATAGCCGCGAACCGTCTCACCATCGACCTCCAACAGGGTCGTCGCCTTACCTTTGCTTAGGATGTGGCGAAAACTACGCCGCGACAGCTTATCGGTCTCGAAGCTGCTTTCTTCGATAGCCACCAGAGCATCGATATCGTTAAGTGTTGCTGGGCGAATCATGGTCAAAAGGTCGTCAAAAACCTAAAATCTACAAAGATGTACAGAACGCTACGGCAACCCCATAGACAAGAAGCGAATTATGAACCAAGCCAGCCCCGACCGCTATTACAACTACGACGATCTCACCCGCTTGCTTCATGATTGGGCGGCGCGGTTTCCCAACTTACTGCGCCTGGAGTCGATCGGGCGATCCTACGAAGGCCGGGACATATGGCTTGCCAGCGTAACGGATTTCAGCGCGGGCCCGGACCATGAAAAGCCCGCCCTGTGGGTCGACGGCAATATCCACTCCGCCGAGCTGTGTGGATCCACCGCCTGCTTGGTGTTGCTTCACCGGCTGCTCCACGACGGAGCGTCCGACCCGAAGCTGCGCCAAGTGTTGGCCCAACGCAGTTTCTACGTCTGCCCGCGGGTCAACCCCGATGGGGCGGAATGGGCGCTGGCCTCGCCACCCAAGCTAACGCGCTCCAGCATTCGCCCGTATCCCTACGATGAGGAACCCATCGGCGGGCTCAAAGTGGAAGATGTCGACGGCGATGGCCGAATACTCACCATGCGGATTCCCGATCCCAACGGACCGTGGAAAATCTGCCCTGACGAACCGCGCTTGCTGATTCCGCGGGAGCCCACCGAGAGCGACGGCGAGTACTTCCGGCTCCTGCCGGAGGGAACGTTCGACAATTTCGATGGCTACACGATGAAACCGCAGGCCAAGAAAGAGCGATTGGATCTCAATCGAAATTTTCCCGGTCTATGGCGCGAAGAACACGAACAACCCGGGGCTGGCGCCTACCCGGCCTCCGAGTCGGAGGTCCGCGCCGTGGTCGATTTCATCGCGCGCCACACCAACATCGGCGCCGGCATCGCCTTGCACAGTTATTCGGGCGCGTTTCTGCGGCCCTATTCGTATCAAAGCGATGACTCTTTCATTGCGGACGATCGTTGGATATACGAAAAAATCGGCGCCAAGGCCACGGAACTCACTGGCTATCCCGCCGTGTCCGCCTACCACGACTTCCGCTACCACCCCAACGAAATCATCACCGGGGCCTTGGACGATTGGCTATACGACAGCCGCGGCCTGTTTGCCTGGACCGTGGAGATCTGGAGCCCGCAGCGCCAAGCGGGCATCACCGACTTCCGCTTGTTCGACTGGTATCGCAATCACCCCCACGACGATGACCGCAAACTGCTCGCGTGGAGCGATCGAACGTTGGGCGAAAACGGTTATGTCGATTGGTACCCGTTCAATCATCCGCAATTGGGCAAGATTGCGCTGGGCGGCTGGCAGCCGCTATTTTCGTTTTGGAATCCTCCCCAACCGCTGCTGGCCAAGGAAGTCAGCCCGATTGTCGATTGGCTCATCTGGCATGCCCAGCTATTGCCTCGCCTCGACTGGCTCGACGTGACGGCCACACCGATAGGGCATAACGTTTATCGTCTGCACGCTGTCGCGCAGAACCGAGGTTGGCTGCCCACCTACATCAGCAAGGTCGGCCTGCGCAAAAAGCTGAGCCGCGGGGTGACCTTTGAAATCACACCGCCAGCAAACGTGAACATACTCGAAGGAGACCGCAGAATTGTCGCCACCGAGCTGGAGGGTCGCGCAAACAAGAACTGCGCTCCCTTTGGTTGGGCCGCAGTGGGGGTCGATCCCACCGACGACAGAGTCGGTGCAAGCTGGATCGTCAGCGCTCCGGCGGGCTCGACCATCACAGTTTCAGCAAGCCACGAACGAGCGGGAACAATCCGCCGCGAAATCACACTTTAGAAAAGACGCGACGCACGGAGCGTCGCGTCGTCATGCCGGGGTTATTCTTCCACTGAGAGTTCGGTCACGTGGGTGCCGGAAACATAGGCTTCCACTTGAGCGCCTACCGTGATTTCGCCCTCCTTCTTGGTGGTGTCGTCAACGTGCAGCGCGTGTTCGACGCCGCTCATGTCTTTAATGAGATAGGTCGCGCCATCGATACTGATCAATTCACCTTTGATCTCGGTTTTACCGGCGGATTCATCGGCCAGTGCGCTGCCCATCGTCATTGCGGAAGCCATAACAATCGCTAAAACAGAACGTTTCATTTGTTTCCTCCTAGTTACTCGAAAAGAACACACAAACTACACGCGACTCGCTTAACCGCAACTGAATGATAGGCGCATTTCGAACTCGATTGACGAGCATCCGATGCAGTTGAACTTCGCAAAGCAAATCCATCTTCGAGCGCTTAGCAAAATCCAGTATTGACTCGGACTCTCAACAGCGCAAGTCAGGCAGGTCAAGTTAGACACAGCAAATCGCTGTGCGGCAGGAATCATGAAACGCGCATGAAACGCTGTCAATCTGTATACAAACAGAGACATGAAAAAATTTACGTCGCGGCGAATGAGCACGATTGCTTAGACGACATTGCATTAAATGTCTCAATTGTTCCGATCGATCGCATCAGGACAGTGCGATAGGTGAATAGCTGATTTCAGTCACGACGTAGCGGGCGTTTCCCGCCGGCAAACTCACTGTCACTTCGTCATCCAACGCCTTACGCATGAGCGCGCGACCGACGGGAGAGTCCATGCTGATGGCGTTGGTGGCTGGATCGAATTCGTCGGGGCCCACGACGCGATAAACAACTTCCGATCCTTGTTCGTCTTCCAGTCGCACCCACGCGCCAAAGTACACACGCGTCGCATCCGTCGGTTTGTCGCGTACGACCGTTAAATCGGGCAGACGCTTTTGCAGGTAGCGAATACGCCGATCGATTTCGCGAAGCTGCTTCTTGCGGTAGATATACTCGGCGTTCTCGGAGCGGTCGCCCTCCGCCGCCGCCGCGCTCAACGCCGCGGTGACTTCGTGGCGAGTCGTCCACAGCGTCTTGAGTTCGGCCTGCAATCGCTCATACCCCTCGCCGGTGATATACGCCGAACCCGGCTTTTGCGGCGGCCTATAACGTCCCACTTGATCTGCGCCTCGATAAGAAAGTCCAGCTTGATGCCACAGAATAATGGGGGTGGCCTCGGCGGCGCAATTGTCCGCGGCACACTGGTGAAAGAAACTGGGGAGATAAGGCGCTACGGCGTGAGCGCAAGGTCTCGATCGTGATGAATGACGCTGATTCGGGCATCCAGGAAGAACTCCGACAACGGCCGCGGCCTGGCGATCCCATATCCTTGGCCAAAATCGGCGCCCATCGCTTTGAGCTTGTCCCAAATGAGTTCGTCCTCGACGAACTCGGCCATGGTCTTCATTCCCATTTGGTGGCCTAGCTTGTTTATGGCGTCGACCATGGCGTGATCTTTGGAATCAGAGACGATACTGCGGACGAAACTGCCGTCGATCTTCAAGTAATCCACCGGCAATTGTTTGAGATAGCTGAACGAGCTTACGCCGCTGCCGAAGTCATCGATGGCAAACCGGCATCCCTTGGCGCGCAGCACCTGGATCAAATGGATGGCCTTCTCGAAGTTGGTTACGGTCGCCGTCTCTGTAATCTCGAAACATATACAAGCGGGATCGATCTCCGAGTTGTCCAGCAGTTCGACCACGAAATCCAGGAACTTCTCGTCGCCGACTGATTGACCGGACAGATTGATGGCGAATACGTTCCCGCCTTGCTTGTCTCCGCCGACGTCGCGAATGAACGATAGCGCGTTGTCGATCACCCAGCGATCCACGGCGGGCATGAGTTGGTAGCGCTCCGCCGCCGGAATGAATTCCACCGGCCTGAGGATATTGCCCGTCTCGTCGATCATGCGAATCAGGATTTCCAAGTGCGTCTGCTCGTTTCGATCGGCGTTCAGCGGCTTGATGGGTTGCGCATAGAGAACGAACCGATCCTCCGTCAACGCCTTCTTAATGCGATGCACGAAGTCCATTTCGTCGTGACGTTGTCGCAGCGTGTCGTCCAGTAAGCTGTAGGTGTACACTCGATTGCGGCCGGCGTCTTTAGCGATGTAGCAGGCGAAATCCGCCGCGCTGAGCGCCTCGGCAAGGTCGCCTGTTTTCGGGGAAATCAGCGCAATGCCAATACTGCCGCCAATATCGAAGCGGCGATCGAACCAGGCGAATTCGTAACCGTTGATGACCTCGAGCAATCGCTCGGCGCGCTTCTTCGCTTCGGTTTCGTCGCAATCGAGAACGAGCACGCCGAACTCGTCCCCGCCGAGCCGGCCCAGGGTGTGCGGCGGACCGATGGCGTCACTGAGTTCGCGGGTCAAATCCTGGAGCAGCCGGTCTCCCGCGCTATGACCGCATGTGTCGTTCACCACCTTGAACTGATCGAGATCGAGATACAGCAGCGCATGTCGACTGCCGTTCTTTTTGGCCAGACCAATGGCGTTGGCGAGCCGATTCTCGAACTCCCGACGGTTTATCAATCCGGTGAGAGGATCATGGGTGGCATGGTATTCCATGTGGCGCTCGAGCTGGCGCAGCACGGTCACATCGCGACACACCATCACCGCGCCCGAGAACGCACCCGAGGCGTCCAGGCGCGGCGCAACCGTTTCATGCACAGCCGTTCGCCGTCCGTTCTTGCCGATGAAGACTGTGGCGTTGTCGAAGTTGACGAAGCGCCCTTCGGTCGCGCAGCGCATGAGACGATCTGGCAGTGCATCGCCGGTTTTGTCGTTAACGATACTGATCAGATCTCGCAGACGTTTACCGCATGCTTCGCATGGAGCGTAGCCGGTGAGCTCTTCCGCGGCGGGATTCATGTATTCCACGATTCCGTGAACGTCCACGCTGATGACAGCGTCACCGATAGCTTCTAAGGTCACGCGCGCCAAGTCCGCATCGGGGGCCAGGTTGCCAGGCGGGGCATTCGGATCGTGAGGTGTAGTCACGCTAGGTCCTTCAATTATTCTTAAAATGGATATCGGCCCGGAGGGCTGTGACAATTATCTTGGACGACAGAGGGTTTAAAGTCGGAGCGGATGCAACGGCATCGCATTAGGCTTTGATTTATTTATAGTTTTTAATCGGACTATTTGACGAACACGCCGTTCAATGCGCAAGGCACGCCCGTGCCGCCAAGCCCGCAATAGCCGCCGGGCACTTTCGCCAGGTATTGCTGATGGTATTCCTCGGCATAGTAGAACGCGCGGACCGGCGCGATTTCCGTCGTTATGGGGCCGTAGCCATGAGCCGCCAAGGACTTTTGATACATCTGGTGCGAGACTTCGGCCGCCATGCGTTCAAGGTCGGCGCGGTAGTAAATGCAGGAGCGATATTGGGTGCCCACATCGTTACCCTGACGCATACCCTGAGTCGGGTCATGGGCTTCCCAAAAGACCTTCAGGAGTTGATCGAAACTGACCAAGCGAGGGTCGAAGATGACCAGAACCACTTCCGCGTGCCCCGTCATTCCGCTGCAGACTTCCTTGTAAGTCGGATTGGGGGTGTGACCGCCCGCATAACCCACCGCGGTCGACCAGACGCCGGCGGTCTCCCAAAACTTTTTTTCCGCGCCCCAAAAACAGCCCAATCCGAAAATCGCTTGTTCCATATTCGGAGGAAAGGGCGGCACAATCCGATGTCCGTTCACGAAATGAGTCTCCGGAACGACCATTGCTTGTTGACGGCCGGGAAGCGCCTCGTCGGCGCTCGGAATTGGAGTGGGTTTGGAACCGAACATGGACGAGTCTCAGATGCCGTTTGGATTAAAATGAATACAACGCTATGTCGAGAAATGACACTTGGATACCCCAATTCACCCAGCGCTCACCGGTCTTCGGACCGTTGGTTCCCGCTTGCGAGCGCTTTCAAGTCGACCACTATCCCGCCTGGCCCGCCGTTGCCGACTACGCCCGGTTTCTGCAAACCGAACACATCACCAATCAAAGCGGCCAGCTTTTGCGCCCGGTGACGCCGCCCCCGAAGGCGGGGCGATCGAACATCGGCGAAACGGGCTACGAAGCATCAATCTACCTGCGCGGCGAACTCGCCGTCTACCCCACGACATGGCATGATTTCTTTCAGATTCTGGTTTGGGCCACCTTCCCGCGTACCAAGCGAGCGCTCAACGCGGCGCACTTTGCCGCAACGGCGCAGCGCATGAAATCAAGCGATGCCGCGCGGCGCGGGTTCCGTGAAAACGCACTGACGCTGTTCGATGAAAACGGCGCTGTCATCCTGTGCAGCGACCCATCATTGCTCGAAGCAATTCGTCTGTTCCGGTGGAAGCATCTCTTTTGGGAGCGCCGAGCGGAGTTGCGCAAGCGGCTACGGTGCATCGTCTTCGGTCATGCGCTATATGAAAAAGCGCTGAACCCCTACGTTGGCATGTGCGCCCACGGGATACTGTTGCACTGCGAACAGTCGGTTTTGGATGGGCGGGACGAAGAACGCCTCGAACACGTGGATCAGCGACTTGCCGCCCGTGTCACCGAGGGCATCGCCAGCCCGCGCCATCTCAGCCCGTTCCCACTGCTTGGGCTGCCGGGCTGGTTTGACAACGACGCGGAGAGCTTTTACGACAACGCGGCATATTTCAGGCCGCAGCGCCGCGAACAGCAGGATGAGGCCTGTTAACCGGCTAAGACTTGTCCTTCGGCAGAGAAACGAGCTCGCCGTTGTTCAGGCGAATGATGATCCGGCCATCGTGGCGTTGAACTTGAAACCCTTTGAGCTTCTTACCCGATTCGGCGGACGTCCAGGTTTGCTTTTCAGATTGGCTCTCCCAGCGTTGAGCGACGCCGAGATCCATGGCCACGAGTTGAGCCACTTCCTTCAGACCCATCTGCATGCTTTGCTGCACGGCTTTCGCCCACCCATTCTCCGGCGTGCCCGCCATATCCAACTGGGCGATGATTCGATTCGTATACACCGGCTTCGCGCGTGACTTTCCCTTGCCCGAGCCGCTTTTCACATAGAGTTCCGCATCAGTCTCGACGACGAGAATTTGGGTTTCCTCGGCGAAGCGATACCGAGTGTTCAGCGCCAACAGGGCGTTCTCGGGCACTGAATCGAAATATTTTCCGACATCCTGGACCGGCTGGCCCGGGCCGTGAATGTTTTGAACGTCGAACGGCTTGCCCTTACGAAACGAAGCATTCAATTCATAGATCATGACTTGGCCGAGATCGACGCCGCTCAATGCGGATTGCAGAGGGGTTTGTTCGTGAATCATCTCGGAGGGAGCCGGCTCCGACGCTTTACTGGATTTCTTTGAGTTAATTTTGGCGAACCAGCCCTTGGCTTTGGGTGCGCTATGACTCACCGTCGCCTCGCCAACCACGACGCTTACGATGTGCAGCGGCGTTCCGTTGTCGATATCGGTTAACTCGACCGTCGGCTGACGGGACAGACTGGAACATCCCCCGACCAAAGCGAGCAACATAGAGACCAGCAAAATGCGTCGTTGGTATGACTTCATGGTGAACTTCACCCTTTTCCATGTGCGATTTCTGGTGAATGGGACAGCGGTATGCACACTAAGCTCAAGCAATAAACCAGCGCCCGCCCTTTCGGCACTCGCGCGAAGAACCGAATCCTTGGCGCCTTTCACTCCGATTGGGTACTAATATTGCGGCCGGGGACCGACTCTGCTTTAAAACGACGCTGCGGGCAAACCCGACTGAGCCGCCTCATTGGACCAATGGAAGTCGATGAAGTTTTTACGTCGCCGCTTTTCTGAGGCCGCGAATCTGCTCTCGAACAATTCCCATCAAATTCGATGCCAGTTGACCATCTTTGTGTAAGACGACGTCGATCATGCCGGGATTGGGAGGGTTGAAGGTTGGCTTGGAGGTCAACAATAACGTGAACACATCTCGGTTTACGCCCTCCGAATAACGAACTGCGCTGATCAACGCGACACCGTTCAAACTCGGCAGCTCTTTGCTGGTAATCAGAATATCGAATTTCTCATGCAACAGGCGCTCGAGCGCCGCAACGCCGTTGTCGACGATGGAAACGGCGACGGGTAAACCCTCGATGGCATGCTGCGCCACCCGGGCCAACATCTTGGAGTTCTCGACGATCAAACAGAAAAACTCGCCTGGAAAAATGCTGAACTTCAACTTCTCAAGGGTATCGTTGACGCGATGCGCGTCCACTCGACGGCCGTCGGCGGCGGCGAGACTACATTCGCGGAGCAGATCCACATACCTGAGAGATGTATCGATGATCGCGTCATTGACCTTGGCAAAGTCCTGATCGAGCGTCGACAACAGATCCTCAAACTGGTGGCTGATTAAGGTCAGCATTCCCAAACCATGAGTGCCGGCGCTTCCCTTCAAGCTGTGAACTTTCCGATATACCTCCTCGAACGCTGCCGCGAAAGACTGCATCTTTCCCAGCGCCAGAACCAATTGTTCCAAATCATCGCAGCGCTCCGGCAATTCGGCCACGAAGCTGTCCCGAATGGATTCGAGCAATCGCTCGACATTGGTTTTCTGTTCATCAGTCACGGTTTTATTGGCCATCATGCACCCAGACATGTTCAGGAACTGTAGTTAATCGGCAGATTCACCGTGAACACTGAGCCGTGGCCAGCACGACTCGACACCGACATCGTTCCTCCCAACATGCGACAAATTCTTTGGCAGATCGCCAAGCCGAGCCCACACCCGCCAGAGACGCCGTTAGTGCCGACAATGGCCCGCGGCAGAGCGGCCGCCTCTTCCTCGGGCAGTGCGATGCCGGAGTCGGCAACTTCGAATATGGCTGACTCGCCCTCACGGCGAGCGTGAAGGGTAACCAAGCCATTGCTCGTGCACTTAGACGCGTTCGTCACCAAATTGACCAAGGTCTCTTTCAATCGAATTGGATCGCTGTACATCACGGCAAACCCGTCTTCGCAAGTGACGCTGCACCGGTTACCGCTGCGGTCGATCACGGGCATCAACATGGCCGTCACCTCGTCCAAGACTCGTCGCACGGGAAAGGTTTCGCAGCGAATCTCGAGACTTCCCGCGTCAAAGCTGGACAAATCCAAGCGCCCATTGACCAGCAAAAGCAGATGGGATGCAGCAAGTTTGATGCGGGCCGCGTCTTTAAAATGTGAGACTGTGTCTTCGCGCGCGCCGAGTTCGTCCTCCAAAAGTTCCGCGTAGCCGATGATCGAATTGAGCGGCGTGCGCAATTCGTGGCTAAGATTGGCTAAATAAGCGTTTTTGGCCGAGTTCGCCTGATCCGCCAAGTGCTTTTCGATACGCAGATCGGCCGCCATTTGCCGCTCGAGCACCACGGCGACCCAGTTCGAGATAAGGTGAACAAGATCTAGATCCGATCGATCGAACGGCCTCGCGCGCGGGCGTTTGCTGGCAAAATTGATGGTGCCGTGCTTGACGCCATTGAGCCACACTGGCGCGGCAATATACGCCTCCAAATGTGAAAACTCATAGCATGGGTAGGTACTGTATTCGGACTGGTTGACGTGTGAAATCGCGATGGCCTTTCCGCTGCGAAATGGGATGCTGCAAAACGTTTTCTCCAACGGCAGCACGCTGCCCGGCTTCACATCCGCGCCGTTAACGGCCACCGCATAAAGGAATGTATTGGTCTGGGAGGTTTCGTTGATCCGGCAAACTTTGCCGATGTCCAACGCCAACATACGGCAGCCCATCTCCAGAGTGGTATTGATCTGATCGTCGACCGACAGTCCGGGTTGTGCGGAGACTTCATAGAGCGCGCGAATGCGATCGCCCTGAGCGAGCAGCTGACGCTCCGCGGCGCTGTTGCGCTGGATGGCCCATATCGTTAGACCGCTCCAAAGCGTAGCTGCGACACCCAGTAGGCCAATGAGCAGATAGGTGTCTCGGTTGTGCGCCGAAGCCGCATCCAATTCGACGCGCACCCGCGCCGCGTGCGTCTCCAGCAACCCTTCCAGCTGGGCGACAAACTCAGCCTGGGAGGGCATCAGCTTCTGCGCGATCAATTGCTGCGCAGCCGCGGTTTCGCCGCGAAAAATCGACTCCAAGGCATCACGCTGAAGCATGGCGACGACTTTGGAAAGATTCTCGGCGGTTTCCCAACGCCGCAACTCGAGCTCAGTCGATAGACGTGATGAGAGCTCATCACGCGCACGGGCCGCCACCTCAACCGCCTCTTGAAATGCGCGGTGATGCTGCGCCCGTTCTTCGACCTCGCCGGCATACGCCATTTGCGTCAGCGCGAAGAACTGCCGCCGGGTGGCGGCCAAGATCGTAGACACCGTCGACGCGCGCTCATGCTCGAGGCTTACGCGATCGAACGCGGCGTCCCTGTCCTTTACGTTGGCGTTCCAAACGAAAATCAGCGCGCCGAGCAACGTCAAAACGGCCAGAAAACCGACGGCCATCAGTTTGTCGCTCGACAGCTCAAAAAAACGGAACGGCAACCAATGTGCCCTTTCCCCACCCTCGAGCAGCTCCCTATCCAATTCGATCGATTGGCTTTTCATTGTTTGCAAACCCGCACCGGAGTTGGCGACCGTTCCAAGGCGACCCGATGGCCGGAGAAAATGGTCCACTCAAATCCGAGCCCGCCCTCATCCAGCGGACATACACCGGATCGCTGGACGAAGCACCGAAATGCTAGCTGAAATTGAACGCGCGGCGCGTCTTGTTGGCCATCAAGATACCGTACTGTACCGTGCCGAATAGGAGAAGAAGCAGGCCAAGCCCCACCACGGCGCCCTGCGACAGTTCAAGAATCGCTTCGGCATCCTTGATACGGCCCAAAATGACGTCCAACGCTTGCGGCGACAGGACGCTGAGGAGCACTGTCAGCACCCCGGCCGAAATGCCCAAATAGCTCACTCCGAGCGCAAGACTGCGAGCAACGCCGCTGCGCAACCATAGCCCGAGCCCGACAAGGGCAAGTACCGGCGGCAACAGCGGTTGCAGCGTATTTCCAGCGGTGGGCTGAAAACTCGCCTGCTTACCTGATAACCAGTTGAAAATATTTAAAATTTCACGCGCACTGTGAAACGTCTCGAACACGCCGTACAGAAGATACAGGAACCCAAGCAGTCCAACTGATAACGGGAGACCGACCCTTTGAATGGATTTGCTCATGCGTCTAAGCCCTCGCGATTCGTCGTTTTTAATCGCCGCCCTACATAGACTGTCGTTAATTTAACACAGGGAACCGGAACGGGGCGAGGGGCTACTTAGGTGCCTGCAATGGATATTGCTGCTGAATCTGGCCCAGAACCTCAACCACTGCTTGGGGGTCCTGGGTGCCGTGGATGTGGGCCACAAGCTTTGACTGCGGACCGACGACCACGATCGAACTGCTGTGGTTGACATAGTAGTTCTCTACCGAGCGTAGCGCGGCCTCGTCGGCGAGGATCTTCCCCGAGTTGACATCTTGGTATTCGAAATCGACGTCGACAGCCGCCGCCAAACTGACGAGATCACGGTAAAGCGCCGTGAAGCCGGTCATCTCCGGATCAAAATATGCAATGTATTCGGCAACTTGATCAGTGGTGTCGCGATGCGGATCGAGGGATACAAAACCGATCCTTGTGTCTTTGAATTTTGGATCGTGGCGGATGGTTTTCCATACCTGCTTGAACACCGCCATCACGGTGGGACAGGCATCCGGACAGGAGAGGTAACCGAAATACAAAACCATCCACTTCCCCCGCCACTCACCAACACCGGTGTTCCGTCCGTGATGATCGACCAACGGAACATCGGGCAGGGTCGTATCGCCGCGATACAGGGTCACTCCGGGGATGTAAAAGTCGTTTTCACCCGCGTAAACCGATACAGGAACGGCGCAACACCACAACGCGATGGCCGCGATGCGCGCCAAACGCAGCGGTCGCAACAGCGACCATTGACGGAAAAAAGAGACGGATGCTCGGACGACGCGCACTTTGAAAATGAAATGGGGAAACGCGACCAACCCGCGTTTCCCCATGAATGCAGAAGAGAACAGCGCCCTCACACCCTTTTGCCGTTCGGGCGCAAGTAGAGGATGCTCCTGCGATAAATAAAGATCAGCCTAACTCGCTTTGTAAATCAGAAAAACCGGCACGCTGAGAAGAGCGAGCCCCGCCACCCAATTCACAAATGCTGCCACCGGCAATGCGACGATACCGGTCACAATGGCCGCTACCCCTAATGCAGCACTTTTCTTCTTGCTCATGCATCTTCCTCCCTTGTTGGCCCATGGTTCCCGCAGAGGACAGTCCCCGTGGCGGGTCTCGAGTTTATACCAGAGCGCCTGGAATCGAATCAATAGCTGACCGTCGCGCGCAGTCATCGCCGCCAGCTCGCCCCTCAACCCGCACGGTACGACGGCAGATTTCCATGAGAAATTATTGGGTTACGCGGAACGATTCAGCGGCCGCGTGCGGAACCACAGGCCCAAATGCACGGTCCCATTTGCCAGGACAGCAACGTCGGTCTTGCAATGGAGGAATCCATGGACAGGAATACTTCCCGCACTCCGTCCACCGAACTCTACTCTGTCAAAGAGTTTTTTCAGATGGTCGTGATAATTGCCGTGGCGTTGGTTTTTGCCGTTTTCTTCGCGTGGCTAATGACGTCCATGTCGTAAATCGGCAGCCGCTGAGGTGCGATCAACGGTCGATTTTCTCGACGATCTGGCTCACCACGTCGCCACGGCGGTAATAGCCCAGTTGTTTAGTGGCGTCGTCGTACGCCCGATCGCGTTCCTCTTGCGTCGCGTACCAGCGTTCGCTTTTCCAGTCGCCCAGCAAGTGAGGCGCCCGCATTGGATCGTCCGCCGGTAGCGTCACGCGAATTCCAAAGCGTTTAGACTGTGTCTCGTCGGTCATTCAAACCCCTTCTCCGCAAATCAAAAGAGCGCAATTATAACGTAGCGTTGCCGCGCCGGCGGGATCCCTCGGCTACATCGATGTAAATGCCATATCGCCATATCCCCATTATAGGTTGCGCTTAAAAAACTCAGGACTTGGTCGTTATGACGGGCTCAAGCTTTCACATTTTTGGGGGTTACATGCGCAATATTGTTCGACTCGCCTTTGCATTCATGGCACTTTCCGTTTCATCGATTCAAACCGCGTCCGCCGATCTCGACCTAGCAATCGTGACGCCGCGCGGGGCATTGGAAACCACCGAACGCTGGTCGGGACTGGCGGAATACCTTTCCGGAAAATTGAACGAAACCGTCAATATACTCCCGCTTTCAACTCAGAAAATCATGGACGCCGCCCGCGCCGGCGAGATCGACTTGGTCTTATCCCATTCCGGTGACACGTCCGCCCTCCTTGCCGAACTGGACGGCGCTGTGCTGGCCACGGTGAACACGCAGGACGGCGCGCGCTTCGGCGGCGTGATCGTGGCGAAAAAAGGCAGCGGCATCACCAAACTCGGCGACTTGCGCGGCAAGAGCATTGTCTCGATGAAGATCAATCAGGCCGCCGGCGGCTACATATTCCAAGCCTATGAACTCAAGAAGGCCGGAATCGATCCGCGCCGCGACGTAAAGATCACGGAAGGCAAGAAGCAAGACGACCTGGTCATGGCAGTCATCCAAGGCCAAGCGGATGCGGCCTTCGTTCGCACCGGTCTGATCGAGGAGATGTCCGCCGAAGGTAAAATCAAACTGGGGGATGTTGAGGTCGTCAACGCACAACATGCCGACGGTTTCGGTCAAGCGTTATCGACGGAACTATACGCGGAATGGTGCATGACGGCGCTGTCGCACGTTGCGGGAGACACCTCCAACAAGATCAAATCCGCTCTGCTGGGCCTTACGCCCCAATCTCCCGCGGCCAGCCAAGCGCGCATTCAGGGCTTCGTCGACGCCGTGCCCCTCGAGAACATCAAATCGGCCATGCAATCTTTAAAGATCGCGCCTTTCGACAAGTAGCCCGGTTGACTAGGTTACCGTGGCGGCCTCAACGCGCCGCCACGGCTTATTCCGCGCCGACAACAAACCCTTCTCGTCCAGCCAACCACTCGCCGGTCTGCGCTCGTCTTTGCTCCAGCGCGGCGGCATCATAAGGCTGCGCAATTCCGACACCCCACACCGGTTTAGGCCAGGCCGCATCGCGAGTATAACGGGCGATATGATGCACATGCAGTTGCGGAACAACGTTGCCGAGCGCCGCGATATTCAACTTATCCGGGCGAAATAGTTGAACAATACACTCTGACAATTGATTCGATTCGCGCCACAGTTGACTCCGCTCGCTCTGGCTTAGCATGTAAATCTCGGTGACACACTCTCTCTCCGGCACCAGCACGTACCAGGGAAAGCGGGCGTCATTGAGCAGCAAAAGCTGGCACAGCGGAAACCGGCCGATGACGCGGCAGTCGTGGCGCAGCTGCGGGTGAAGCTCAAACATGCGTGGTCATCCCAATGCGAATAAGAAAATAATTTGAGACCATAGTTTACCGGGTTTGTACCGGGGGAAGGGGGAAACAACACATGATTCAACGACGAACTCTCATCGTCGGATTACTTTTATTGGTCGGGCTGGCCTCGAACTGCTGGGCTAAGGGCGCACCGATTCCCGCCGAACTGATCACGGCGCTAAAACAAGGCGGAAACGTCATATTCTTTCGCCACGCAGCGACCGATCACAGCCAAAAGGACATGGATACCGCCCATCCGGAAAACTGCGCCGCGCAGCGCGGACTCACCGACGACGGGCGTCAACAGTCCAAAGATATCGGCACACACCTCCGCAGACTCGGCATCCCCGTCGGCGACGTGTACTCCAGCCGCTACTGCCGATGCACGGAAACCGCCGAACTGGCTTTCGGCAAAGCCACGCCCACGGACGACCTCACGAGCATTCAAAATCTATCGACCTTTCAGGTTGCGCAGCACGCCCGCAATCTGCGGCAACGCTTGAGCGCGGCGCCGGCGCCCGGAACGAATACCGTGTTGGTGTCGCACAAGGAACTCTTTCAGAAAGCCGCCGGGTTTATTATCGACGAGGGCGAAGCAGCCGTATTGGCCCCGGATGGACAAGGTGGATTTCGCGTGCTTGGCCGTATCGCGTCGGAGCAGTGGGCCGAGATTGCCACCGCGCCGTAGCGGTGAAGATCGGTCGATCGACCAATGAAAAGGGCCGCATTGCGGCCCTTTTGTCGATCATTGGGTTGACACGTTAGATGTCGCGCGCCACTCGGAAGCCGACATACATATTGCGAAAGAACGGTCGCTCCGACCAACGGTTGGCAGATCGCGCGTGGCGCGGAAAGCAGTACCATGAACCGCCGCGCAACACCCGTTGGCCACATGTCGCTGTAGTTCGCGCACTGCCATCGGTCGGTGCATCGACGTAATCATCCTGATAGCAGTCCTGGGTCCACTCCCAAACATTGCCGGTTGTGTCATGCAGGCCGAAAGGGTTGGCCTTGAAGCTCGCCACTGGCGCCAAACCGCCGAAACCGTCGTTGTAACCGTAGAACGTTTCCGGGGTGAAGCCTTCCTTCTGGATATACTCGACCTCGTCGCGGGTCGGCTTGCGAATCATGGCGGCCATCAGCACCATGTCGCCTTCACCGCGCAGATTTCCGACTTTATCGGTCGGCGCGGAATCGCCCCACCAGAACGCCGTCGTCGTACCCGCACGATTGGCGTACTCGAGTTCGGCTTCTGTCGGCAAACGGTAGGACTTGCCGGTTTCCTTGGCGAGCCAGGTGATATAAGCCTGAGCATCATCGTACGACACGTGCACTACTGGAAGTTCAGCTTGCGCCGGGTTGCCGGACTGATCGTGCCGCCAACTCAAGCCCTCGCGCATGCGCCAATGGCCGCTGGCAGGATCGCGCAGCATGCTGCCCTCGCCGTTCTCGGCAGTCGTAACGTAACCCGTCGCGTCCACAAACGCCCGAAATTGCGCGACTGTCACTTCAGTGCGACCTAAAGCAAAGGGCTTATCGATCCGCACCGCATGCTGCGGACTTTCGTCGGGATAGCGGCCTTCTTCCGAGGCCGGCGAACCCATCAAGAACTGACCCGACGGAATCACCACCATCTCGGGCGTCACACCGCCACTGCGTAACACCTCGTTGAACTGCTGCCCGGCGCTGAATTCAGACGTCAGCGTCGGTTTGACATCGGCATCCCCGTGTCCGGCGGCGGCAAACCCAGCGCCCGGCACCAAAGCACCGGCGGCCAACAACAGCACTCGCACCATTAGTCGATTTTCGGAAAATATGTCGCGTCGTGTCATGGACGACCTCCCGGTGCAACGAATACACATCGCATAAACACCTGAAATACAGTTTAGTTTTTGCAATGCTAGCACTAATTGTGGCGGCATCCCTATTCGGGTTTTTCTTAAGCAGCCACTGGTTTGCCGCAAGGCGCGGCCCCCGTCCAAACCGATGTACAACCCCGGGGACGACACTTTTATCTTTTCAGATCATATATTAAGAACGCTCAACCCGGCTGCAGTCGATGGCGGCAAGGCGGCCCTGCCAGCGCTCCGCTTCGTTGCTCAAGTGCGTTACTTGCCGCTGGCTTAGAGAGGCGGCGATGTCGGCGACAAGCGCGATGGTCACTGACTCGTTGTGGTCGCGCAGTGCCTGGTATTCCGCGGAGCGGGCGTCGCGAAACCCGACCAGCCAAAGGTATAAGTCATCGCGGCTGGCTTCGCCGGTCTTGCGCGCCGCCAAGAGTTCGAGGAGACGCCCCTGCCATCGTTGCCGCGTCTGCAACTCCAAGGGACCATCCGCCCACAGCGCCGTGGCCCACTCCTCAACGCGTTGCACCTGGGCCGGTGTCAGATTACCCAGCCAGTACTCGAGCCGTTTGATCATCATGCGGCGCCGCGCCTTGAGCGCATCCTCCTCCGACTCGGCGCGTCGCTTCAGATAGTCGGCGTTGGATTGTTCGAAACCCTTTTCCAACCGGGCAATCTGCTCGGTTGATAACGATTCCAGTAGCGTAACCGCCTCCGGCGCCGCGAGCGCAAGCAAGCGGTCCAAGTCGGAGCGCAGACTCGCCCGCAGGTCTGCGACATAGGCGCGGTCTACCTTGCCGTTGCGCGCGCGCTCGACAATCTCCGACAGCCTGGTGCGATATTGCGGCAGGTCGTCGCGACAGTGGGCGACATGCACCCGATTCAGCGCCCGCTGAAACTGCGCCTCCTGCGCCGCGTTGAATTCGACGAACTCATCGATATACCTCTCCGCCCACCAGTCAAGCCGGTGGTAGACGACCGCAACGCCGGAGCAGGCCGCCAATCCCGACAATGCCGCCACCACGAGAATAAACCTGCGGACATCCCAGAGGGATGACAAACCTCGTCGGCGATACTGGCATCGCACTTTGCTCATGGCCGGTTCGACCCGCGCTGACCGCCAGAATTCCCAAATGGCGCGCTGCGGCTAGCCGCGCTTGAGCGCCCCCATGACACCGCGAATCAACTGGCGACCCAGCGCACTACCCACGCTGCGCAAAAGACTTTTACCAAACGCCGCCAGCGGCTCTTCCCGTCGACTGGTTTTCTCAGGGCGACCGGCAGCGCCGACCGCCGGGCTTGCCGGCAATCGCTCCATGAGACGCTCGTATGCGGAATGCCTATCGATAACTTTATCGTAGACGCCCTTGAGGGGGCTGCGACTCATAATTTCCACCCGCTCCTGATCGGTCAGCGGCCCGATGCGCGAACCGGGCGGCCGAATCGCCACGTGCTGCACGGGACCCGGTGCGCCCTTGTCATTCAACAGCGAAACCAGCGCTTCGCCAACACCCAGATTGGTAAGCTCCTTCTCCGCATCCAACCCGGGCGTGATGGGCAAACCCTGAACCAAAGCGCGTATTGCTTTCTGATCTTGCGGCGTATAGGCGCGCATGCCGTGATGCACGCGGTTGCCCAACTGGCGCAGCACGCCGTCGGGAATATCGTTTGGGTGCTGCGTGATAAAAAATAATCCCACGCCCTTGGAGCGAATCAAGCGCACGACCTGTTCGACCTGTTCCAACATGAACTTGGTGGCATTGCGGAACATCACGTGCGCCTCGTCGAGAAACACCACCAAGCGCGGCTTGTCGGCGTCGCCCACCTCGGGCAATTGCTCGAACAATTCAGCCAGCAGCCACAAGTGAACCATCGCGTAAAGCTGGGGACGCAACAGCAACTGATCGGCGGCGATGACATTGACGATGCCTTCCCCCTGCAGGGCGACACGCATGACGTCCGCCACGTCAAGCGCAGGCTCGCCGAGAAATCGCTCGCCGCCTTGCTCGGCGAACATCAACAGTCGGCGCTGAATGGCCCCGGCGGACGCGGCGCTGACGTTGCCATATTTCGATCGCAACGCTGCGCCATTGTCCGCGACATGATCGAGCGCCGCTTTTAGGTCCTTTAAGTCGAGCAGCAGCAAACCCTCGTCATCCGCGAACTTGAATACGATGTGCAACACACCCTCTTGAGCGTCGCTCAACTCCAGCGCGCGACCCAACAACCACGGGCCCATATCGCTCACCGTGGTACGCAAGGCGTGACCTTTCTCGGCGAAGACATCCCAAAATACGGCCGGATTGGCGCTATAGTGAAAATCTCTCAGCGCCAGTTGAGCAACCCGTTTCTCGACGCCGGGATGATGGGATCCGGCGGCAGCGATTCCCGATAAGTCGCCCTTAACGTCGCCGACCACCACCGCAACGCCATGCCGGGAGAACGCCTCGATCAGCGACTGAACCGTGACCGTCTTCCCCGTCCCGGTGGCCCCAGTGATGAGTCCATGACGGTTGGCGTATCGCAGATCAAGCCAGGCCCCGTCCTCGCCGGCGCCCAGAAAGATTTTATTCGGTGTCGCGTCCATGCCTGTGGCGCCTCTTTTCTGTTGTGCTCGCAAGCGGGTCCGGGCAGCGCCCCGCTAACTTTGTTTCCGTCATGATACAAGAAATCGCTGCAGGCATCGGTCCCGGATCGGTATCCGTGAATCAAGCAGGTGCCCACGCACCTTGCATGCCTAAGCGATGGTTTACCCCGCCTGGTGTTTGTCCGATAATGCGTTTGCCCACGATTTTCGAGGTAGATAACAACGCGAGGAAGTCATGCTGAAACGCTTTTTATTGTCTGTTTGCTTACTCTGGTCACCCTTCGCTTGGAGCCAGGGATGGGACGTCGTCGCCGCGCCGGACGAATCTTATCGCTCACGCTGGGTCGCCGAAGTGAAAAGCGTAGACGGTCACACCTTGCGCATCTATCGCCGCATCCAGCACATCAACTTCCAGGCGTTCGCCGAAATCACACTCGCCGGTGGCAAGCGTTTCGGCTCTGCGTTGCCGCTGCTCAGCATCGATGGCAGCGAGCCGCGCCCCATCGAACGACCGGAAGAGAAAACCGCCACAATCAAATCCAACAAAGTGAGCTGGCGGGTGTGGGCGTCCACCACGGCCGAACTCTTGCCTACCGACGCGTTGACGCCGTGGATCAATGGCAGCGAAATCGCCTTCAGTTTCGCCGATGATAAAGGCCGCCAACAAACTGCTCGCTTCACGCTCTCCGGCTCGGGGGATGCCATCCGCCGCATTGTCAGCGGCACCTATAAGTAGTCGAGAATAGCGCGGGCGCTCAGGCTGCACGCTTGTCCAGGAAAAAAAAAGCGCCCCGCAGAGGCGGGGCGCTTGATACTGCACTTGATCGCAAAAGCGCGACTACATCATGTCTTCCATGCCGCCACCGGGCATCGCGGGCGCCGCTTCTTCCTTGGGAAGTTCGGCCACCATGGCTTCGGTGGTGATCATCAGCGCGGCGACCGATGCGGCGTGCTGGAGCGCGGTACGCGCCACCTTCGTCGGATCGAGAATGCCCATCTCAATCATATCGCCGTACTCGCCGTTGGCCGCGTTGTAACCAAAATTGCCCTTACCCTCGGCAACCTTGGCAACGACCACGGAGGCTTCATCGCCGGCGTTCTCGACGATCTGGCGCAGCGGCTCTTCCATTGCGCGAATCGCAATACGAATACCGACGTCCTGATCGTGATTGTCGCCCTTGAGCTTGTCCAAGGCCTTGCGCGCGCGCAACAGCGCAACGCCACCGCCCGGCACAACGCCCTCTTCGACGGCGGCGCGCGTGGCGTGCAACGCATCCTCGACGCGGGCTTTCTTTTCTTTCATCTCCATTTCGGTGGCCGCGCCGACTTTGATCACCGCCACACCGCCGGCCAATTTCGCCAAACGTTCTTGCAGCTTCTCACGATCGTAGTCGGAGGTCGTTTCCTCGACCTGCGCGCGAATTTGCTCGGTACGCGCCTTGATGTCGGCCGCCTTGCCGGCGCCGTCGATAATGGTGGTGTTTTCCTTGCTGACCTGCACCCGCTTGGCGCTGCCCAAGTCGTCAAGCCGCGCTTTCTCCAGCGACAGACCCACTTCCTCGGAAATGACCGTGCCGCCCGTCAGTACCGCGATGTCCTGCAGCATGGCTTTGCGGCGATCGCCGAAACCGGGGGCTTTGACGGCGCAGACTTTGACAATGCCGCGAATCGTATTGACGACCAGCGTCGCCAGCGCTTCGCCTTCGACGTCTTCCGCGATGATCAGCAGCGATCGACCTTGCTTGGCCACCGCTTCCAGAACCGGCAGCAGTTCGCGAATGTTAGAGATCTTTTTCTCATTGATGAGAATCAACGGATTCTCCAACTCGGCGCTCATGCTTTGCTGATTGTTGACAAAATAGGGCGAGAGATAGCCGCGGTCGAACTGCATCCCTTCGACGACGTCCAGTTCATTCTCCAGACCCGAACCTTCTTCCACCGTAATGACGCCTTCCTTGCCGACTTTGTCCATGGCATCGGCGATAATCTTGCCAATGGCTTCATCGGAATTGGCGGAAATGGTGCCGACCTGGGCGATGGCCTTGCTGTCGGCGCAGGGCTTGGACAACTTCTTCAGCTCTTCCACGGCAGAGGTAACCGCTTTGTCGATACCGCGCTTTAGATCCATGGGGTTCATCCCGGATGCAACCGCCTTCAAGCCTTCGCGCAGAATCGCTTGGGCCAGCACAGTGGCGGTGGTTGTGCCGTCGCCCGCGACATCCGCGGTCTTCGACGCCACTTCCTTCACCATCTGAGCACCCATGTTGGCGAATTTGTCTTTCAGTTCGATTTCTTTCGCAACGGATACGCCGTCTTTGGTGACGACGGGCGCGCCGAACGACTTTTCGAGCACGACGTTGCGGCCCTTGGGACCGAGGGTTACTTTTACCGCGTTGGCCAGGACATTCACCCCCTGCAACATGCGGGCACGGGCGTCATCGGAAAAATTTACGACTTTTGCTGCCATTGATGTTCTCCTCCAAGAATTCGTGCCGGACTAGCCTTCGATGACGGCCATGATGTCGTCTTCGCGCATCACCAAATACTCATTGCCTTCGATTTTGATCTCCGTTCCGGAATATTTGCCGAACAGGACCTTGTCGCCTTTCTTCACGTCGAGGGCGCGAACTTTGCCGTCCTCCAGCACTTTGCCTTGACCCACGGCAACAACTTCGCCGCGAATGGGCTTTTCCGCCGCACTGTCGGGAATCACGATTCCTCCGGCCGATTTCGTTTCCTGCTCAAGACGCTTGACCAGTACGCGATCATGCAAAGGTCTGACATTCATACGCTTGCCTCCTACCAAATAAGAGATTGTTTTAGATAGATTTAACAACGCTTTTTGGCACTCCTGTGCCGCGAGTGCCAAGATGATAACCAAATTTGGGAATGGGTCAAGAGTTGCCGGTCACGATTTGGCGTTGAACAACGCCGGCGATCAGGTCAAATCACCGCCAAACGGGGAAGATTGGGGGCAGCTAGCCAGTATGGGCGCAGACGTACCTCCCTCCAAGATACGCCTGCGCTCAAGACCACTTTTCTAGGACCATCGGAAGGAACCCGCTTACATTGCGTGTCTGTGCTCGAAGACCACTCTCGTACGGGGTTTGGGCGTCATCTCCTGATAGGCGGAGTAGACGGGATCCCAACCCAGAATCGCCGTGAGTATCGGGTATATCGCAACGATCGCCAGCCATGGTGGAGTAACCGGGACCATCAAGACGGCAATGACCAAGGCCCATCCGAGGCCGTGCCGCAACACCCGTTCGATCATCGTTATGTTATGAACTTCGCTCATTCGCTTCTCCTTGCAGTTTCGTTGAAAGGTTTCGCACGACCACCAGCGTGCATCCTGAAAGTGCAAGCCACATTCCATTACTCGCCAGGCCAAAATAAAAAGGCCGATGTGTTGATTTGATTTGGTTTTTTCGTACCCCACGCGGCGGGTGCACAGAACAATGCCTACACCAAACGAAACAATGTCCGGTTGTGTTCTGCGTCTTGGGTATCCGGACCCCGACACAACGCTGCGAACCGAGCAGACGTTACGGGCTTAGCATCAAGCGGCGTGCGCCATGTTCGCGACAAGGCAAACATGGCCGAATAAAATCTATTCAAAATCAATAGTTAGGTGTAATTACGTATTGGGGATGGCAAAGATCTGGAGTAAAAAATCTGCAGCCCATACCCATCGCGGCTAGCCATTCGCGGCATTGGGTGTCGCACCACAATAAAGAAATTACCTATTTAACTTCAGCAAGAGGACTAGTCATGAAATCTTCTAAAAACCTGTTGGTTTTGTCGTTGGTCACGTCTGCGATTGCGCTATCCGCGCCGGCCGCATTCGCCAAGAAAGCGAAAGTGGGCGTCGAGTTCAAAGAATGGAACATTACCCTGAGCGAGGAAACCGTTCCGGCCGGCGAAATCGAGTTCGCGGTTAAGAACAAAGGAAAAGAAGAGCACGAAATCGTGATCATCAAACTCAACACTGATGTCGCCACCGGCCGCTTGCCCGTCAACAAAGACGGCGGCATCGATGAAGACAACATGACATTCGGCGTCATGATCGGCGAAGTCGAAGGCCTCGCGCCGGGCAAGAAAACCAAGGAAAGCTTCAACTTGAAGCCCGGCCGCTACGCTGTGATCTGCAACCTCATCGAAGAAGAGCCGAATGGCGAAATTGAAGCCCACTATTCCATGGGAATGCACGCCGTATTGAATGTCGAGTAAACATCGACTGGAGTTCCTGCAAAAGGGAGCGTGACTAAGGGGGCGGCGACGCCCCCTTGCCATTTCCGCGGCGCAACAATCGCGCTATATTGGCACGCAGCGACCCAAGGAAGGGGGCGATAACGAAACGGAGGCCAGCAACGCTTCAATCTGACCTATTGGGGGTAAAGAACATGCCTGCTAAAGCTGCCGCACGACGGGTCCTTGCGAGGGCCGTCCAACAACGCAACACCATGGAAAAAGCGCGCACTCTTGTGGTCGATCTGTCGCCTGCGCGAATCTCACTCGAGGAAGCGGCCACCGTCGCCTTCCACGCCCGCAACATTCGCTCCCGCTACAACAAGAAACGCGACTTGTTGATGTTGGAGTTCGATACACCGCAAGCCAAGCTGGCCTATATGAAACGCCTGCCCCAATGGCTATGGAACCAGCATTGCGTAGTGTGGGAATACGCGCCCGCCGAACTCGAGCTGTGGCGCATGGAATCCCTCGGCTAGGCCGGCCGATCAACTCGGTGGCTCGTCGCCGGGCTCCCGCGGGGCCTGCGACCGCAAATGCTTGAGCAACACAAACGATCGCGCTTTGAGCGGATAGCTCTCACCGGAATAGAAATACCGTCCGTCATCGCGACGTCCGTTGGTGAACGCCGTATCGACTTCCGCTTCCCAGCGCGCTTTTTCCGGGTTGGGTGGAATCGCGAACGAAATCTCCTCGTGATGGGCATTGAACAACAGCAGCAAGATATTGTCCCGCACAGGCCGACCCCGATCGTCTTCTTCTTCGATGACGTTGCCGGCCAAAAACAACCCCAAGCACCGCGCGAATGACTGATGCCACTCGTCATTGGTCATCTCCCGCCCCGACGGCGCGAGCCACGTCACGTCTTTAACGCCCAGTCCCTGAATGTCGCGGCCCTGGAAGAAATCGCGGCGCCGAAACGCCGGATGCCGTTTGCGCAGCCGGATCAGGTAACGCACGAACTGAAGAAACCCCTGCTGGTCCTTGGTCAAGTCCCAGTTGATCCACGTCAGTGGCGAATCCTGGCAATACGCGTTGTTGTTGCCTTGCTGCGTATGTCCGAGTTCGTCCCCAGCCAGCAGCATGGGCACACCCTGCGACAGCAGCAATGTGGAAAGAAAGTTGCGTTTTTGCTGGTCGCGCAGCGATTGAATATGCAGATTGCGCGTCGGACCCTCTTCGCCGCAGTTCCAACTCAAATTGTGATTCTCTCCGTCTCGGTTTGCCTCGCAATTGGCGTCGTTGCGCTTATGGTTGTAACTGACCAAGTCTTGCAGCGTGAAGCCATCGTGACAGGTCACGAAATTAATGCTGGCATAAGGTCGACGTCCGCCGCGCTCATAGAGATCACTGGACCCGGTAAGCCGGTAAGCCAACTCGCCAATAAAACCGCCGTCGCCTTTCCAGTAGGCGCGGAGCGAATCCCGATAGCGACCGTTCCACTCTGTCCAACCGATGGGGAAATTGCCGACCTGATAGCCGCCTTCGCCCAAATCCCACGGTTCGGCGATGAGCTTCACCTGGGACAGCACGGGATCCTGATGAATGATGTCGAAAAACGCGCCCAACCGGTCGACGGCGTGAAGTTCGCGCGCCAGTGCGGACGCCAAGTCGAAACGGAAGCCATCGACGTGCATCTCCTGCACCCAATACCGCAGGCTGTCCATGATCAACTGCAGCACACGGGGATGGCGCATGTTCAAGGTATTGCCGCAGCCCGTATAGTCGCGATAGTAGCGCGGTTGATGTTCCTCGAGGCGGTAATAAGCCGCGTTATCGATGCCGCGAAAACATAAGGTGGGACCTAGATGATTACCCTCGGCGGTGTGGTTGTACACCACATCGAGAATGACCTCGATGCCCTCGGAGTGCAGCCGTTTGACCATGGTTTTGAATTCGTTGATATGGCCGCTGGCGCTGTAGCGCATATCGGGCGCGAAAAAACCAATGGAGTTGTAGCCCCAATAGTTGCGCAACCCGTTCTCGACCAAATGGCGGTCATCGACAAACGCATGCACCGGCATCAATTCCACCGCCGTTATGCCGAGCCGCTTGAGATGCTCGACCACCGGCGAGGACGCAAGACCGGCATAGGTGCCGCGCAAGGCGGGTGGCACGTCGGGATGCTGGCACGTAAACCCCTTAACGTGAAGCTCATAAATGATGGTGTCATGCCATGGCGTACGGGGCGGACGGTCATCACCCCAGGTGAATGCGGTATCCACCACTTTGGCCTTCAGCATGCACGACGCGCTATCGCGCCGATCAGCCAGCAAATCGGCTTGCGATTGCCCCACCCGATAACCAAACACCGCATCGTTCCACCGCAGCGGACCGACCACGTGACGGGCATACGGATCAAGCACCAACTTTTTAGGATTGAAGCGATGGCCGCTTAGGGGATCATAGGGACCGTACACGCGATAGCCGTAGATCATCCCCGGGTGCGCTTCCGGCAGATAACAATGCCAGACCTGATCCGTTTGCCACCGCACGGGGACTGTTTGAATGATACGCCGGCCGCGGCCATCGAACAGACAGAGTTCGACCGCTTCCGCGTGCTCCGAAAACAACGCGAAGTTTACGCCCTCGCCATCCCACGTGGCGCCCAGAGGATAAGAACGCCCGCGCCACACCGCCAATGTTTGCTTTGCCATTTCCATCCCGTGGAGAACAAATTCACAGCCGATCTCCCAAAGGCAATGATAACGAAAATGGCGTCGCCGCGCTCAGCACGCGGCGACGGAATCTTCTCGAATACGCGAGACTCCGATTCCCACGTACGCTCTGCGTATCAGCTTTTCTCCGCATTTGCGCTGTTGGCGCCTCCGGCATCGCCCCGACCTTTTAGCTGACGCGCATGCTCCCGCTCTTCCGGCCCAACGACGCCATCGCCGTTGCGATCAAGGCTTTTCCACTTGTCGCGAGCGACCCGCTTTTCCTCCTCACTGATTTCACCGTCGCCATTGGCATCCACCTTGGCACGGAATTGGTCGCGCTTCTGCTTTGCCTGGGCGCGTTCTTGCTCATCGACGTGCCCATCCCCATTCAAATCGAGGCGTTTTTTCATTTCCTTGGCGACCTTGCGCTCCTGTTCATCAAGCTGACCGTCGCCATTGCGATCCAGGCGATCGAAAATCTTCTTGGCCTTTGCCCGTTCCTCCTCACTCACCACACCGTCGCCATTACGATCGGCACGTTGCATCCAAGTCGAGCCGGACGAGCCGCTGTCGGCGAATAGTGGGGCGGAACACGCGAGGGTCAGGGAAACGGCAACACTAACGGAATAAAACGATTTCATGGCGGGCTACCTCTTGTTGTGGTTGATGCCCGTTTAACGCTGGCGACGGCCCGCCGTTGACGAACACCGACCGCAAAGTGTGACCGTCATCACACTTTGCACAGTTTCCCGCGGCGCCTGCTCGTACCTCCTGCTCCCGTAACCGAAACTCCTAATTCGTTTACAAGGCCTGAATGCATACGGTACATTATTCCGCATTGGCCAACGGCGACTATCCAGCCGGCGCCGTCTTGGCATGGGCACCCACCTGACGCTATGTCGCAACGGTTATGCACGCTCTCCGACCTCCCTAATCCCGGCTGTCGCGAATTTCAAATCGTAATTGGCCAACGAGCGGTGTCGATCTTCGTTGTAAGGACCGATCAGGGCATCTTCGCCTACCTCAACAACTGCCCTCATACCGGCGTCACGTTGAACTGGCAGCCCAATGACTTCTTGACCGTCGGCCACGACTATATTCAGTGTTCCACTCACGGCGCGCTGTTTCGCATCGAAGACGGCTACTGCGTCTGGGGTCCTTGCGCCCGGCAATCGCTCACCGCCCTACTTGTGGAGGTACGCGGCGACGAGGTCGCCATTCATATCTAACTCGTTGCGATCTCATGGAAATAATTCGCGCGCCGATAACGACGGCGAACCTCGGCGAGTTGACCATGAACGATGACACCGGCATACCGACCGACCACTTTATTGCGCAGCTGAATGAACGGCTGCCGAAGGCCGTCGTCGACACATTTACCGCTGATCAGATTGCCGCGCTTAAACTGGCATTTGGCGCCAAGAAATGGTCTAAACATCCCATCGACTTGCGCGATTCGTTCCGCTTTTTCCGCTGGCGCTTTTACTTCGTCTTCGTCGCCGGCCGCGACAAGCGTAACCTGTCCGAACGCCGCTACAAACTAATGAAGTGGGTCGAGTTGTCGCTGATCGCCGGCTATTTGATTGTTTCCATGATTCTTGGAGTGTTCGCTCTATACCTGTTGAAGTCCGCCTTGGGCATCAACATTTTTTCCGACTTTTCCTTCGGCGTGTGGAGCTGGTTCAAAGAATTGGCCTGCGCCAAAAAATAACAAAACGTCAGCCGGATTCGCGATTGACCTGCAAAGTCAAGAAATGCGTCGAACAGGATATGCACGGATCATAGTTGCGGATCACGGACTCGCTTAATAAGCGTAACTCATCGTCGCTTTTCGAGGCTCCGAGCGCCTCGATGGTGGCTTTCAAATCTTCCTCGATGCGTGCTTGGTTCTGACTCGTCGGCGGTACGATGCGCGCATTGCGGATCACGCCCGCGCCGTCCACTTCATAGCGATGCCACAGCAAACCCCGCGGGGCTTCGGTCGCCGCCGCCCCCTCCCCTGCCTTGATTGTTAGCGTCGCCGCGGGTTGCGCCTCCTCCCGATAAGCTTCCAAGATGCGCACCGCCTCGATGAGCGCATAGTACACCTCCACCGCTCGGGCGATAATGCTGTGGAACATATTCTTGCTCGGCAGCCGCAGACCGATGTCCGCAATCAGCGCCCGCACTAGTTGCGGTAAGCGGTCATGGTTGATATTCAAGCGCGCCAACGGACCGACGAGATAGGGCGCGCCGTCGAACGTACAGTGCAGCGCCGTGGAATAGGGCACATGGCTTTCGACGAAATGCTGCTCGAATGCGCTGGGCGAAATCGCCACGCCGTTGCTGGCGACGATATCGCCTTCGTTCATGGCGTACTCATCGGCGTGGCGCAGCGCGACGCTGACAAACTCCTGCTCGGACTCCGGCAAGGGCAAACCGGCCGTCCAGCGCACCGCTTCCTCGGCCTGCGCCAGGCCGGCGCGCAGCTTCTTGACCAGATTCGCCACATCCGCCAATGACGGCGCTTTATAAAAGCCGCCGACACGCACGCCGATGGGGTGAACGGAGCGCCCGCCGAACATTTGAATGATGTCGTTGCCCAGGTGCTGCAACGCCAAGCCGCGGGCGACTTCGCTCTTGTAGCGTTTCGCCATATCGATTGCGTTGTCGAAACCGAGAAAATCCGGCGCCGCCAGCAGATGCACATGCAGCATGTGGCTCTCGATCCACTCGCCGCAATACAGCGCGCGACGCATCGCCCGCACCCACGGCCCTGGCTGAGCTTGAAATATACTTTCCAGGGCATGGACCGCGCTCATCTGATATGCCACAGGGCAGATGCCGCAAATGCGCGCCACGATATCGGGCACTTCATCGAAACCTCGGCCTTCGAGGAATTTCTCGAAATAACGCGGCGGCTCGAAGATACGCAGCTGAACGTCCGACACGCGGCCATCGCGCAGCGTCATGGACAGCGCACCCTCGCCTTCCACGCGAGCAAGCAGAGGAATGTTGATGGAAAGGTCTTTGCGCTCCGTCATGACCCCTTCCCTTCGAAATGTACTCGCGCCGTGGCGAAGGGCTCGGCATGGCTGGTAATCAGGGCGAAGCGGTTCGCGACTTGCGCTTGCGTTAAACCCAGCCCCAGAAACCGCCGCCCCAACGAGACGCCATTGGGATTCTCCGCCGGACCATAGCAGGCATAGCACGCCCGCCCGAAATGGGGGCACAACGCGCCGCAGCCGAGCCGTGTCACCGGCCCCATGCAGGGTTCGCGTTTGGCTACCAGCACGCACACATTGCCGGCCCGTTTGCACTCCATACACAGGCTGTCCGCCTTGTCGACCGGCGTCACCCCGTAGAGCAAATCGCGCACCACCGCGACCACCTGCTTGGTCGTAATGGGACAACCCCACAATTCGAAATCGACTCTCACATGCTCGGCAACCGGCGTCGACGTCGCCAAGGAGGAGATGTACTCCGGCTTGGCATACACCGCGCCCTTCCAGCCGTCGGAGTCGCGAATATTACGCAATGCTTGAATGCCGCCGGCCGTGGCGCACGCGCCGATGGTCACCAGGAACTTGCTGCGGCTGCGCACATGCTTGATGCGCTCGACTTCGGCGGGTGTGGAAATACTGCCCTCGACAAAGGCGATGTCCACCTCAGCCTGATCATCGACCGGTCCGGCCTCGGCGAAATGCTTGATATCCACCAGCCCGGACAATGTGAGCAAGGCCTCGCCGGCGTTGAGAAACGCCAACTGACAACCATCGCAGGAGCTGAACTTGTGTACCGCAACCGTCGGCTTGGTCATCTCAAAAACCCGCCTCGCCCAACAAAGGTTGAACTTCCCGGTATGAGAAAACCGGACCGTCCTTGCAGATGAAATGGGGCCCGAACTGGCAATGCCCGCAGTGACCGACGGCACACTGCATGTTTCGCTCCATGCTCAAGTAGATATCATCGGCGCTCATGCCGCGCCCAAGAAGATTGCCCACGACGGCGCGCATCATGCCTTCGGGGCCGCACATCATCGCAACGGTATTTCCCGGATCGAGCGCCACTTGGTCGAATAAGTCGGTGACGCGGCCGACATGCCACGGCCAGTTCTTGCCCGCCGCGTCGGCGGCGATGATGACCTGAGTATTGGGCATGCGCGCCCACGCTTCGTAGCGCGAACGCCACAACAAATCTTCGGCGTGTTTGACGCCCTGCATGATGGTCAAGCGCCCGAAGCGCTCACGCCGGTGCAGGATATAGTTGATCACGGCCACCACAGGCGCGCAGCCTAGACCGCCGGTCACGATCATGACATCGCGGCCTTCGCCTTCGAGCAGCGGCCAGCCGCGCCCAAAAGGCCCGCGAATACCGAGATGATCGCCTTTTTTTAGCTGCGCCAGTCCGCGGGTTACGCGACCGACCACGCGAATGGTATGGTCGTATAGACTCTCCCGCTCGGGATCCGAGATGATGGAGATCGCCACTTCACCGACACCGTGGAGATACACCATATTGAATTGACCCGGCGCAAAGGCGTAGCGCTTCTGCTGGACGGGATCGCTGAATGCCAATCGCAAGGTGAAAATCGTTGTCGATTCCTGCACCCGATCGACAATCACCGCGTCATGGGGAAGGTATGGATTCACTACTGCCCTCCCCGCAGATGTGCTGCAATTCTTCCGTGACATCGATACCCACCGGGCACCATGCGATGCAGCGACCGCAACCCACGCAGCCGCTGCGTCCGAACTGGTCGTGCCACGAGCCAAACTTGTGCGTCAACCATTGGCGATAGCGTTGCGCGGTGGTTTCGCGCAACACGAAACCGTGCATGTAGCTGTGCTCGCGGGTGAAGCAGGAATCCCACATCCGCACATGATCCGCCGCATCGCCTTCCAGTCGCGCGTCTTGTTCTTCGCGATGACAAAAACAGGTCGGACAAACCGACGTGCAATTGCCACAGGAAAGACAGCGCTCGGCGACATCTTTCCACCGCCCATGATGCAGATTGTCGAACAACGCTTGGCGCAAGTTGCGTCCCGGGACGCTGCGCGTTTGAGCGCGGATCGCTTCGGACCGTTGGTGTCCGACTGCGAAATGTTGCTCGTCGGTCGCATCGACCAGCGGCAGTGCGGCCGCGATGGACTGGGCCGCGTCGCTCGCCAATTGCACGGTGAAGCCGTCATCCAATTCGGTCAACGCCATATCGAATCCGCTGGAAACATGCGGCCCGTCGCCCGTCGAGGCGCAAAAACACGTGGATGCGGGGCTGGAGCAGTTCACTGCCACGACGAACAGCGCCTTGCGGCGGGCGGCGTAATAGGGGTCCGCTGGATCGCGTTCGAGAAAAACCTGATCGTGAATCTTGAGCGCGGCCACGTCACAGGCCCGGGCACCGATCACCGCCGTGGGCGGCATCGCCGGGGCAACCTCGCGAAACGTTAGCTTGCCGCCGCCGTCCCGCTGAACCTTCCACAGCGTTTCCTGCGGCGCGAAGGTGAGCGGCCGCAGCGCCTGCGGTCCGTTCGCCCAATCGAAGTATTTGTCCTCGGATGACTCGGTCAGCGCATACCGCCCAGGCTCTTGCTGGTCGCGTATGCCGCGGGGAAATTCCTCAGCCGATTCGACGGTGTCGAAGACGATCGCACCGTCCTTCACCTTCGGCCCGATGCAACGATAACCTCTGTCGCGCAAGGCGTCGATGAGTTGCTGCAACCCTTCACGGGCCATGTGTTGAAGTTGAGTCATGCATCCTTGCTCGTGACCGAAACTCCCGCGGGAGCGGATCATTGCGCGATTTTCCCGGTCGGCGCGCTAGACGCCGAATCGCTACGCGCCCGGCGTCGACTGCGCCAACTGCTCCAACTGCGTCATTTCTTCCTGATCGAACCCAGCCAACCGCCGCGCCGTTTGATTGAACGGCCCGCGCAGTGCGCCCTTAAGATACCGCTTTATCAGATCAATAAAAACCGTCCGGCTGTCCAGCCCGCGCTCCGCGCACAAATAACGAAACCAGCGGCTGCCAATGTCGACATGACCGATTTCATCTCTCAATATTACATTCTCCAGCAAATCAACGGTTTCAAAATCGCCTATGGCCCTCAGCCGGCGCACGATCTTGGGCGTTGCATCCAATCCTCGCGCTTCGAGCACGCGTGGCACGAGCGCCATTCTCTCCAGCGGATCGTGAGCCGTCTGACATGCCATGTCCCACAGACCGTTGTGCGCGGGAAAATCCCCATAGTCATAACCGATGTCGTTAAGTCGTTTGCGCAACAGTTGAAAATGATAAGCCTCCTCGTCCGCGACTTTAATCCAGTCGTCGATGTAGGCGCGGGGCAAAGCACGGAAACGATAGACTGCGTCCCAGGCCAGGTTGATCGCATTGAACTCGATGTGGGTGATGGCATGAATCATGGCGGCGTGGCCTTCGGGCGTGCTCAACGAGCGGCGCGGGACGTCCTGCGGATACACCAACAGCGGTCTTGCGGGGCGGCCGGGTGATTCAATCAATTGCACAGGCTCATCGCTTGCATCGGTCGCCAACTCACCATCGCGCCACTGCCGGGAAAGATAGCGCGTAAGTTCCGCTTTGCGCGGCGCGTGCGGTTCCATGATGATCCGGTAGACGTCGGGATATAAACGCCCATGAATCGTCGAATCCGCTTCTTTCCCAGTTTGACGCATACGCTATTGCCGCCAACCGATCATCAAGTCCATCACATTCGTTCCTGTCGGTCCGGTATTGATCAGGGCGCCCGCTGCGGCAAGAAACGACCCGGCGTCGGCGCGATCAAGCGCGTCGTTCGCGTCAAACCCTTCGGCACGCCCACGGTCGATGGTCGAGCCATCGACAAGCGCACCGGCATCTTCGCCCGGGCCGTCCGTACCGTCGGTTCCGGCAGCCAACAGTCCTACGTTCGGACGGCCCGCGAGCACACAGGCGGCGGCAAGGGCCAGGCTTTGGCAGCGCCCGCCGCGACCCGGCTTTTCAGGCAGCACGACCGTCGTCTCGCCACCCCAAATGTGAATCCCTCGCGGCCCGTCCACCAGCCGTTGCGCCAAGTCGTAGCCGGTTTGCACGGCGTCACCGTAGCACTCGTCATCATGCACGGTGACTTCATAGCCGCGAGACTCAAGCTCGGCCGCGGCGGCCGATCGAGCGCGAGAATTATTTGCGATGATTTCGAAAGAAACTGCAGGCGGCTCGTTCGAGTCGGCGACGTCAGCCGCATCGGCGAGCAAACAAGCTTCAAACTCCGCGGGCAACGGCCCAGGCAATTCAATTGGCTGCGGCTGCGTCAACAGTCCCGAGCCGATAATCGCGGGATCATCGCCTTGCACATCGGAGATGGCCAACACAGAAGCGTTTCGCTGACCTAAGTAATCGCGCAGCTTGCCGCCTTTGATCAGGGAAGCGCGCCGGCGCACCGCATTGATCTGACGTATGGACCAACCGCTGCCGATGAGCCATTCATTCAGCTTCCGCAACTTGGCCAAATCCAAGCTGGGCGCAGGTACCTCGACGAGACTGGATGCACCGCCGGAAATCAAAAACAGCAGCTTCGCATCGGGACGCGATTGCTTCAACAACATCAACAACGCCTGACCCGCGTTCAAGCTCCGCTCATCGGGAAGGGGATGGCCCGCCGCCATGCACGTCCAACCGGAAGGGAATGGTCGCGGTGGACAATCCTCTTTGCAGACCACCAAACCGGCAGTCAGCGCATCCCCCAGCGCTGCAATCGCACCCTGCGCCATGTCCACCGCCGCTTTTCCAACCGCAACGCACACGGTCGGACTGAAACCGGCTCGCTCATGCAGCGCACGCTCGACCGCCGCGCGGCCGTTCACCGCGCGCACGGCGGCGGAATAAGCTGCTAGAACATCCTGCGCTGTTTGTTCAGACACCCAACCTGACCCTCCCTGTTGGAACGTGGCAAGCAGTGTCGCGTTGAATGATACAGGAAACTCGCCGCCCAAAACGGCGAAACCCGTCGCGAGCATTGACTCAGCGACGGGAAAAAATTGACTGACTAATGCGGGTTAGGAGTCTTTCAGAAAAACGTGCGAACCGATTTGGCGTGTGGCGACCATGTCTTTGGCCCAAACCGGATTCACGTGACGCGGCGCGTAGTAGTACAGCGCACCGCCCGTGACATCGGTCGCGCCCTTCGTGATGGTCATGAAACGATAATAGTTTTTGTAAATGAAACTGGCGATACGCAGCGAACGGTTCCAGCTGGAGTCGTGCTCGGGGCGATCACTGCGGCCGTCGTGGGTCCAGCTAAACTGCTTGGGCTGCCACACAACTTTGCATACTGAGTTCGGATAACGACCGCTGACAACGCGGTTCATGGTGACGTAGCCCACGGCCAGTTGGCCTTCGCGGGGCTCGCCGCGCGCTTCATGATAAATGTTCAGCGCAAGGCAGTTAATTTCTTTGTCGATTTCCGAGGCAAATGCTTTCAGAGGCCAGCTTATGCTCAACAAGATCACCAAGTACCATCGCATCGTAGTCGTCTCTTATATTTGACGCCCCCGGCTGGATGTTTAAGCGGTGTGTGCCGGTGTTGCGTTGTCGCTGTTTGGGCCAACATCGTGTGCTGACCCGCTTGTTATGCTGGTATTTGCAGATCCCGTGCCAAACACCAGTTTTTGTTGTAATTTCATCGAGATGGTAGTCTACCAAAGATAGTACCCCGGGCCTATCCCAGCGGCGCTGTAAACTCTCCCGACAGGAGAGTTACTCTTAACTTTGCAATATAACTGTCTGTTTCGGAGCATTAGAGATTTCTCATATGGCGAAATTCTACGATTGCCTAACCCCTGACCTGCGGCAGTTCATCGCCGCGCAACACCTATTTTTTGTTGCCACCGCATGCGCCCAAGGCCGCGTGAATCTATCGCCGAAGGGGCTCAGCACCTTTCGTTGCCTCTCGGAGACTGAGGTTGGGTATCTCGATCTCACTGGCAGCGGCAATGAAACCGCCGGACATCTTGCCCACGATGGCCGCATCACGTTCATGTTTTGCAGTTTCGACAAGGAACCGAAAATTCTGCGCCTGTACGGCCGCGGCCGCGCCATCAAACCGTGGCAGCCGGAGTGGGCCCACTACGTTTCGCACTTCGACCAACAGCTCGGCCAGCGCCAAATCATCGTGCAACAGATCGAGTCTGTTCAGACTTCATGCGGCTTTAGCATTCCGTTCATGCAGTACATGGGCGATCGGCCAACCCTGGATGAATGGGCTAGTAAAAAGGGAGAGGCTGGTATCGCCGAATACTGGAAGAACCGCAACCAGAAGACCATCGACGGGATGGATACTGGATTGGTCGAAACCATTTCACCCGACGAGTGACCGCAAAACGACAGGGCTGCGCCGATACGCTCGGCCCTGTCGCTCTCCAGAGTGTTTGCGCTATTGAGCCGCGACCCCTGACGTTCCACGAAATTGAAGGTATACGTCTCGCCGAACACGCCGGATTCGACCTCTTCCCACGCGATCGCGACTCCGCGGTCAGCGCGGTAGGCCAAGGACGTAACCCCAACCCGTCGACCCGCCGCCGGAGCAAACGTTGCAACCGCTTCGTCCTGCTGCCAGCCACCTGTGATGAGGTGTTCTCTAACGTGCAGCGAGACGGTGCCATTAACCGTCTCCGCCCACAGAACAACCCAGTCTCCGTTGCTATTGAATTGCACTGTTGCGCCGTCAACGATCTTGTCCACGCTATCCGCGCCCTCAACCTCGAAGGGAACGCCCCAGCCGGTAACAGGATCGAAGCGATTTACCATCACTGTGCGGAAGAACCGCCGGCCCGTTACGTCCAAGTCGGTGAGATAGCGGGTTTGCGACCACGCCGCCAACATGCTGCCGTCGCGGTGGCTTACGACGTGCGTCCCTTCAACCGAGTCTTGATTTTGAATCGTGAAGTCGATGTTCCTGGGCGTTGACCACATGCCAGCCGCCGCGCCGCCGGCTAATGTGTCGAAGCCAAACAGAACGCCGCCAAGGGTGCGCGAATTGAGCGCCATGACAATGCTGCCCACGTCAGATCCCGGAACATAACTCAGCCCGGCGAATTCATCGTTGGGCCGCTGTACGTCGGAAATACCGAGGAGCGCTGGCGCGGACCACCCCGCGTCCGAGTTGTAGACCCCGCTGAAAAGAGCCGAACTCATCGTCCCGATGGAAGGTTCGACATACCATTGCCGCCACGCAACAAGCGAACTTTTGCCGTCTATCGCCGAGCTGACGATGGCGGGCCCGTAACCGGAGGCGCCGTCGCCGGTGACTGTTGAGCGAGTCGGTCCGAAGCCACTCGTCGGATCGAACCGGCGCGCGTTGATCGTCTCGTCGAACGACACCACTGTGGCACTGCCGTCGGCATTCACCGCAAGATTTCCAATGACGCCCTTCCCCACTGGATAGGCGACACTCCAACCGAGCGCGGGCGTGTAGTGGCTCAACTGAAGTCCGTCTACGCCGATCCACAGCGCGTAACCGTTGCCGGTTCTCGGATCGACGTCGATTGACCAAACGTCCACATTTTTTCCGTCGTCAAGGGACGCCAAGTTCACGGCTTCCCACTGGTCCGATCCAGCAAACCCGCGCGACATGCTTGTCTTCACTTTGGTGTAAGTCGCAGACCGAGGATCGAAGTCTTGGCTGCTGCGCCAGTAGATGAGCCTGTTTCCGGCATCATCGCTTTGAACAACGGGACCGTCGACAAACCCCAACGTGTTGCCCGGGATCAACTCCGTGCCGACGACGCTCACATTGCTCCACTGCAATGCCGACGCCGCAGGCGGGGTACCGACAAGCACCGGTAAGACTGAGACGTCTTTGCCGCTGTTCGATGTCCCGCTTTCGGCGGGCAGACTATCGGCGACCTCCGTCTTGGATGCGATCGGCTCCAGGCCGGAAGCGTCATCACTGCCTCCGCCGCCGCATGCTGACACAAGCATCGAGAACACTGCGCCGAATAAGAACGTGCGCTGAAATGCCATGCTCACCTCCTACAAGTTCACGGAACGAGTGCTCCGTATTGATGAGAGACGCCAAATACCTGCCTTTGTTATTTCACCTCCTAAACACCAACTTCTGGAAGCGATCGCGATAAACGGTGGGCGGCACACCTTCGATTTTTCGAAACACGCGACTAAAGTATGAGATGTCATCGAAACCGCAGCTCAAGGCAATTTCTTTGATGGATGTCGTCGATTCCCCAAGACGCTTTTTGGCCGTGGCAATTCGATAATGGTTGAGATACGCCAGCACTGTGCTGCCGTTTTCCTTTTTGAAGGTCCGCATGAAGGTAATCGTCGTCATGTTGCACTTGGCGGCCAACGCCGGAACCGACAGTCGCTCGCGGAACCGTGACTCGATCTCGCGCAACGCCGAGCGGGTACGCACCGCGATGCCGTTGCTCGATCCGCTCCGACGTGTTGTTTTGGAGCCGACCGCGCGCCTCTCCACTGAGAGAAAGTCCGCCAACCGTTTGAGCGCGTCCGCTAGATACGGCAGATCGCGTGGGACGACGATGATATCGCGCACGCCCGTGCGCAAAGCCCATATGGCGGCGTCACTGTCGACGGCGCGGGTCAATACAATCACGGGAACGTTCATCCATTGCTCGACTTGGGGACGGGCGCCATCGTTAAACCGATCCACGTAAACAAGCACGGCGGCGGGCGATTCGGCGACACGGTCTGTCCAACCGACGCTCGAAATATGTTCAACGCTAATGCCCGGTCGGTCCAACCCCACATCTTCACATCCGCTCAGATCCCAGTCGACGCACCAGAGTGTTAAATCCGCTACGGCGTGCTCGACAGGAGCCCGCTCCGCGCCCGCCCCGCTGGAATATTCGACCCAACTGCCCAATACTCGTTCTTCCAACATCGCGATCCCCCTTCCCCCCTTCGTTGTGCCGATGTTCCGCGGCATGCATGGCGCGAACCCGAATACCCAATGGAGACGCCAGGAGTGGACAAATTTGAAGCGGGTTCGAATTGTCCACGACCTTCGGAATGAATGACGAATTCGTCCTCGTCATTGACGGGGGTGTCCTAGCAATGGACGATCGACTCTCGCATCGTATATATGCGGGCCCTAGTGGGGATGGATCACGAACCGACGAACGTAGACGATGCAACTTGCCGTAGTCGATAGACACCCCGAGAGAGGGAGGGCGGCGGCGCATCACTCAAAACAAGAAGACTGGTTTCGCTTGGCCCAATTGTGAAATGCCCACTGGCCCGCTTTGTTCAGCATGTAGGAAATGAAATGGACCCGTCCTTCTCTTAAACGGCCTCAAGAAATGGGCCAAGATGAGAATGTGAATTTCATCTGAAACAGAGTAAGGAGGGTCCGAGATGAAGCTTAAAGCATTGGGAATCGA
>JAKACW010000033.1 GCA_021821045.1 Pseudomonadota bacterium
GGCGTTGAGGCCGGCGACCACCATGTCGTGGCGCTCGTGGAAGGCCTTGATCATCGGTTTGATACAGTTTTGATCGCCTTCCAGCGCGGCCTGGGCCGCGACTTGGGAAATCGACGTCGGGTTCGATGTGCTTTGGGACTGCACGTTACCCATGGCGGCGATGAGCTTCTCCGGTCCGGCGGCGTAACCGATGCGCCATCCCGTCATGGCGTAGGCTTTGGACACGCCGTTGAGCACGATGGTGCGGTCATACAAGTCCGGCGCGACGTTCAGAATGTTGCAGAACGGCTCGCTGCTCCAGCGAATGTGTTCATACATGTCATCCGTCGCGATGAGCACCTTGGGATGGCGGCGCAACACGTCGGCGAACGCCGCCAGCTCATTGCGCGAGTACGTCACGCCCGACGGATTGGACGGACTGTTGATCACGAACAGCCTGGTGCGCGGGGTGATTGCCTTCTCCAACTGCTGCGGCGTGATCTTGAATCCGGCCTCGATGTCGGCGCTGACGATGACCGGCACGCCGTCGGCCAGCAGCACCATGTCGGGGTACGACACCCAATAGGGGGCCGGAATGATCACCTCGTCGCCCGAATTCAACAATGCTTGCGCGAGGTTGAAAAAACTCTGCTTGCCGCCGCAGGAGACTAGAACTTGTTTCGGCGTGTACTTGAGTTGGTTATCGCGCTCGAACTTTCTGACCACAGCGTTTCTCAAACTGGGCGTCCCTTCGACGGCGGTGTACTTGGTGAAACCGTCGCGAATGGCTTTGATGGCCGCTTCCTTGATGTGGTCCGGCGTGTCGAAGTCCGGCTCGCCCGAGCCGAGGCCGATGACGTCGCGACCCTGGGCTTTGAGGGCGGCGGCTTTGGCGGTTACCGCCAGCGTCGGAGAAGGTTTGATTCGACCAATACGTTCAGCAAGTTGAATGTCCAAGTTCGGCGTCCCAAGAGCGGTGGAAAACGAAGCGTGTAATATACTTGAAGTCCGATGAGCCCCAAAAGAGCCCGATGAACAAATCATTCGAATTAAGTAGTCCCTTTCAACCGACAGGCGACCAGCCCGGGGCCATCCAGGGGCTCACCGAGGGATTGCGCCACGGCGAGGCCCATCAGGTTCTGCTCGGTGTAACGGGGTCGGGAAAAACCTTTACCATCGCGAATGTTATCGCCCAAGTGCAGCGCCCGACGTTGGTCCTGGCGCCCAACAAAACCCTGGCCGCCCAACTTTACGGCGAAATGAAGGCCTTCTTTCCCCACAATGCGGTGGAGTACTTCGTTTCGTACTACGACTACTACCAGCCGGAAGCCTACGTCCCGGCCACCGACACGTACATCGAAAAAGACGCCTCCATCAATCAGCACATCGAGCAGATGCGCTTGTCGGCCACCAAGGCCATCCTGGAGCGCAAGGACACCATCATCGTGGCGACGGTCTCGGCCATCTACGGCTTGGGCGATCCCAAAGCCTATATGAGCATGTTGCTGCATCTTGTGCGGGGCGATGTCATCGATCAACGGGCGATCCTGCGCCGGCTGGCGGAGCTGCAGTACACGCGCAACGACACCGAGCTGTCTCGGGGCACGTACCGGGTGCGCGGCGAGGTCATCGATATTTTTCCCGCGGACTCCGAAAGGGAAGCGGTCCGGGTCGAGTTGTTCGACGACGAAGTGGAGAACCTCACCCATTTCGATCCGCTGACCGGAGAAGTGACCCAGCGGGTGCCGCGGGTGACCATTTACCCCAAGACTCACTACGTCACGCCGCGGGAGACCATCATGGGCGCGGTGGACCATATTCGCGAGGAACTCAAGGGGCGGCTAGCTCAGTTGCGCGAGTTGAACAAGCTTGTCGAGGCCCAGCGTCTGGAACAGCGGACGGTGTTCGACATGGAGATGCTCATGGAGCTGGGCTACTGCAGCGGCATCGAAAACTATTCGCGTTATTTGTCGGGCCGCGGCGCGGGTGAACCGCCGCCGACCTTGTTCGATTATCTGCCGCCCGAGGCGTTGCTGGTGGTGGATGAAAGTCACGTCACCATTCCCCAGTTGGGCGGCATGTACAAAGGTGATCGCTCGCGCAAGGAAAATCTCGTCGAGTACGGCTTCCGACTGCCCTCGGCGCTGGACAATCGGCCGCTCAGATTCGAAGAATTCGAGCGTTTGGCGCCGCAAACCATCTACGTCTCCGCGACCCCCGGCTCATACGAGCTGGCGCATGCCGGCGGCGCGGTGGTGGAGCAGGTGGTGCGGCCGACCGGCTTGGTTGATCCGCAGGTGGAGGTGCGGCCCGCCACCAATCAGGTCGACGATTTGTTGTCGGAGATTCGCCGCCGCGTCGCCACCGAAGAGCGCGTCCTGGTGACGACCTTAACCAAACGCATGGCGGAGGATTTGACCGATTACTTAACCGAACACGACGTGCGCGTGCGTTACTTGCATTCCGATATCGACACGGTGGAGCGGGTGGAAATCATTCGCGACTTGCGGCTGGGCAAGTTCGACGTGTTGGTGGGGATCAACTTGCTGCGCGAGGGTCTGGACATGCCCGAAGTGTCGCTGGTGGCCATCCTGGATGCGGACAAGGAGGGTTTCTTGCGTTCGGATCGCTCGTTGATTCAGACCATCGGCCGGGCGGCGCGCAATATCCGCGGTACGGCGATTTTATATGCGGATAAGATGACGGGCTCGATGCGGCGCGCTTTGGATGAAACGGAACGCCGGCGCGAAAAGCAGCTCGCCCATAACGAGGCCCATGGCATCACCCCGCGCAGTGTGAAAAAAGACATCGCCGACATCATGGAAGGCGCCTACCGGCCCAGCGATTGGTCTCCCCAGAGCTATGCCAAGGCCGCCGAAGACGTGGCTGCCTACGCCGCCCTGACGCCGGAAGCGCTGGAAAAGCAAATCAAACAGTTGGAAACCAAGATGCATCAGCATGCCCGCAACCTGGAATTTGAGGAGGCGGCGCGCTTGCGGGACCAGATCCACCACATGCGCCAGGCTCACTTAGGTGTGTTCGAGGCGCCGGTTGCAAGGTCGGGCACTCGGCACTAAGGAAGGCTGGCAAAGTTCGGAATTTGATGTAAAATCTGCGGCTCGTCGCGGTCGAAGGGTCCCTCGATGTGGGAGCGGATCATTCCGCGATGGATGTAGCTGTGCGGGTGAATGGGGCGAAGAATCGCGGTAGGAAACCGCTCCCACAGTGCGGCGAATCAAAAGGTTTACAGGCGCGTAGCTCAGTTGGTTAGAGCACCACCTTGACATGGTGGGGGTCGTTGGTTCGAGTCCAATCGCGCCTACCAATTTGATGGTAGGTCACCGTGAGCCCGCAAGGGGCTTGATTTTCGTGACTTCAGAGTTGTAAGTTTTGAGTCGTAATCATTGAGTGAGCGGCTGGCCCCTCGTATCGGTCACCGCCAAACACGCGGCCTTTGGTAGTGGTCGCACATCGTTCAACCACGCGCTCCAACGTATGGATCGCCACTGCAGAGGAACACATCATGCCACGCATTACTTTGCCTGACGGCAGTCAGCGCAACTATCACAATCCCGTTTCCGTCGCAGACGTCGCCGCCGATATCGGTCCCGGCCTGGCCAAAGCCACGCTGGCCGGCAAGATCAACGGTCGCGCCGTGGATGCCGCCTATCGCATCGAAGAAGACGCGGCGCTGGAAATCATCACGGATAAATCCGAAGACGGTCTGGATGTGATCCGTCATTCCACGGCCCACCTGCTGGCCCAGGCGGTGAAGCAACTGTTCCCCGATGCCCAAGTCACCATCGGCCCGGTGATCGAGGACGGCTTCTATTACGATTTCGCCTATCCGCGCGGCTTCACACCCGACGATCTGGAAAAGATCGAAGCGCGCATGAAGGAATTGGCCGAGAAGGATATTCCAGTTGAGCGCAGCACTATGGGACGGGACGAGGCGGTGGCGTTCTTTCGCGACATGGGCGAAGAATACAAAGCCAAGATCATCGAAGACATTCCGCAGAATGAAGTGCTGTCGCTGTACAAGCAGGGCGACTTCATCGATCTGTGCCGCGGGCCTCACGTGCCGAGCACGGGCCGACTGAAGGCGTTCAAGTTAATGAAGCTGGCCGGTGCATATTGGCGCGGCGATTCGCGCAACGAAATGCTGCAGCGGGTGTACGGCACCGCGTGGCGCGACAAGAAAGATTTGCAGGGCTATCTGCATCGTCTGGAAGAAGCGGAAAAGCGCGATCACCGCAAGATCGGCAAACAGCTCGATCTGTTCCATACGCAAGAAGAAGCGCCGGGGATGATTTTCTGGCATCCCAACGGCTGGGTGATCTATCAGCAGGTGGAGCAGTACATCCGGCGGGTATTCCGCGAAAACGGCTACCAGGAAGTGCGTACGCCGCAGATCGTCGACCGCTCGTTGTGGGAGAAGTCGGGACACTGGGAGAAATTCCACGCCGACATGTTCACGACTCATTCCGAGAATCGGGACTACGCCGTGAAACCGATGAACTGCCCGTGCCACATTCAGATCTTCAACCAGGGGCTGAAGAGCTACCGGGATCTGCCCTTGCGTTTGGCGGAGTTCGGTTCCTGCCATCGCAACGAAGCCTCGGGGACGCTGCACGGATTGATGCGGCTGCGCAACTTCGTACAGGACGATGCCCATATTTTTTGCAGCGAAGATCAGATTCAAGCCGAGGTGTCGAACTTCATCGATCTGTTGTACCGGGTCTATGCCGATTTTGGCTTCGATGAAGTCATCATCAAGCTGTCCACCCGGCCGGCCAACCGGGTCGGCTCCGACGAGGTGTGGGATAAAGCGGAAAAAGCGCTGCAGCAGGCTTTGGACAGCAAGGGTCTGCCGTGGCAGTTGCAGCCGGGCGAGGGCGCGTTCTACGGTCCGAAGATCGAATTCTCCCTCAAGGACTGCATCGGCCGGGTCTGGCAATGTGGCACGATCCAGGTGGATTTCTCCATGCCGGCCCGTTTAGGCGCCCAATTTGTGGCCGAGGACGGCTCGCGCCAGGTGCCGGTCATGCTGCACCGCGCCATCCTGGGTTCCCTCGAGCGCTTCATCGGTATTCTGATCGAGCACCATGCCGGCCGCTTCCCCTTGTGGTTGGCGCCGGTTCAAGCGGTGGTCATGAATATTACAGATGATCAGGCGGGATTTGCGCAGCAGGTAGCCGATACATTGCAAAAACATGGGCTAAGAGCCAATCCAGACTTGAGAAATGAAAAAATAGGCTTTAAAATCCGCGAGCATACGCTGCAGAGGGTTCCTTATCTCCTGGTGGTGGGGGATCGGGAAGTCGCTCAGAATTCAGTGGCCGTGCGCACGCGCGACGGCAAGGATCTCGGAATCTTCAATGTAGAAGAGTTTGCGGAGCGCCTTGCCGCGGAAGACGCGAGCCGCGGCCGCGCTACTTTGGAGGGTTAAAACATCGCCGCTGAAAAGAGCACTCGTATAAACGAGCAGATCAACGCGCCTAAGGTGCGATTGATTGGTGCGGATGGAGGTCAGGTAGGCGTCATCTCGATACAAGAGGCGCAGAAGTTCGCCGAAGAGGCGGAACTCGATTTGGTTGAGATTTCTCCTGACGCGGATCCGCCGGTCTGCCGGGTGATGGATTACGGCAAGTTTTTGTTCGAGCAGAACAAGAAACGCCATGCGGCGAAGAAGAAGCAAAAGCAGATCCAGGTTAAGGAAGTCAAATTCCGTCCCACCACGGAAGAAGGCGACTATCAAGTCAAGCTACGCAGCTTGATTCGATTCCTGGGCGAAGGCGATAAGGCGAAAGTGACGTTGCGGTTCCGTGGCCGCGAAATGGCGCACCAGGAACTGGGTATGAAGCTGCTCAAGCGCGTCGAGGAAGATTTGGCGGATCTTGGGACCGTTGAGCAATTTCCGAAAATGGAAGGCCGCCAACTGATCATGGTGCTATCGCCCAAGCGCGACAGCAGCGGCAAGAGCGGGCCGAAGCCAGGCGCAAGCGCTTAAGAAATTAGGGTAGGAGCGGATTCATCCGCGATGCAACCCCAGACATATTTTTTGATGGAGTAGAGTGTAATGCCAAAGTTGAAAACCAATAGTGGCGCAGCGAAGCGCTTCAAGCGGACCGCTTCCGGTCGCTTCAAGCGGGCGCAAGCGTTCAAGAACCACATTTTGACCAAGAAGAGCGCGAAGCGGAAACGCCACTTGCGGGATATGGCCGACGTGCACTCCGGTGACGCGGGTTCCGTTGCTCGCTTGCTGCCGTACGCCTAGGTTGAGTTCAGGAGAGAGTTGAGATGCCACGAGTAAAGCGAGGAGTCACCGCGGGGGCGCGCCATAAGAAGGTGCTGGCCCAGGCCAAGGGTTATCGCGGTCGACGCAAGAATGTGTATCGCGTTGCCGTTCAGGCGGTAACCAAAGCAGGGCAGTACGCCTATCGCGACCGTCGACAGCGCAAGCGTCAGTTCCGCGCATTGTGGATCGCGCGTATCAACGCCGCCGCCCGCGAATGCGGATTGTCCTACAGCCGTTTCATCAGCGGCCTCGCCAAAGCGGCGATCGAGATCGATCGCAAAGTGCTGGCGGACATGGCCGTGTTTGACAAGGCTGCATTCGCGGTTTTGGCCGACAAGGCCAAGGCGCAATTGGCCTAATCCGACGGGTTGCTGCGGGAGCGGAACATTCCGCGAACCCATCGACGTTAAACAAGGGGGAGGCCGCATAACGACCTCCCCCTTAACTTTTTTCTGAGCACACCAAAAATGACCAGCTCGGACGACAATCTGTCTCTCGATCAACTTCTGGCCCGTGCCCGTGCGGAAATCGAGCGGGCCGAGACGCCGCAAGCGCTCGATGCGTGTCGGGTCAACTATCTCGGCAAGAAGGGCGCGTTGACCGCGCAATTGAAATCCCTCGGCGCCCTGCCGCCCAACGAGCGCGCCGCCGCCGGTCAGGCTGTGAACGCGGCCAAAGATCAAATCACGGCGTGGCTCGATGCTCGGCGGGAAGTGGTCGAAGCCGCTGCCTTGCGCGAGCGGTTGGAAAAGGATCGCATTGACGTCACTTTGCCCGGCCGTGGCCAGCAGCGTGGCGCGCTCCACCCGATCACCCGCACCCTTACCCGTATCGAGCGCTTGTTCATGCACGCCGGGTTCGACGTGGCTTACGGGCCCGAAATCGAATCCGACGATTACAACTTTACGGCGCTGAATATTCCGGCCGATCATCCGGCCCGCGCCATGCACGACACGTTCTACGTCAACGACAACACCGTATTGCGCACCCATACCTCGCCGGTGCAGATCCGAGTGATGAAAGACAAGAAGCCGCCGCTGCGCGTCATCGCGCCGGGACGGGTGTTCCGCTGCGATTCGGACGTCACCCATACGCCGATGTTTCATCAAGTGGAAGGCTTTCTGGTCGACGAGAATGTGAGCTTCGCCGACTTGAAGGGCGTGCTGCACGATTTTTTGCAGCAGTTTTTCGAGAAATCGCTGAAGGTGCGTTTTCGTCCGTCGTATTTTCCGTTCACCGAGCCTTCCGCGGAAGCGGACATCGAGTGTGTCATCTGCGGCGGCAGCGGTTGTCGCGTGTGCAAAAACACGGGCTGGCTCGAAGTGCTGGGCTGCGGCATGATTCATCCCAATGTGTTCGCCAATGTGGGCATCGATGCGGAGGCGTTCACGGGTTTCGCGTTCGGCATGGGCGTCGAGCGTTTGGCGATGCTGCGTTACGGCGTGAACGATCTGCGTTTATTCTTCGAGAACGATCTGCGCTTCTTGCGCCAGTTTGCATAGTGAAAAGAATTCATGCGATTTAATCTAGCTTGGCTTAAGGAGTGGGTTGAACCGGGATTGTCGACGCCGGATTTGGCGCACGCGCTGACCATGGCGGGCCTGGAAGTCGACGCCGTCACGCCGGTTGCGGCCGAATTCGATTCGGTTGTGGTGGGTCGCGTGCTGACAGTTGAGCCTCACCCCAATGCGGATCGGCTGCGGGTGTGCACGGTTGATGTGGCCGCGGGCGACGGCCCCCTGTCCATTGTCTGCGGCGCGGCAAACGTCGCGCCGAATATGAAGGTTCCCACGGCTGTGGTGGGCGCGCGATTGCCCGGCGGGCTGGTGATCAAGAAAGCGAAGCTGCGCGGCGTTGAATCATCGGGAATGTTGTGCTCCGCGTCCGAACTGGGTTTGGCGGAGCAGTCGTCCGGCTTGATGCCCCTGCCCGAGGACGCGCCGGTGGGCGAGGACTTTCGCCGCTATCTCGAATTGGACGATGTTCATATCGAACTGGGTCTGACGCCGAACCGGGGCGACTGCCTCAGCGTGTATGGCGTTGCGCGCGAAGTGGCCGCAGTGGCCAGTGTGCCGCTGAAGTCAGTGGATAGCGTGCCGGTCAAGCCGACCAGCGATGCCAAGATCCCCGTTGCCGTGGAAGCCCCCGAAGCGTGCCCGCGCTATCTGGGCCGGATCGTGCGCGGACTGAGCGCAAGCGCCGTCACGCCATTGTGGATGCGCGAGAAGTTGCGCCGTTGCGGTTTGCGCAGCATTCATCCCGTTGTCGATGTGACCAACTACGTGCTGCTGGAACTTGGTCAGCCCATGCACGCGTTCGACCTCGCCAAGCTCACGGGCGGGATCGTTGTGCGCTATGGCAAGAAGGGCGAGAAGCTGGCGTTGCTCGATGGGCAGACCGTCGAGCTATCACCCCAGACGCTAGTGATCGCCGATCAGAAGCACCCGCTGGCGCTTGCTGGAATCATGGGCGGTGCCGCCAGCGCGGTCTGCGAGGCGACGACTGACATTGTTCTGGAAGCCGCATTTTTCTCGCCGTCAACGCTGGCGGGGAAGGCGCGCAGCTACGGTTTGCACACGGATTCGTCGCACCGTTTCGAGCGTGGCGTCGATCCGGAAATGGCGCGCCGGGCGATGGAGCGGGCAACGGCGCTGATCTTGGAAATATGCGGCGGTCAAGCCGGGCCAGTCGTGGAGGCCAGCGAACCAAAGCAATTTCCCACGCGTCCGCCGATCGGGTTGCGCATGGCACAGATTAAGCGGCTGCTCGGAATCGATGTCAGCGTTGCCCAGGTCAGTGATATTCTCCGCCGTCTCGGCATGGGCGTTGTCGAAGAGGCGGATGGCGTGTGGACTGTCACGCCGCCGTTGTACCGTTTCGACGTGGCCATCGCCGCCGATCTCATCGAAGAAGTCGCGCGCGTTTACGGTTACGATCACGTGCCGGCAACGCGACCTGCGACCGCCGTCGCGATTGCAGGCCAGTCGGAGAAACGAGTAACCGTCGATAGCGTTCGCCAGTGGTTGGTGGGGCAAGGCTATCAGGAAGCGATCACCTACAGCTTCGTCGATCCGAATTGGCAAAACGCCGTTATGGGGGAGGAACCGGCCATTGCCTTGGTCAATCCGATCGCCGCCGACATGGGCGTCATGCGTACCACCTTGTGGGCGGGACTGTTCAAAGCGCTGCAGTACAACATGCATCGTCAGCAAACCCGCGTTCGCTTGTTCGAAATCGGTACGGTATTTTTACAGCGCGGCGGTGTGCGCGAGGAACGCACACGCATCAGCGGCGTGTGCTGCGGATCGGCGTGGCCAGAACAGTGGGGCACGGCCAGTCGGCCCGCGGACTTTTTCGATGTCAAAGCGGATGTCGCGGGAATTCTGGGATTGACGGGATCAGACCGCGGGTTTACCTTTCGACCGGATCGCTTATCGGCGTTGCATCCCAGTCAAACAGCGGCCATTGTCAACAATGAGGGCAACGTCGTAGGATGGCTGGGCACAATAAGTCCCGTGCTGCAGAAGTTGCTCGATGTCGACTTGCCCGTGATTGTATTCGAGCTGGATTGGGACCAGGTTGCCGGCGCAGCGCTGCCGAAATTTAAAGAGCTGTCTCGCTTCCCGGCGGTACGACGCGACTTGGCCGTCGTGGTCGATCTCGGCGTCGAGGCCGAGGCGCTGTGCAAATCGATTCGACGCACTGCGGGCGAGGTGCTCACGGAGCTCACTGTGTTTGACGTATACGCGGGCAAAGGCATTGATTCAGGGAGAAAAAGTCTGGCCGTAGGCTTGACGTTGCAGGCCTCGGAGCGTACCCTGACGGACTCCGAAGTTGACCTGCTGATTCAGAGTATTTTGAAGAACTTATGGAATGAACTTGGAGCCACTTTGAGAGAGTAATCCATGGCGCTGACCAAAGCAGAAATGGCTGAGAAATTGTTTCAAGAGCTTGGCATAAATAAGCGTGAAGCCAAGGAATTCGTCGAGATGTTTTTCGAAGAGGTCCGCGGCGCGTTGGAGCGGGGTGCGCAGGTCAAGCTATCAGGGTTCGGAAACTTCAATTTGCGAGACAAAAAGCAACGTCCGGGGCGAAACCCCAAGACGGGCGAAGAGATTCCGATCACTGCTCGGCGCGTGGTGACCTTTCATCCAGGGCAAAAACTGAAGGCGCGAGTGGAGGCTTATGCTGGAACAGGGGATCTACAAAACGCAGGTTGACGATCTTCCTGCGTTACCGAGCAAACGGTACTTCACCATCGGTGAGGTCAGCGAGCTCTGCGCGGTCAAACCGCATGTGCTTCGATATTGGGAACAAGAGTTCCCCCAACTCAAACCCGTCAAGCGGCGGGGTAATCGGCGCTATTACCAACGTCACGATGTGATGATGGTGCGTCAAATTCGCAGTCTTCTCTACGAAGAAGGCTTCACCATCGGTGGGGCGCGACAGAAGCTTGCCGGTCCGGAAGCCAAGTTGGACGTCAACCAAAGTCAGCAGACCGTTAAACAGTTGCGGCAGGAGCTCGAAGATATCCTGCACATGCTGAGAAATTAATCGCACCTCCAATATGGGAGCGGATCATTCCGCAATTGCAATGACGACTTCGAGAAAAAATCGCGGTAGTCGCTACGGGCGTCCCGCCCTCTCGCGACGTTCGCACATCCGTGTGCATCGGAAACCGCTCCCACAGCGTCGGTTGTTTTGGCGAGCGACATTTCGCGCGGTATCAATATTCGTGACGGTTGCACTGCTCACCGGTTGTGCCTGGGTGAAACTCACCCCCGAGGGTGAAAAGGTGCGCGTCCTCTCCGCCCAGGAAGTGGCAAGCTGCAAGAAGAAGGGCGAGACCACCGTGTCGTTGCGGGACAAAGTGGCCGGGATCGGCCGCAACAAAGACAAAGTCAAAGCCGAATTGGAAATGCTGGCCCGCAACGCCGCGCCGGATCTCGACGGCGACACCGTCGTGCCGGCTTCGGAGATTGTCGACGGCAAGCAAACCTTCGATGTTTACCGTTGCATCGGCAACTAAGTTTTTCCCTTCCGATCACAATCCAAGCAACGTAACCGCAACACCGACGGCGGCGCACGCGCCGATCACGGGGATGATGCCCACCTTGTAACGCCACAATGCGATAAACGCCGCAGTGGCCACCATCAACGACAACCATTCGAACGGGCCGCCGAAAATGTCGTTCCCATCGGCTTGCGGCCACAAGGTGTGCCAGGCGAAAAACAAGGCCAGGTTCAGAATCACGCCGACCACCGCCGCGGTGATGCCCGTCAACGGAGCGGTGAGCTTGATGTCGTGCCGGGTGGCTTCCACCGCCGGTCCGCCGATCAGAATGAACAAAAACGACGGCAGAAACGTGAAAAAGGTGGCGACCAGCGCGCCCGCAACGCCGGCAAGTGCCACGCTGTCCGGGCCGAAAATCTCTTTGGTCCAGCCGCCGACGAATCCTACGAACGCGACCACCATGATCAAGGGGCCGGGGGTGGTCTCTCCCAAGGCCAAGCCATCGATCATTTGCGGGCCGGTGAGCCAGTGATGAGTTTCGACGCCGCCTTGGTAAACGTAGGGCAACACCGCATAAGCGCCGCCGAAGGTGAGCAACGCCGCCTTGCTGAAGAACCAAGCCATGCGGGTCAACGTGCCGTCCCAACCGTAAACGGCCGCCAAAATCGCCATCACGCCAAGCCAGAGGCCCAATCCGGTGGCGACGTAGCGCCAGACACGGCGCCACTCGAAACGGGCATGTTCGGGCAACGGGCTGTGGTCGTCGATGATCGCCGGACCGGCGCCATGCTCATCGCCCCCATGGCCACTTCCAGCGCGAAATTTTTCCGGCGCGCGGCGTCCGCCGAGGTAACCCACCAAGGCGGCCGCCAGCACGATGTAGGGGAACGGCATCTGAAGGACGAATATGGCAAGGAACGCCGCGGCCGCGATGGTCCACGGCCAAGCGTTCTTCAGCGTCCGCGAACCGATGCGATAGGCGGCGAACAGTACCACAGCGATGACGGCCGGTTTGATGCCGTAAAGTATGCCGGCGACCAGCGGAACATTGCCGATGGCGAGGTAGAGCCAGGACAGGCCAACGAGAATCAACAGCGACGGCAGGACGAACAACGCGCCGGCGACGATGCCGCCCCAAGTGCCGTGCATCAACCAGCCGATGTAGGTGGCGAGCTGCTGCGCCTCGGGGCCGGGCAGCGTCATGCAGTAATTCAGGGCGTGGAGGAAACGGTGTTCGCTGATCCAGCGTCGGCGTTCGACCAGTTCCTGATGCATCATGCTGATCTGACCGGCCGGTCCGCCGAAGCTGATGAAGCCGAGCTTGAGCCAGTAGGCGACGGCCTGTCGGAACGGAACGGGAGGTGCAGCGTCTTGCGTCATAAATCGCTCCCAGGCCCTATTGTTTGAAGCGCAGAAGTTGTCGGTCGTGGATGCTGCCCAGCAACACCAACGCGCCGACGGCCCCGGCCAACGCCAGCGCCATGTCGGATTGGGTGTCCCACTCGTAGCCCTGGGTGCCGAGAAACGCCACAGCTGAATCGCCCGTTGCCACGGCGACCCACCATTCGATCAACTCGTAGCATGCGCTGATCGCGAGGCATATCGCGACCACGACGAAATTCAACCAAGACTGCCGGGCAAGAACGCTGTGGCGCACGATGATCTCCCGGGCGACTATGGCCGGCACGAACCCTTGAGCGAAGTGCCCCACCTTGTCGTAGTTGTTGCGCTCCCAGCCCAGTTCTCGGCCGAGCCAGTCGAACAACGGGACCTCGGCGTAGGTGTAGTGACCGCCCACCATCAAGATAATGGCGTGGGCCAGGATGAGCCAGTAAACCAGTGGCGAGAAGGGGAAGCGACGACGGGTGGTAAGCAGCAGCAGCGCGGCGATCACCGCCGGTGCGGCCTCCAGGCCCCAGGTGAAATAGTCCTTAGGATTAACGGCGGACCATAGGAAAACGAGTCCAAAAAGGCCCCACCAATATACGCTCAACGACGATCTCGTCCGTTTTAAGTGTCCGAGCTACAGTGTAGCTGAGCTGCCGTGTGGAGCAGCGACTATCCGTTCCGGATGCCGCCGCGGAGGATTCGCGGCCGCCTCGACCGCGTTGACAGGGCCGGGGCCGTCACGTAGCATTGCCGCTTCAATTTGGTGGCAAAATTGCGGCCATTCCAGCGAGTGGCGCATTTAGTTCGCTAAATGGTTAAGCTTCACGTCTTAACTTTCGGAATTATAAGTCACTCGGGGCGTAGCGCAGCCTGGTAGCGCACCTGCATGGGGTGCAGGTGGTCGGAGGTTCAAATCCTCTCGCCCCGACCAATCTATTGCCGCTTCGCGGCTTTGATGCCGGGGCGTTCGGATTCCCGGCCCTGCGGGCGTTCGAAACCCTGCGTTTGCTTCGCAAACGGTGATTTCTCACCCTCTCGCCCCGACCAATCTATTGCCGCTTCGCGGCTTTAATGCCGGGGCGTTCGGATTCCCGGCCCTGCGGGCGTTCGAAACCCTGCGTTTGCTTCGCAAACGGTGATTTCTCACCCTCTCGCCCCGACCAATCTATTGCCGCTTCGCGGCTTTAATGCCGGGGCGTTCGGATTCCCGGCCCTGCGGGCGTTCGAAACCCTGCGTTTGCTTCGCAAACGGTGGTTTCTCACCCTCTCGCCCCGACCAATCTATTGCCGCTTCGCGGCGCCGCAATGCCCCTGCTATGGCTAGCGATTAAAAATTTACGTCAAAGCCTGCCTCTCCTACCCGATATCAACCTATTAGGACGATCCGGCGTGGCGTGGCATGGAATTCGACATTTCAGACGACGAGTTCGAGAAGTTTCAAACCTTTCTGTTTCAGGAAGCGGGCATCCGTCTGAGCTCGACCAAAAAAACCCTGGTGATCGCACGCTTGTCGCGTCGTCTCAAGCAATTGGGGTTTACCAACTTCACCCAGTATTACAGTCACATCCACGGTGTCGGCGCAGCGAATGAGAAGCGCACGGTGCTGGATTTGTTGACGACCAATGAGACGCACTTCTTCCGCGAGATTCGTCACTTTCAGTTTTTGGAAGAGATAGCCGCCAACGAGCAACGAGGCGCGACGCCGTTCCGCGTGTGGAGCGCGGCGTCATCCACGGGCGAGGAGGCGTACAGCATCGCCATGACGCTCAACTACCACTTCCGATTCCGCCGCTGGGAAATATTGGCATCCGACATCAGCCACACCGTGTTGGAGATCGCCAAGGCCGGCGAGTACCCGGTTTCCGCGTTGGAAAAAATTCCGCAGCACTTTCGCCGGCATTACAAACTGGAGAATCAACCGGGCAAGACCAACACATTCAGTATCCCAGCCGAAGTCAGTCGTAATATCCGTTTTCAACATCTCAATCTGAATGGCAATTGGCCCATGATCGGCGAGTTCGACGTAATCTTTCTGCGCAATGTTATGATCTATTTTGACGTGCCGACTAAGCGTAAACTTGTCACCCGCATGATCGAGCGTCTGCGCCCCGGAGGCCATTTGTTCATTGGCCACTCTGAAACGCTTCACGGCGTAACTGACAAAATGGAAGCCGCGAAACCCGCGGTTTACCGGATTCCGCAACAGAAGAAGTAAATCCAACGCAAGGTCGACTATCCATGCTAGATAACACGATTGCCATTATTCTCGCGGGGGGTGCCGGATCGCGCTTGTATCCGCTCACCACGGACCGTGCCAAGCCGGCGGTGCCTTTCGGCGGTAAGTATCGCATCATCGATTTCACTCTTTCCAACTGTCTGCACTCCGGGATGCGCCGCGTGTTGGTATTGACGCAGTACAAGTCACATTCGCTGCAAAAGCACTTGCGCGACGGTTGGTCGATCTTCAATCCCGAACTGGGCGAATATATTACCCCCGTGCCGCCGCAAATGCGCGAGGGAGAGCGCTGGTATGCGGGTACCGGCGATGCGGTTTATCAGAATCTCTATCTGCTGGAGCGCAGCGGCGCGCAATGGGTGATCGTGCTGTCGGGGGATCATATCTACCGCATGGATTACGCCGAGATGCTGCGTGCCCACGTCGAAAAAAACGCGACGGTGACGGTGGCGTGCATTGAACTCGACGTGAATGACGCCAAGTCGTTCGGTGTGATCGAAACCGATGCGTCGCAGCGCATTTTGTCGTTTCACGAGAAGCCGGAGCATCCCAAACCCCTGCCGGGCAATCCTGGGCGCGCGCTGGCCTCGATGGGGATTTATGTTTTCCGCATCGATCTGTTGATACAAACTTTGCGCGCCGACCATGACATCGGCGGGTCCAGCCACGATTTCGGTCGAGATATCTTGCCGAGGCTCATCGACTCCGGCGGCGGCTACGCCTATTTGTTCGGCGGAACCCGGGGCCGCGTGTCGCCCGACCGCTATTGGCGCGATGTGGGCACCATCGACGCCTACTACAAGGCGAATATGGATCTGCTCAAGCCCATTCCGCCGTTGAACCTGTATCAAACCGATTGGCCGATACGCACCTACGCGCAACAGAACCCGCCGGCGCGCACCGTATCCGGCGCCTCCGGGTCGGAGGGTATTACGATCAATTCGATCATTGCCGGCGGCGCGGTCGTGGCCGGCGGTTCGGTGCAGGAGTCGATCCTGTTTAGCAACGTCTTCGTCGATGACGAGGCGATTGTCGAACGTTCGTTGTTGTTTGAAAAAGTCTACGTGGGCAGGGGCGTGCGCTTGAATCGCTGCATCGTCGACAAGAACGTGCGCATTCCCGACGGCGAGGAAATCGGTATCAACCTGGAAAAGGACAAAGCCCGTTTCGACGTGTCGCCGGAGGGTGTGGTTGTCGTGCCGAAAAACTATCGCTTCGCAGGCAGCGGCTGATTTCCACCGGTTGTTCTTAACACCGCTAGATAGCGTATGCCATTTTGCGCAAGTGGCTTTGTTGCAGAATTATTTTCCGCCGACACGATGTGACATTAATCCATCGAGAATCCCGCCGCGCCGGTCGATAAACTGGCAGTCTTTTGAAAGTGCATGCCTTCGCGTAAGCAAGATTGCTGGGGATTTTTCGAGTGGCCAAGCCCGACGTTCGCGTAATCAATCCCGTGCTTCGGTCCATTGTGGAAACACTGGAGAAGATGGCCGGTCTCGAAGCCAAGGCGGGGCAGGCGACGCTCAAAACGGACGCGGTCGGCCGCGGACAGGTCAGCGGGGTGATGACGATCACCGGCGCCCAGATCAATGGTTCGATCGCCATCAGCTTGGGCGAAGAAACGACCCTGAAGCTGACCAAGCGTGTTCTCGATGAGGATCACGACAAGATCGACGGCGCGGTGATCGACATGATCGGCGAAATCACCAATATGGTGGTTGGGCGCGCCGCGGCGCTGCTCAATCAGCAAGGAGAGATGGTGAAGATCTCCCTGCCGACCATCATCATCGGCCACGAACATCTTATCGCGCACAAGTTCACCGGGCCGAAAATTCTGCTGCCATTTGCGACCGAAATCGGCGAGTTCCACGTCGAGATGGTGTTTGCCGCTTAACACGGTGCCGTCGCCGTCACTCTCGCGGTTCGTTCAAAATCAATACATCGATGCGCCGGTTCAGGGCGCGACCTTGAGCTGTGTCATTGCTTGCGACCGGGCGATCCTTGCCATAGCCTTGGGTGACGATGCGTTCGGCGGGGATTCCCGCGACCTCGGTTAAAAACTGTTTGACGCTGTTGGCCCGCTCTTCCGATAGTGACTTGTTGACTTGCGCGCTGCCGGTGGCGTCGGTGTGCCCGGATATGTAAACCGTCGCGCCTTTGAACTGGGTGATCGCCGTCGCGATTTTGTTGAGCAGGGCGAAGTTTTCGGTGTCGATCTTGCTCTGGCCGGGAGGAAACGCGAAGCCGTGGGCGGAAATCAGCACGTTTTTGCGCTGCTGATACACTTGGGCTTCTTTGTTGCCGAACAGGGACTGCACTTTGTCGAAGCGCGCTTTCTCTTCAGCGTCCAAGCGCGCGGCCTGGGCTTGGATGGTTTCTTTCTGGGCGATTTGCTGTTTGACGTTCGTCATATTGGATTCGTAGTGTTGGCGCAGGGATTGCAGTTCTTGTTCGCGCAGCGCCGTGAGCGTCGCCATCTCGCGCGACAAATTGACGATTTTTTCATCCTTGTCCTGCAGTGAAGCCATGACGTTGCTCAGATCGGTGCGGATGGCGGTGATGGTCAGTTGGTTGGCTTCGCCGAAATGAATGTCGCTGCCCAAGGGGGCGACGGCGGTTTTGAGATTCTCCTGATACCACAGCACGATGTCTTCTTCGCTGTACTTGCGCCGATCGAAGTCTTTGATCAGACCGGTGATGTTAGCCGCTTTGTCTGCCAGCACCCTGGCCCGGTTGGCATGGGCATTCGCTTTATCCTGCCGCGTGCGGTCGCCGTCCAATACCTGCTGCGCGAGGACCAACTCTTCCGCCGCCGCTTGGTAGGTTTTTGGGGCGTATTTTTCCGCGCCGTTCTTGCGCGCGCTGTCCAGGGCGGCTCTCGCCAACCGGACGGTGCCTTCCTTCAGCGCCCGCAGCTCGAGGTCGAGGTAGGCTTGCTGCAGTTCGGGGCGACCCTTCTTGGCCTTTTCAAGATTGCCGCTCTCGATCAAGTCTCCCAGTTCGGCGGCCTGTGCCTCCAAATCGGCCAGTTCCGTGTTGAACAGCGTGTTGGCGCCGGCGGCGCGGGCGCGGCGCCGTGCCTCCAGCACCTCCGATAGTATGCGAGCGCTGTGTTCCGCGTCCGCTTCCGCCTTCCCGAGCGCTTTGAGCCCCACGGACGCAAGCGTGTTGGCGTTGTCCGTCTGACCGCGCTCGGCGGCTGTCCGCGCACCCTCGAGCGCGTCGACGGCCTTGGCGTAGCCATTGGGAGCGAGAATGGGCAGGCTTTTCTGATCGGCGGCTTTTACCTGGTCGGCCAGTGTCGAAACTGCCGGATAATTTTGCGCCAACTGCTGCGGCGACAGCTGCGCGGAGGTCGCGCATCCGGTGAGAACCGCTGTTGCCAGTGCGGCCGCCGGCCATGTGAAAAAGTGCTTCATCGTTTCCTCCGGTGTGTGTTGGTTCACGGCTGCTGGTTGCCGGGAGCGGCGGTGGTCCGTTCTTCCTGCTGCAGCCGCCAAAGTGTGTCGTAGTGCCCCTGCTTGGCGAGCAGCTCGCCGTGATTGCCCCGTTCGACGATCCGTCCCTGGTCCATCACGAGAATCTCGTCGGCGTCGATGATCGTCGACAGGCGGTGGGCGATGACCAGCGTGGTGTGATTCATCGCGACTTCCTTCAGCGCCTTGAGGATCGACTGCTCGGCGTGGGAATCCAACGCCGAGGTGGCTTCGTCGAACACCAGGATCGTCGGATTCTTCAGAATGGTTCGCGCAATGGCGACGCGCTGTTTTTCGCCGCCCGAGAGTTTTAGCCCGCGCTCGCCCACCGTGGTCTCGTAGCCTTCGGGCAGCGATTGGATGAAATGGTGAATGTGGGCCATTGCGGCGGCGCGATGAACCTCGTCCGCCGTGGCTCCCGGTTTGCCGTAGGCGATGTTGTAATAGATCGTGTCGTTGAACAGCACCGTGTCCTGGGGCACGATGCCGATGGCGGCGCGCAGACTTTGTTGGGTGACGTCGCGTATGTCTTGACCGTTGATGCGTATCGCGCCGCTGTTGACGTCGTAGAAGCGGAACAGTAAACGCGACAGGGTGGATTTCCCCGCGCCGCTGTGGCCGACCACGGCAATCTTTTTGCCCGGCGGCACCCTGAAACTCACGCCATTGAGAATCATGCGCTGCGGTGTGTAGCCGAAGTGGACGTCATCGAAGACGATCTCGCCGCCGTTGACGTCCAAAGGTTTGGCGTCGGGCTTATCGGCGACCTCGCGGTTGGCGGCGAGCAGCGCGAACATTTTTTCCATATCGGCCAGCGAATTCTTGATCTCGCGGTAGACGAAGCCGAGAAAGTTGAGCGGCATGAACAGTTGCAGCAAGTAGGCGTTGATCATCACCAAGTCGCCGAGGGTCAGCGTTCCCTCGACCACTCCCTGACCGGCCAGCGCGAGCAGCAAGGTCATGCCGATGCCGATGATGGCGCCCTGGCCGAAGTTCAGCAACCCGAGCGAGGTCTGATTCTTCACCGCGGCGCTTTCCCAGGCGGCCAGGCTGTCGTCGTAGCGGCTGGCCTCGAAGGGTTCGTTGCCGAAATATTTGACGGTCTCATAGTTCAGCAAACTGTCGATGGCGCGAGTATTGGCCTTCGAATCGAGTTCGTTCATCGAGCGGCGGAAGACCATGCGCCACTCGGTGACGATCAAGGAAAACGCCACGTAGGCTGCCAGGCTGATGAATGTGATGAGCGCGAACCAGGGGTTGAACAGCGCCAGCAGAATGCCGATGACCAGCGCAATCTCCAGCAGCGTCGGCAAAATGTTGAACACCAGGAACGACAGCAAAAAGCTGATGCCGCGACTGCCCCGTTCGATGTCGCGCGATAGTCCCCCGGTGCGCCGCTCCAAATGAAAGCGCAGCGCCAACTCGTGCAAATGCTGAAACACCTGCAGCGCGACTTTGCGCACCGTGCTTTGAGTAACGCGGGCGAAAATAACGTCGCGCAGTTCGCCGAACAGGGAAGTGGATAGGCGCAGTACGCCGTAGGTCACCAACAGCGCGACCGGTAGCACGATGACCGGACTGTGGGCCGTGTCCAGGCTATCGACGATTTTCTTGAGAATGAGCGGCACCGTCACATTGGCCAGTTTCGCCACCACCAGGCAGGTTAGGGCCAGAATCACCCGGTTTTTGTAGCTCCACAGAAAGGGCAGTAGGGTTTTGATGGTCCGCCAGGCGTTGAAATCGGCAGGCGGCGGGGTGTGGTGACCTAAAGAGCGCATCGGTTGTGATCGATTCTGTAATTGATGATTGATGGAACTGAGGGCGACTGTTAAAAACAGCGCGATTGTTATGGTATAATGCCGGGCACTTGATTTTAACTGTATCCGCCCTCAGATTGCGACGGGTTTTGTTCAGATTGTTTTGGAGATCGTGGTATGCCGATTTACGAATATCGATGTGAGAATTGCGGTCACGAGATGGAAGCCATGCAAAAGATGTCCGACGCGCCGCTGTCGGAATGCCCGCAGTGTCATAAGCCGTCCCTGGTTAAATTGATCTCCGCGGCGGGTTTCCGCCTCAAGGGCACGGGCTGGTACCAGACCGATTTCAAGAACAGCGGCGGCGCCAAGAAGGACGGCGAAGCCAAAACCGAAACCAAAAAGACCGAGGAAAAGAGCGCCAGCTGCGGCCACGGCGCCTGTTCGGCCTGTTCCTAACCGCGGTGTTGTAGCCACACGAGCCGGCGAGGGCATCCTTCGCCGGCTCGGTCGTTTTGGGTGTCCGCGCGCCATTGCGTCGCAGAACCATAACTCTTAACATGTCGCCCGTACGCGCGGGCGTTCTTAAATCATTGCAATTCATTGAAAAGCGAACACACTTCATGCGAACACACTACTGCGGCCAATTAGGGGAAAACCACATCGGGCAAACCGTTGAACTGTGCGGCTGGGCGCACCGGCGGCGCGATCACGGCGGCGTAATCTTCGTCGATTTGCGCGACCGCGAGGGGCTGGTCCAGGTGGTGGCGGACCCCAGCGTGCCCGAGGTGTTTACGGTCGCCGAGCGGGTGCGCGGCGAGTACGTTCTCAAAGTGACCGGCACCGTGCGCCGGCGGCCGGAAGGCACCGCGAATACGGATCTGGCGACCGGACAAGTTGAAGTGGCGATGTCCGGACTGGAAATCTTGAACCGCGCCGAGACGCCGCCGTTCCAGATCGAAGACGAAACCGTGTCCGAGGAATTGCGGCTGCGTTACCGTTACCTCGATCTGCGCCGCCACGACATGCTGCAGCGGCTAAAATTTCGCTCGCGCACCACGCTGGCGCTGCGGCATTATCTCGAGTCCCGCGGTTTCATCGAAGTCGAAACGCCGTTCTTGACCAAGGCCACCCCCGAAGGCGCCCGCGATTACGTGGTCCCCAGTCGCACCCATCCCGGCCAGTTTTTCGCGCTGCCCCAATCGCCCCAATTGTTCAAACAGCTGCTGATGGTGGCGGGTTTGGATCGCTATTACCAGATGGCGCGTTGCTTCCGTGACGAGGACTTGCGCGCCGATCGCCAGCCGGAGTTCACCCAGCTCGACATCGAGGCCTCGTTCGTCGACGAGAATCAGATCATGAACCTCATGGAGGACATGATCCGCGAGGTATTCGCCACGATTCTCGAAGTCGCCTTGCCGTCGCCGTTCCCGCGCATGACTTACGCCGACGCGATGAATCGCTTTGGTGTCGACAAACCGGACCTGCGCATTCCGCTCGAGTTGGTGGAAGTCGGGGATTTGATGGAGAACGTCGAGTTCAAAGTGTTTTCCGCTCCCGCGAAAGATCCCCAAGGCCGCGTCGCCGCGCTGCGGGTGCCCAAGGGCGGCGAGCTGAGCCGCAAGGAAATCGACGACTATACACAGTTCGTCGGCATCTACGGCGCCAAGGGCCTGGCCTATATCAAAGTCAACGAAATCGCCCGTGGCCGCGAGGGTCTGCAGTCGCCCATCATCAAGTTCATGGACGATGATGTGTTGAAAGCCCTGCTTGATCGTACCGGCGCGCAAGACGGCGATTTGATCTTCTTCGGCGCCGACAAGGCGAAAGTGGTCAACGAGGCCTTGGGCGCGCTGCGGGTGCGCGTCGGTCACGACCGTGGACTGGTGGCGCGCGGCTGGCAGCCGTTGTGGGTGGTGGAGTTCCCGATGTTCGAGTGGGATGACAAGGAAAAACGCTGGGCGGCGTTGCACCATCCGTTCACCGCCCCGACCACATCCGATCCGGCGGAAGTCGAGCGCTCGCCGGGAACGCTGTTATCCCGCGCCTACGATCTGGTGCTCAACGGCACGGAAGTGGGCGGCGGCTCCATTCGTATTCACGACGGCACCATGCAGCAGGCGGTCTTCAAAGCACTGGGCATTGGCCCGGAAGAAGCGCGAGAGAAGTTCGGCTTTTTGCTCGACGCCCTGAGCTTCGGCACGCCCCCCCATGGCGGTTTGGCGTTCGGTTTGGATCGCTTAGTTATGCTCATGACGGGCTCGACGTCCATTCGCGAAGTCATGGCGTTTCCGAAAACCCAGAGCGCGGCCTGCTTGTTGACCGGCGCGCCCTCGGATATCCCGGAGCGGCACATGCGCGAGCTGAACATCAGAACGCGCAAAGCGCCGGGAGCGGAGTAGCCGATCGTAGTAGCGGATTTATCCGCGATAGGAATCGATTGCGGCGGTGAGTCGGGCCAAGATCGCGGAATGATCCACTCCCACAGCGAGCACTTCGGCACGGCGTGGGAGCGGTTTCCTACCGCGATTCTTCGCCGAGTCGATCGCGGAATGATCCGCTCCCACATGCGGTGGGCTCCCACAGCGATAATGATGCAGAGGTTTTGTAAGAAGGCAGAGGCATGGCAGGTCATAGCAAGTGGGCCAATATCCAGCACCGCAAGGGTGCGCAAGATAAAAAACGCGGCAAACTGTTCACTAAGTTGATTCGAGAAATCACCGTCGCGGCGCGGGTCGGCGGCGGCGATCCTTCGGCGAATCCCCGGTTGCGCTTGGCGGTCGACAAGGCCTTGACCGGCAACATGAGCAAGGACACCATCGATCGGGCCATCAAGCGCGGCAGTGGCGAACTGGACAGCGACAACTACGAAGAAATTCGCTATGAAGGCTATGGTCCGGGCGGTGTGGCGATCATGGTCGATTGCCTCAGCGACAATCGCAATCGCACCGTCGGCGAAGTGCGCCACGCATTCACCAAATACGGTGGCAACTTGGGGACAGACGGATCGGTCGCCTATCTGTTTACCAAAACCGGCGTCGTCAGTTTCCCAGCCGGCAGTGACGAAAACCGCGTCATGGAAGTGGCGATTGACGCGGGCGCCGACGATGTGGTGACCAACGACGACGGCTCCATCGACGTGTTGGCGGCACCCGAGAATTTCCACGCGGTTAAGGACGGACTCGCGGCGGCGGGGTTGGCGGTGGATCAAGCCGAGGTGACCATGCGCCCGTCCACCAACGTCACGTTGGAACTGGAAGACGCCCAGTCCATGGTCAAGCTGCTCGATGTGTTGGAGGACCTGGACGACGTGCAACAGGTTTATTCCAATGCGGATATTCCCGAGGCCGTGCTCGCTCAACTTGATTCGTAGGGATTCGGCGGGTATAAGATTAGGAAGCCTCAACGCGTAGGGATAGGCGTGGTTGTATCGAAATACGGTAGTGAGCCGCTCCCATACTTGCCGCAAATCTCCCCGTGAGAACCTCATGCGCATAATCGGTATCGATCCCGGATCGCGCGTCACCGGCTATGGGGTGATCGAAGTGGAGGGGAATTCCTATCGTCATCTCACCAGCGGCTGCTTGCACGTTGCCGAGGCGGAGCTGGGCGCGCGATTGAAAGAGATCTTTAACGGGGTGCGCGACGTCCTTGCCGAATTTCGACCCGAAGCGATGGCCGTCGAAAAAGTCTTCGTGCAACGCAATGTGGACTCGGCCCTGAAGCTGGGACAAGCCCGCGGCGCGGCCATCTGCGCCGGCGCCTTGAGCGAGCTTCCTATCTTCGAGTATTCTCCCAACAAGATAAAACAAACTGTTGTCGGAAAAGGGCATGCCGCCAAGGAGCAAGTGCAGCACATGGTGAAGATCTTGTTGAATCTACGCCAAGCGCCCCCCGCCGATGCGGCGGACGCGTTGGCCTGCGCGTTGTGCCATGGCCAGATCTCGCGGACCCTGTCACGCTATAGCGCGGCGGAGCAGGCCGCACTGGCCGCGCGCTGGCGCGGAATCTGAGCCGGCACAGACATGATGGCGACGGATGGTTGTGGGAGCGGATCATTCCGCGATGAAGTCGAGCGACGATTCGCGGTGGCAAGCGCTCCCATTTGAAAAGCGGATTTAGGGGATGAATCACGGCGTTTTACTATGATCGGACGTTTGCGGGGCAAGATTATCGAAAAGGCGCCGCCCACTCTGGTGGTGGATGTGCAGGGTGTGGGCTATGAAGTGGACGCGCCCATGAGCACGTTCTACCGCTTGCCGGACGTGGGCAAGGAAGTGGTGCTGTTTACCCACTTGGTCGTGCGTGAGGACGCCCACCACCTTTACGGTTTCGCCACCGCCCATGAGCGCGCGCTGTTTCGTCAATTGCTCAAAGTGACCGGCGTCGGCGCCAAGATGGCCGTGGGCATTCTGTCCGGTATGTCGGCGGACGACTTCGTGCACGCCGTGCGGGCCAGCGATACGGCGGCCCTCACGCGCATTCCGGGTATCGGCCGCAAGACCGCCGAGCGTTTGGTCGTCGAAATGCGGGACCGCTTCAAGGATGAGGTGGATATCGGCGTCGTTGCCAGTGACGTCCACATGCACGAGCCGGCCAACGATGCGGTGGCCGACGCGGTGAGTGCGCTGGTCGCGCTGGGCTACAAACCCCACGACGCGAGCCGTTGGGTGCGCCGCATCAACAGCCAGGGCATGGCGCGGGAGGAAATTATTCGGCAGGCGTTGCAGTTGGCCGCCAGCGGCGCCGGCGCCCAAACCAATTGAGATGTTCATGCTAAGTCATTGTGGGAGCGGTTTCTTACCGCGATTCGAATCGGTGTTAGCTACAATTCGGACGAAGATCGCGGTAGGAAACCGCTCCCACAGGGACAGGAAAGCCGACGCAGCGCTAGGGATGAATACGGAATGACAACACAACGCTTAGTAACCGCCAGCGCCGCGCCGGAGGAGGAGCGCCACGACCGCGCGATCCGACCGCATTCGCTGGCGGACTATGTCGGGCAACCCAAGGTTCGCGAGCAGTTGGGCGTGTTTCTTGAAGCGGCGCGCAAACGTGAAGATGCGCTCGATCATACGTTGATCTTCGGCCCGCCCGGGCTGGGTAAGACCACGCTGGCGCACATCATCGCCAACGAACTCGGCGTGAATTTGCGCCATACCTCGGGGCCGGTGTTGGAGCGTCAGGGGGACTTGGCCGCGATTCTCACCAATCTCGAACCGCGGGACGTGCTCTTCATCGACGAAATCCACCGCTTAAGTCCCGTTGTGGAGGAAGTGCTTTATCCCGCGATGGAAGATTACCAACTGGATATTGTGATCGGCGAAGGTCCGGCGGCGCGCTCGATCAAGCTGGATTTGCCCCCCTTCACGCTGGTGGGCGCCACGACCCGCGCCGGGTTGCTGACATCGCCGCTGCGGGATCGATTCGGGATCGTTCAACGGCTTGAGTTCTATAACGCCACCGATTTGTCGCTCATTGTGCAGCGCTCAGCGCGACTGTCCGGCGTGCCGATCGAAGAGGGCGGCGCACGCCAAATCGCCCGCCGTTCCCGTGGTACGCCGCGCATCGCCAATCGCCTGCTGCGCCGGGTGCGCGATTTCGCCGAGATCAAAGCCGACGGCGTCATCACCGATGCGGTGGCCGATGCGGCGTTGAAAATGCTTGAAGTCGATGACCAAGGTTTCGACAGTCAAGACAGAAAACTACTGCGCGCGGTGCTCGACAAATTCGACGGCGGGCCGGTAGGGGTGGAGAACCTGGCCGCCGCCGTGGGCGAGGAGCGCGGCACCATCGAGGATGTGATCGAACCCTATCTCATTCAACAAGGCTTCTTGATGCGCACGCCGCGGGGCCGCGTCGCGATGCGGCGCACCTACGAATACTTCGGGCTGCCCATGCCCAAGCACAGCGAAGTGCAGAGCGAATATCCCGATTTGTTCGATGCGCCGAAATAAATTGTGGGAGCGGATCATTCCGCGATGCATTGCCTGATCGATCGCGGAATGATCCGCTCCCGCACGCTCGAAATTTCCACGTGTACCTGCCCCAACGATTGTGATTAAATAGTGCGCGATGCGAAAAATCAGGAATTGTCGATGCGGATTCGCGCTTGCCCGAGCGGAGCATGAAGACGTTTAAGCTGCCGGTCAGGGTCTACTACGAGGATACGGACAGCGGCGGCGTGGTCTACTACGCAAACTACCTCAAGTTCATGGAACGGGCGCGCACCGAGTGGTTGCGCAGTCTCGGTTATGAACAGGACGTGTTGCGGGAACAGCGCAATCTTCTGTTCGCCGTCCGCTCGGCGGCGTTGGATTTCAAACGGCCCGCGCGATTCAATGATCTGGTCGACGTTTTCAGCGAAGTAACCCAAATCGGCGGCGCCAGCGTTACGTTCAGTCAGCGTGTGGAATTGCGCGAGCGGGCCGGCTTGGCGGTTTCCCCGCAAGCGTTGTGCGTGGGCGAAATCAAGGTCGTGAGTTTGAGCGCGGCGGATTTTCGCCCCTGTCCGCTGCCCAAGGATTTAGTTGAGGAGTTTACCCGTGAACACTGATATGTCCCTTGTCCATTTGGTACTCGGCGCCAGTCCGGTCGTGCAGGGCGTCATGGCGCTGCTGTTGGTGGTCTCGCTGATTTCCTGGACCATTATTTTCCGCAAGGCATCGGCGCTCAAGGACGCCCGCCGGGAAGCGGCGCGGTTCGATCAGCGCTTTTGGTCCGGCAACGATCTCTCGGTGCTTTATCGCGAGATCAGCTCCCGTCCGGCGACATCGGGGATGGAAGGCATCTTCGAGGCCGGCTTCAAGGAGTTTGTGCGGCTGCGCAAGCAGGGCGGCCTGGAAACGATGGCGCTGGTGGAGGCCGCGCAGCGGGCCATGCGGGTCGAGCTCAATCGCGAAGTCGAACAGCTGGAAACCCAATTGCCGTTTCTCGCCACGGTCGGTTCCACCAGCCCCTATGTGGGGCTGTTCGGCACGGTGTGGGGCATCATGAATTCGTTTCGCGCGCTGGGCAACGTGAATCAAGCCACGCTGGCGATGGTGGCGCCCGGTATCGCCGAGGCGCTGGTGGCCACCGCCATGGGTTTGTTCGCCGCGATTCCGGCGGTGGTGGCTTACAACCGCTATGCCACGGAGGTTGAGCGCATGATTGGCCGCTACGAGACGTTCGTCGAAGAATTCGCGACGATCTTGCAGCGTCAGGCCCACGTCGAGGAAGGTCAGTAAGGAGACGCTCCATGGCCACGACACGTCAACGTCGCAAACCCATGGCGGAGATCAACGTCGTGCCCTATATCGACGTCATGCTGGTGCTGTTGGTGATTTTCATGATCACCGCGCCCTTGTTGACCCAAGGCGTCAAAGTGGAATTGCCCCAAGCCTCCGCCGAACCGATTCCGCCCGAGGAAAAAGAACCCCTGATCGTCAGCGTCGATGCGCAGGGGCAGTACTACATCAACGTCGGCGACGATCCGGACAGTCCCATCGAGGACGCCACGCTGGTGGCTCGGGTGGCGGCAGTGTTGCGCCGGCAGCCGACGACGCCCGTCTACGTACGCGGCGATGCGCGAGTGGACTACGGATCGGTCGTTAAAGCGATGACCCTGCTGCAAGGCGCCGGCGCACCGAGCGTGGGCTTGATTACCGAGCCTCCGGAAGCCGGCAAGAAGCAGCGCTAACGGGTGGTTCGCGCATATGTACCCACACCCGAACTGCTCCGATAATGCCAGCGCGCGCCGTTGTGGGAGCGGATCACTCCGCCATGCCGTCTGGGCAAGAATCGCGGTAAGAAACCGCTCCCACGACATGCCAGGCCAAGATAGTGGGAGCGGATCATTCCGCGATGGAATTTGGGCAAGAATCGCGGTAAGAGATCGCGCTCACGACACGCCATGAAAGTATTCCGCGAGCAAGTATGGCCCTTCATCCTGGCGGTTGCCGTCCACGCGGCCCTCGTCGCTTTCTTGTTCATAAACGTCGATTGGGAAACCAAGCCCGTGCGGCCTTCGATCAATGCGGAAGTCGTTCAGGCGGTGGTGATCGACGAAACCAAAATCAAAGCCGAGCAGGAGAAGCTGCGCAAAGACGAGGAGCGGCGTAAACAGCAGGAGCGCGAGCGGCAGCAGAAACTGGAAGACGAGAAGAAGAAAATCGCCGAGCTCGAGAAGCAACGCAAAGTGGAGGAACAACGGGTCAAGGAAGCGGAAAAGCAACGCGTCGAGGCGGAGAAACAGCGCGAACAAGAACAAAAGCGGGCCGAGCAAGTCAAGCTCAAGCGCGAGCAAGAAGAGCGCGACCGCCAGGCCAAGCTCGAAGCAGAGAAAAAGCGCAAGGCCGAAGAGGAGAAAAAGAAGAAAGAGGCCGCAGAGAAAAAACGCAAAGAGGAAGCAGCGCGCAAGAAAAAGGAAGAGGCCGAGCGCAAGAAGCGGGAACAGAAACAGCGCATGCGCGAAGCCCAGGAAATGCTCGACAAGCAGATGGAAGAGGAGCTAAGAGCGCTGGATGCGGCGACGACCCGTGAACGCGCGCGGCTGCTGGATGTCTACAAGGAGACCGTGCGCCAGCACGTGCAGCGTTATTGGCGGCAGCCCCCCGGAATGGAGCCCACCATGTCCTGTGTGGTGCGGGTGACCCAGCTTCCGAGCGGGGACGTCCTCGATGCCAAACCCGTCTCCTGTACCACACCGGATTCGAATTTCCAGAAGTCGGTGGTGGATGCGGTGTTAAAATCATCGCCGTTGCCCAAGCCGCCCGATCCGGCGCTGTATGAGCGGGTGATCGATTTCAAATTCGAGCCGGGTAAATAGGCAAATTAACGGAGTTGTAAAGCGACATGGATATCTTGATAAAGCGAGGGTTGGCGGCACTGACGCTGTGGTTTAGCGTCAACGCGCACGCCATATTGCAGATCGAAATCACCCAAGGCATCGAGAGCGCCGCACCCATCGCGGTGGTGCCGTTCGCCTGGAACGTGCCCAATGTGCCGCAGCCGGTCAAGCTCGACGAAGTGATCGGCAACGATTTGCGTCTCAGCGGCTATTTCAATCCGATGTCGCAGAAGGACTTCCTCTCCTGGCCGACCCAAGGCAGTCAAGTGCGCTGCCAGGATTGGCGCATGTTGGGTGCGGAGAATGTAGTCATCGGCCGAGTCAGTCCAATAGGTCAGATCTTTGAAGTAAGTTATGAACTGCACGATGTGCTGCGCTGCCAGCGAATCGACGGCTTGAGCTATCGCGTGCGGGCCGCCGAGCTGCGCCGTCTGGGCCACCAAATCGCCGACCAGGTGTTCAAAATGCTTACCGGCATCCGCGGCGCATTCGCGACGCGCATTGCTTACGTGGTGGCGAAGAAAGACGTCAAGGGACCGGTGTACGAACTGCAAATCGCCGATTGGGACGGCCACAACCCGACGACTATTCTCACTTCGCGCCAGTCCATCATTTCACCGGCCTGGTCGCCGGACGGCACCAAACTCGCCTACGCCAGCTTCGAGCACCTGCCGCGGGTTCCAGTAACGGTTTATATTCAAGATCTTGAAGGAACTCGTGAACGTCTTTTCTCAACAAACGATCAGGTCAGCGCGCCGGCCTGGTCACCCGACGGCACCCAGCTGGCCGTGGTGATATCACGCAAAGGGGAGCGCGATATCCACATCGTCGATCTGCGTACCAAGGCCGTTCGCCGTCTGACGCGTTCGCTGGGGACCAGTTTCACCACCGAACCAATATGGGCTCCCGATGGTCGCTCCATCGTCTACACTGATGACTTAGGGGGGCGGCCGCAGCTGTACCGCATCGATGTTCGCGGTGGTCGACCGCAACGTATCAGCTTCGAGGGCACGTACAATACGCGGGCAACTTTTTCTCCGGACGGCAAGCTCTTAGGCATGGTACACGGAGACGGAGCAGGGTATCATATCGCCGTTTTGGAACTGGCGACGGGCGCGTTTCGGGTGCTGAGTAAAACCTCACTGGATGAATCTCCGAGTTTTGCACCAAATGGCAGCATGATTCTGTTCGCTACCCGAGATCGTGGGCGCGGCGTATTGACCGCCGTTTCCGCCGACGGTCGTATGCGCCAAAGTTTTTCGCTGGCCGAAGGCGGCGATGTGCGTGAGCCAGCGTGGGGTCCGTTTTTGACGCCGTGAAATTTCGTCACTACAGGGAGTAATGTCTTATGAAAGTTTGGGTGAATCGTTTTTGGGTGATCGCGGCCGTGGCCCTGTTGTTGGGAGCTTGCAGTTCGGCGCCTAAAAAAGCCGAAGGTGAAGCAGGTGCGGAGGCGGCGCCCGAAACGACGCCGTCGGGTGAGGCAACGGGCGAAGGTGCAATGACAGGCGCAGTGGGCGGCGCCGACACCTTCGCGGGCGATCCATTAAGCGACCCCAACAGTCTCTTAGCGAAACGTGTGGTTTACTTCGATTTTGACTCTGCCGTGGTGCGCGATGATTTCACCGCGATTGTCGAAGCCCACGCCAGCTATCTTGCGGATCATCCCAATGTGCGGGTCACCCTCGAGGGCCATGCCGATGAACGCGGCACCCGTGAATACAATCTGGGCTTGGGCGAGCGGCGCGCCATGGCGGTTCAGCAATTCTTGTCTTTAATGGGGGCACGAGCCGAGCAGGTTCAAACCGTCAGCTACGGTGAGGAGCGGCCGGCGGTAGACGGCCATGACGAGCAAGCGTGGAACCAAAATCGCCGGGTTGAGATCGTTTACGTTCAGTAGTCCATGACCTAACCCATGAATCGTCAGACGTTGTTCCTGCATTTTTCCGCCATCTTCATCGCGGCGATGATGACCCTCTGCGGCCAGCGGGCCTGGGGGCAGTCCGCCGCTATTGAGGAGATTCACGGTCGCGACAACGGCGCTGCACCCGCAACTTCAGGGGCGGCGTCGGCGGCGTCGTCGTCCGCCCCAGTGGACGCTGGCGGGCGCCGTGAAACCAACGCCATGATCGAGATTTTGCGGCGAATGGAGGAACTGCAAGTTGAGGTCCAGCGCTTGCGGGCCGACGTGGACGGCCTGAATCACGACGTGGAAGGGATGAAGAATCGCCAGCGCGATATCTATCTCGACATCGATCGGCGGATGCAGGCCATGGAGTCCGGCGGCGGACGCGGGACTGGGGCCGCGCCACCCGCAAGCGTGGATCCGACGACAACCGCTTCGCTCATCGACGCCAACACGGCGCGCAATGCCTATGCTTCGGCGTTCAAACTGCTGCAAGACAAACAATACGACGACGCCATCGCCGCGTTCGAACAGTATCTCAACCAGTTCGGCAGCAGTGAATATGCCGACAATGCCCGCTACTGGATGGGCGAGGCGAACTACGTCACGCGGCGCTTCAACAAAGCCGAGGAGGCGTTCTCGCAAATGATCCAGCGTCATCCCGCCAGCGCCAAGATTGCCGACGCCAAGTTGAAGCTCGGATTCACCTATTACGAAATGGGCCGTTATGACGACGCGCGGAAAGCACTCAAGCGCGTCATCCAGGAGTACCCCGGCACGTCGTCGGCACGCATCGCCGACGAGCGGTTACAGCGCATGAGCCGGGAAGGGCGCTAAGAATCGCGGTAGGAAACCGCTCCCACACCGCGCGGCCGACCCAATGTAGGAGCGGATTTATCCGCGATAGGTCATGGACAGAATCGCGGTAGGAAACCGCTCCTGCATCTGACGCGAACCCCCGTGGGAGCGGATTATTTCGCGATGATCCGTCGCCATGACTACGATTTAGGCAATGTTTTTCAATGTCACATCCAACTGAACGCCGCGCCGACGAGCCGACGCTGAAAATCACCGAAATCTTTTTTTCTCTTCAAGGCGAAGCCCGCGATGTCGGCTGGCCCACGGTATTCGTCCGTCTCACCGGCTGCCCCTTGCGCTGCGGCTATTGCGACACTGCCTATGCGTTTCATGGCGGGGAGACGAAAACGATCGCTGACATTCTGCATGAAGTCGGACGTTACAAGGCGCACCGTGTCTGCGTCACCGGCGGAGAACCCCTGGCGCAAAAGAATTGCCTGGTGCTGTTGAAGCAACTCTGCGATGCCGGCTACGAGGTTTCTCTCGAAACCAGCGGCGCGTTGGATGTCAGCGCCGTCGATCCGCGGGTGATCAAAGTCATGGACATCAAAACTCCCGGCTCGGGCGAAGAGGCCCGCAACCGTTGGGCGAACATCGACGCTCTGACGGCGCAAGATCAAGTTAAATTCGTGCTGGCGGACCGGGCCGACTACGACTGGGCCAAGCGGCAAGTGGCCGAGCGAACGCTGCATCAGAAGGCCGACATTCTGTTCTCCCCCGTATTCGGCGGTATGACGGCCAAGGAGCTGGCGGAATGGATTCTCGAGGACCAATTGCCGGTGCGAATGCAGATCCAACTTCACAAATATATTTGGGGCGATGAACCCGGGCACTAAAAAGCCATCCGCCGTTGTGCTGCTGTCCGGGGGGTTGGACTCGGCCACCGTGCTGGCGATGGCGCGGCCGAAATACCGGTGCTACGCCTTGAGCTGCGATTACGGGCAGCGCCACAGCGCCGAACTCGCCGCCGCCGCAAGAGTAGCGCAGCAACTCGGCGCCGCGGCGCACAAAGTTGTGCGGGTGGATATATCCAGTATCGGCGGGTCTGCGCTGACGGATCGGGCCATCGCCGTGCCCACCCAGCCCACCGCGGGCATTCCCGTGACGTACGTGCCGGCCCGCAACACCATCATGTTGAGCATCGCCTTGGGCTGGGCCGAAGTGCTCGGTGCGGCCGACATCTTCGTCGGTGTCAACGCGGTCGACTATTCCGGCTACCCCGATTGCCGGCCCGAATACATCGCGGCCTTCGAGAAAATGGCTAATCTCGCCACCAAAGCAGCGGTGGAGGGCGCGTGTCATTTCACGTTTCACGCGCCGCTGATCGATATGACCAAGGCCGATATCATTCGCGAGGGCACCCGTTTAGGCGTGGACTATGGCCTGACGGTTTCATGCTACAGCGCCGATTCCGATGGACGCGCCTGCGGCCACTGCGACGCCTGCCGCTTTCGCCGCGAAGGCTTCGCCGCCGCCGGCGTTCCCGATCCAACCCGCTATATCTCATAAATCGTGGGAGCGGATTCATCGGCGACTCGCTTTCGGGTTCAGCGACGAATGGTCCGCTCCGACGCCGGGATTGTCGGCCTGTCGTGGGAGCGGATCATTCCGCGATTCTTGGTTCGGTTCGCCACTGCATTGCGTTACGCCTCGCCCCGCCCATTCAACGGCTTGAAGGGCTTGGGTTTTGCGGCGGCCTCGGGTAAAATGTGCCGCTTTCTCGCCTCCAGTATGGGTCGTTAGCTCAGCCGGTAGAGCAGCGGACTTTTAATCCGTTGGTCCGGAGTTCGAATCTCCGACGACCCACCATTACATCGCCTTCATATCGTAGAAAAAGAAGTCTGGCTGAATGAATCGGCACCGAACGACTTCGCGCGTTGGGGTACAACTCCGGGTACGACCGCGACGGCATCGGCGACAACAGCGATACCGACCGCGATGGCGACGGCTACGCATTGACGAAGTTGATGCACTTGCCCTCGTTGGGCAGGAACTCGTTGGCGAAAGTCGTTTTGCCGGCGCCGTTGGGTCCGGCAATGATAAGGATTCGCTTTCGAGGATTGCTGCGGCGTTTCATGTCTGCCTATGGTAGTTCTTCGCAGCGATCTGTCGCAACGGCTAAGTCGGTGATGGGTGGAAGGGACGGCGGTTGGTATGCCCAGCCTAGAACCGCTCGTGCGGCATCAAATAGCGCCATCGCCCGGGCGGCAGTTTGGCCATGGATACGCCCCCGAGCCGGATCCGTTTCATAGTCAGTACCCGTAGTCCGACACTTTCACACATATGGGTGATCTGGCCGCGTTGCGGATTCTTCAACGCAAAACGCAACCGGGTTTCGTTTTGTCGACTGACTTTGATTGGAGGCAGCGCACTACCGTTGTACGTCAGTCCGTGTTTTAGACGTTGGAGCTGATCGGCCGGTAGGTCGCCCGCGACTTCGACGATATACTCCTGTTCGACGTTGGCGGCTTGATCGACCAATCGGCGTACGACACCCCACTCTTGGGTAAACACGACTAAGCCGGTCGCGTTCGGCTCCAGCGGTGTGCAGGGGGTGAGTCGCAAAAAGTGCTGCTTGAGGACTCGATTTCCCGAAGGGTCGTCGGCGGTCCGCGTGTCAGCGCGAATCGGCGCCTCCGCGGCAGCGGCGGTATCGCCCGCTATGGATTGCGTCTGATGAAACAAAATGGTCACCGGCGCAACCGGCGTGGGCTTGGCGTCCGGGTGCAGCGCAACTTTCTGTTGCGACACCTTGAACTGGGGTTCTTCCACCACCTGTCCATCAACCGTTACCCAACCCCCGGTAATATAGAGTTCCGCCTCGCGACGCGAGCAAGCAACGAGTTCGACAAGGCGTTTTGAGAGACGAACGGGATCGGTCATGACAGAATGCCAGCAAGGCCAAGTGAGCAGCATTGTAAATGCTTTGGGCCTGCTATCGCCAGCACCGCGGAGCCTCTCGATCTCCGTCACGATTAGGCTCAGCCCCGTCGCGTTCGTTCGAAGTGTGTGCTGGGTCACACTTTGAGCGCCCGGCTGGCTGCATTCAAGCCCTTATCGTCGAACTCCTTTAGCATCTGTCTAAACTCCCTAAAGCGTCCTACAAAAAAATCCGAAGCAAGCTAAGAGGTCCATCGCTTCGATTGCATACAGCTGGAGAACGTGAGGGAGGCTGATCGCATGGAACTATATAAAGTGCACACCACGATCCTAATGCCCTTCGTGAACCAGACGCTTGCGGCATTGGCGGACATGGCCGATTTGAAGGCGACAGCCGGCAAGGGATTCGCGGAAGACGTCGCAAAATTCGACTCCGGCGGCTACGCCGTTTGCGTGGCCGCGCGCACCTTCGGCAGCATCGAGGGCAAGGTGCTCATGCATCATCATGACGCAACCGCGCTCGCGATCGGTAACAACGTGCGGGGCAAGATGCTGGGCGAGCCGAGCAATGCCGCCGTGATCAACGACGAGATTGGAGAAGCGCTAAGCGAGTTCGCGAATACGGTCATTGGGCTGGCCACCCGCGAACTCAAAAAAGCGGATCTCAAGCTGGAGTTTAGTCCTCCCCTGTTCGTTACGGGATCGGAGGACATCAAATACATCATGGAAGGGGTGCAGGAAATTCTGTCCATCCCCATCGACGTGGCGGGTGTTGGCAAGTTCTTCTTCAGCTATCTATTGCACAAGAAGACGGCTTAGTTAGGAGAAAGCGCCATGCTTGATAAAGATGCAACCATCCTGATCGTCGATGACATGAAGATGGTCCGCTCGTCCGTCAAACGCTATTTGACGGACCTTGGGTACAGCAAATTCATCGAGGCGGACAACGGCAACGAAGCCGTGAGCAAGTTCATCAACAGTCAGGTCGATCTTATCATTATGGATGTGGTCATGCCGGTTATGACGGGGATCGAGGCGCTGCAGAAGATTCGAGAGACAGACGAGAATGTTCCTGTACTCATGCTGTCGTCCATGGCCGACGAAGACTTGGTGAACGAGTGCAAAGCACTGGGCATCACCGGCTATCTGCTCAAGCCCGTCAATGCGGATACGGGCCCGCAAAAACTCAAGGCCGCCCTGGCCCAGGTGGAGACGGCCTAGCCACTAGCGTCTAAGTCAACTCCGGCCCATTGGGGTTCTCGAGACTGAAATAGAACGTCGCTCCTTTCCCGACTTTTGCATTGGCCCAAACGTTTCCCCCATGGCGTTGGAATACCCGTTTGACCGTGGCCAAGCCGACGCCGATGCCAGGAAATTCATCGTTGCTATGCAAGCGATGGAACGCTTTGAACAGACTGTGTGACTGGGCGACGTCGAATCCGACGCCATTATCCTTGATGTAGTACACAGGCTTGCCGCCGACTTGCGTTTGGGCGAAACGTATCTTTGGATGTTCGCTGTTCCTGCTGTACTTCCAAGCGTTGCTGAGCAGATTTTCTATGGCCAGGGCCAAGAGCGATTTGTCTCCGCTCGCGACCACGTCGGGTTCGATCTCGACGGTGACATTTCGTGACGGATCGAGCTGTTGCAGTTTTTCGGCATTGACTCTGACCAATTCGGAGAGATTGACTTCGGCCGGTTGGATCGACAGGCGGGAAATTCGCGATAGTCGCAGCAGATCGTCGATGATCCGGCCCATGTGCTGGGCCGCTTGGCGAATGCGGTCGAGGTGATTTTTCTCTTCCGGTGAAAGCTTTTCGGCGGACTCTTCCAACAGAATCTGGCTATAACCGTCCAACGCCCGCAGCGGCGTGCGCAAATCGTGGGAAACCGAGTACGCGAAGGACTCCAGTTCCGCGTTCTTGAGCTCAAGTTCCTTGGCTCGATCATCGAGTAACGCGACGTTGTCGAGCGCGTTCCAGTATTCGCCATGCAGACGCTGCGCTGCGTGCAGCAGAAACAGAAAATAGAACGCGAACAGAAACAGCGAGGTGAGCGATTCTTGGGTGTAGAGAAAAGCCATGGCGAAGAGGGTGGGAAAAAACATCGCGCTCAGATGTCCGAAGACCAATAACCGGTCAATGGAGAACACGGTCACCGCGCCGGCGGAGAAGGCTGCCGCGCTCAGCAGGGTCAGCATGGTCGTCCACTGCCAGCCAAAATAGTAAATAGACATTGCGCTCAAGACGCTCCACGCAAATGCCAGACCGACGTTGCCAACGAGCATCCCGGCGTACCATGCGCGCGGACTGTACGAATAAAATCGATCGAACGCAAAAGCGCAGACGGCGCGAAGCGTTGTCGCCAGTGTGATCGCGAGCCCGGCAAGTGAAACCACGACGGGGTGTTGGTCAAAGTAGGGCGTAAAGAAGGCAATAATCGCGAAAATGATCAAATAGCTGAAGGCGCCGGAGCGAGAGCGGAGCGCGGTGTCCCGCGCGGCTTGATAATGCCGTGTCAGATTTGCAGACATAGCTGTCACTGATTGGTTAGCTAGCTTAGGATACCTCAATCGGTCCAACAATTCGGACCGAACTGCTTAAGTGTTCAAAGAGGACAATGCCGAAGACGCATTGATACCATACCGGAAGTTCACACCCTGTCAGTGAACCGGGCGAGGTGGCGAAACATCCGCAGTGATGAAATCCCACACCGCGGGTTGGTGGTGCGCGATGCCGGCTAGTACGCGGTCGACCTCTGCGATGCACGGTTGGCGCCGGCCATAGTAGTCAACCAAGGGTCCGATGCGCACGAAGACAATGCCTAGACGCTCAAGCAGCCGCAATAGACTCGGTTCCATCGCCGCGTACCAATGGGTCACGCCGTGAGCCCAGCTCATGTGAAACACCGCCTTGATAAGTCCCAATGATATATGCGGACAAAACCGACCGGTACGCGCCTCAGCCAACAGCGCGGCTTCGGTTATGCCGTGCGTGATGTTTGTCTCGTCGCGGCGTCGGCGAAACTCCTTGGAAACGGCAAAGCGTGAGATCTCGCCCAAGCGCGTGCGGGGCACGCGCCACATGGCGTCTCGCGCTTCGCGTCGCAGTACGCCGAGAGTTTCGACTGGAAAAGGCGCCTCGGGATCAAGTGGATCGGCCAGTACCAGGCGTACGGTGCCCGTTATCATGCCGGTGGTTTTGTGCCTTAGAACGGTGTGTACGCTGCGAGCGTCGTAAATATCGGCTTCGATGTCGCTCGCGTAGTTGCGCGGATCGAACGTTTCTGTTTCGCGACAGAACACTTGGTAGCGAAGACGTTGACTCTCGAGCACCAGTGACGCGGTGGCTGCCGGCACGATTTCAAAAAAATGTCCGAACTGTTCGATCAGTTGGTCCATGGGCCGACTATAGTCCAGTCGCGTGGCGTTGTTAAGCGGGCGTTGGCGTATTCGGGACAACCGATACTCAATTGCGGAATTGGCAAATCAGGCTAGACTTTGTGCGCAGGTGTCGATTCTCGGTGCTATGACCTGACAAGGATGTCGGGCGCCGCTGACAGATGGGACCGCGCATGGACCGCGCTACGATCCGAAGTCTTTTCGTTCACCGCCGCAAATCCGCGCGCGAGGTCGGCTGATGCGTCGCCATTGGCATTATTTGGCCGTTTCGCGCGTCGTCACACAGCGATTTGGGTCGCTTCTGAGGAAATGCGCCGTGCGCTGCGCGCTATGTGCGGTGATGGTTAGCTTTTGTCCGGTACTGGCGGCGCAGGACATTGTGGTCAATCCGAGTGTTTCTCAACCATCCGTCGCGAAATCGACGCTGCGCGCCATCTTCGGCATGCGCATGCGCAATTGGTCTGACAATACACCCATAACGGTTTTCGTATTGCGCAATGACGATCCTGTGCACACGGCCTTTAGCAAAGAAGTGCTCAATATGTTTCCGCACCAATTGCAGCGTGCTTGGGATCGCCTTGTCTTCTCGGGCACCGGGCAAGCGCCCGTCGTCGTGAACTCCCTGCAGGAGATGGCGGAAAAAGTGGCCGCAACGCCCGGCGCGGTGGGTTATCTCAAGCGAGACATGATCGATGATCGACTACGCGTCCTCATTGTTCAGTAAAGGCGGCCGCGCGCCCAGCCGTGGCGTGGCGTGCGCGCTGCTGTTCTGCGTCGGTTTTGCGCCGACACTCGTCGTCGCGATCGATCCCGCCGTGCAGTTTCATGGATTTTTTACCCAGGGCTACTCGTACACGTCGGACAACAGTTTTTTCGGCAGCGCGGCTGCGGAGGGAAGCTTTGACTATACGGAGGTGGGTGTTAACGCGTCCGCGCGACCGAATAAGTATCTATTGGCGACAGGACAAATTCTATATCGCGAAGCGGGCGCCGCCGACGATCGCGTGGACCTGGACTATGCGCTGTTGGACTACCGCGGCCATTCCACTGAATTCGTTGACGCGGGGGTGCGGCTTGGGCGAATCAAGAATCCCTTGGGACTCTACAACGACACCCGCGATGTGGCGGTGAGTCGGCCTTCGGTCATTCTGCCGCAATCAATCTATTTCGACCGCACCCGCGACTTGGCGCTCTCAGGGGACGGCATCGGCTTTTACGGTGAGCGGCGCGGGGATCGATCGGTTCTGACCGTGGAGTTCAACGTGGTGAAGCCGCGCGTCGATACGGACAACCTGGAACCCATTCTGCTTGGTGCGCAGCGCGTCGGCCGTTTTGAGGATGAACCGTCGGCGTTGGTGCGGGCTATTCTGAACACCGCGGAGGAGCGCTTGCGGCTCGCGCTGAGTGTCGCGGCCGTCAATTTACGCTATGAGGCGGGGCCGAATGATGTGAGCGACTCCGGCGACGTGTTGTTCAGTCCGCGCATTCTGTCCATCCAGTACAACGCGGAACGCTGGATACTGACGTCGGAATACGCCCGGCGTGAATTCGAGTTCGACGACATCGCCTATATCCCCTTTGATACCAGAACGGGCGAGAGCTTCTACTTGCAGGCCCAATACAAACTGGCCGACTGTTGCTGGATCCTCGGACGGCGAGACGTCTTATACCAGGATATCGACGACAAATCGGGCGAAAAATTCGAGGCGCTTACCGGCGGCGCGCGACCGGCGCACACTCAGTTCGCTAAGGATTGGACAGTGAGTCTGCGCTGGCAGCCGGGACGCAACTGGCTGGTCAGCGCGGAGCACCACTGGGTGCAAGGCACTGCCTGGCTGCCGATCGAAGATAACCCGGACCCGGCACAGACCGTCGAGGATTGGCGCATGTTTCTGATGCTTGTGTCGGTGTGGTTCTGATCATGGACACGTTGGAATTGACTCCGCCGCGCGAGGAAAAGCCAAGGCGACTGGTAAGCCTGAAATGGCAGGCGTTGGTGTTGATCAGCTTGGTGCTGGTGGTTATCAACGCCGCCTTCTACTTTCTGCAAGCGGCCAATCTGGAAGGAACCTTCGCCAGAGAGCGGGAGGCCCTGCGGACGACCCATGCCGGGTTGTTCGAAGGCTTGCTGCGCGACGCCGCGAGACGGATGCAGCAGACCGGTGAACTCATGCCGCTGTTTGCCGGTATGGCGCAGGCGTTGAAGTCTCAGGATATGACTGTGTTCGATGCCGCGTTTGAGCCGCTGTGGCCGTCTCTTCAATTGGGCGTCGGAATCGACGGTGTGGCGTTCATCGGGACCGGCGGCCGTCTCATTTCGCGCTGGGGTGAGGTGGCGTCCATCGGAACGAATGGACGGATCGATGAGCTTGTGCGGGAGACTCTGTCCCTCGAGCAACCTGCCTCGACAATCGAGTGTCAGAACACTTGTGCCCACTACGTTCTGGTGCCGCTGCTGGTCGATCACCTTTCGGTGGGGGTGATGGTGCTCAGTGCCTCGCTGGCTGGGCCGATCATTCAGTTCAGCGAATTGACGCGCTCCGACATTGGCATCCTGGTGCCTGGCGCCGAACCCGGTTCCGCGCGGCCTCGAGGGTCCCGCCGCTTGCCCGGGTGGGATGTCGACATCGTCGCGTTGACCGGCTTCGCCTCGTCGTGGCCCGTGCTCGAAGCGGCGGCAGCAGCGTCGACGGGCATTCCCGAACTCGAACGATTGGCAAGGGTGACGCACGGGGATCGTCGCTATGAAATCGTGCTGTTTCCCTTAGCTCGGTTGGCGAGAGAGGCCGGCGGCTTCTTCACTTTTCTGACGGACATCGAGGACCAATTGCGTCAGATCGCGCTGGAGCGCGACAAGGCGCTGACCATTGGCGTTGTCGGTTTAGTGGTGTCGGAAGCGGCGTTGCTGGCGATCCTGTGGGTTCCGCTTTCGCGATTGCGGCGCACCGCGCGTGCGCTGCCGACTCTGGCTCGACAAAACTATTCCGAGGCTCGGAGGCTGCTTGGCAGGCAATCTCGCCGTCGTGTGTTTGAAAACGAGATTGATCAAGTAGAGGGGGTGGCGCTTGAGCTGACGGAACAATTGGAACAGCTCAACGACGCGGTCCTCAAGCGTACGACCGCGCTGCGGGAAAAAGTGTCGGAACTGGCCAGCGAGCGGGATTTTGTCAGCGGGTTATTGAATACCGCCCAAGTCATGATTCTGACTCAAAGCAAGGATGGCGTTATTCACCGTTCCAATCAGTTCGCCCAGTCCGTAAGCGGTTTTCCCGGCGATGCGCTGCAAGGGAGGACGTTCGCCGCACTTTCGCGTCTCGAGTCGCCGGCCGCGACCGCGATCAGCCAACAGATCGCCGATGTCGCCATCGGCAAACGCAGGCACTTCGAGCACGAGTCGCTGCTGGCGTGCCGGGATGGCTCGACCCGGGAAATCGCCTGGATCCACTCGCACCTTCGTGCCGTGGAAGGACAGGAACCGGAGGTGCTGTCGGTGGGCTTGGATATCACCGCCCGCAGAAAGGCCGACCAGAGCATTGCCTGGCTGGCCAGTCACGATCCACTCACCGGTCTTTATAACCGGCACCGTTTCCAAGCGGAGTTTGAGCGTGTGTTGCGCGAGTCGCGCCGCCACAAGCGCAGCGGAGCATTGCTATTCATCGATCTCGATCACTTCAAGTTCATCAATGACACGCTGGGGCATGATGTCGGCGACATGTTGCTCAAGACCGCGGCGGTGGAGATTCGCCGCCTGCTGCGCGAGTCCGACGTGGTGGCGCGTTTCGGCGGGGATGAGTTCGTGGCATTGCTGACGGAGGTGGACCAAACGGACGCGGTGGCGATTGCGGAGAAGATCAATTCCCGGCTGGGTCGGGTGAAGCTGCCCGCCGTTGGCGCGGCACACCGAATTTCCGCCAGTATTGGCATCGCGATGTTTCACGGCCAAGACGAAACCGGCGAGGATTTATTGAAGAATGCCGATGTGGCGATGTATCACGTTAAGGAGACTCGGCGCGGCGACGCGCACGTCTACTCCGGTCGTGAGCTGCTGCGCGAGCGCCTGGCGAGGCAGTTATATTTGAAGAACGCGACGCAGCAAGCGTTGGCTGACGATCGCTTTGAGCTCTTCTATCAGCCCATTGTGGAAATCAACAGCGGCGAAATCACCCACTACGAAGCCTTGCTGCGCATGATCGACGAGCAAGGGGAGACGGTGCTGCCGCAACCGATCATCGAGGGTGCGGAAAAGTCGGGCTTGATTCGGGCGATTGACCATCTGGTGCTCAGAAAGGCAGTTGCGCATTTGCAGAGCGAGCGCGCGAAGGGTCGTAAGCTGCATCTCGCCGTGAATCTGTCCGCCAGCGCGTTTTCTGACCCGGACTTGCTACCCCTGCTCAAGCGTCTGTTGGAAAGCTCCAAAGTGGACGCTGGGCAGTTGATCGTGGAAATCACCGAGACCGCGGCGCTGGCGGACTTTTCCGCGGCCTGCACGCTCATCGAGGCGATGCGCAATATGGGATGCCGTTTCGCGCTGGACGATTTTGGCGCGGGCTTTTCCTCGTTCTACTATCTGAAGCAGCTTCCGGTCGACTTTGTGAAGATCGACGGCGCATTTATTCAATCCCTCGCCCGCAGTCGCGACGACCAAATCCTCGTCAAAGCAATCAGCGATATTGCCAAAGGTTTTGGCAAGCAAACGATCGCTGAGTTCGTGGAAGATTCGGAAACGCTGGAAATCTTGCGCGGCTATGATGTCAACTATGCCCAGGGTTACTTCCTCGGCCGGCCGGATCGGATGGTGGCATGACGGCGTTTTGAGTCGCCGGTTTTCCCCGCTGCGTCACTTTCGTTGTCCGGGTTCGTCGCAAGTCGTTCAAGTATGGGGCAATCCGGCCGGTCATCGCCGTGGCAGTGGTTAACAAGGTCTTGCAGCGCTTGCTTGATGGCTTGAAGCTCGCGCAACCGCTCCTCCACATCGCGCAAATGATTCTGCGCCAATTCCTTCACCCGCTTGCTGGTTCGCCGCTGGTTTTGCCACAGCCCAACTAGGTCTTTGATGAGTTCGATCGGAAAGCCAAGGGTACGCCCGTGCTTGATAAAGCGCAGGATGTGGACATCCTTGTCGCTATACACGCGGTAGCCTGAAGTCGTGCGCTTGGCGGGGGTTAGCAGACCGATGGTTTCGTAGTGCCGAATCATTTTTGCGCTGACGCCGCCCAGAGCGGCAGCCTCTCCGATATTCATGCGTGGTATCCCGTTTCCGTTGTTTTCCAAGAAGGGCTTGACCTTCCCATCGTGGGAAGCCCTAGAGTTCTTCACAGGGGAAAACACTACGACGTTTCCCGCCTAGAAACAACAACGAGGATACCGAGATGCAACAAGAAACACACTGTCACCTGCCTGCTAGCCACTCTGTCGAGGCCCATCACGAACGGGAGCCCCGTGCGGCGACTCACCACGGTCACGGCACGGGTTCCAGGGGCAAACTCGCGACCCACGCAACGGTGCACTGTCTGTTGGGCTGTGCCATCGGCGAGCTGGCCGGTTTGATGATCGGCGTTAGCTTGGGGTTCGACCCTTGGGCAACGATTGCGCTCGCGACGGTCCTCGGTTTCGCCAGTGGTTACGTGCTGGGGCTGGTGCCTTTGGTTCGTACCGGCAAGACCTGGGGCGAAGCATTCCGTATGATATGGCTGGGCGAGACGATATCGATCGGTGTCATGGAGTTGGTCATGAATGTCGTCGACTACAACCTTGGCGGCGTGCACGCAAGTTCGGTGATGTCGTTCCAGTTTTGGATAGGCTATTTGTTTGCTCTGCCCGCAGGGTTCATTGCGGCCTGGCCTGTCAACTACTGGCTACTTGGACGGGAAATCAAACAACCCTGTCACTGAGACCCGGGGGAGCCGTGGCAAAGGCGTCGGTTCCGTCGCCGCGCCATTGCCCGCGACCGTCATGAGCAAGAAGCCACCTTTCGGTTTCGACGGCACAAACTGACGGGGCACCCTGCATGCAAGGTGCCCCTGACCGGCGGGGCTAAGCCGCGTCGCGCTTCTGCTGTGGATCGTCGCGCACGATGACCGTGCGTTCAACGGCCGTGATCTCGTTGGCGGGCATGCCGACCCGTTCCGCGTGCTCGCGGATCGCTCTTTCGTTGATCGCCTGATAGATGCACACCGTTCCCAGGGTGCCGTCGTCCTCGCGCACAACGTACGAGCGAATCCAGCGCACTTTATCCGGCATTTCCTCGTTGCCCACGCGGGCGGACACGGCGGCGGTGGCTTCGAGTTCTTGCGCGCTTTTCCAAGCATTGCGGCGACGAATCACAAATAGTTTCATGGCAGTCATCTCCTTGATGAGTTGTTGAACGTTACTGACGCTTGAAAGGTTATCCACGTCGCGAGGC
>JAKACW010000034.1 GCA_021821045.1 Pseudomonadota bacterium
AAACCGCTCCCACAACTGCGATCTCAGCTTGTGGTGTGGGAGCGGATCATTCCGCGATGAGTCGGGCTGTGGCGATGAGTCGAGAAAAGAATCGCGGTAGGAAACCGCTCCCACGAGTGCGATCTCAGCTTGCGATGTGGGAGCGGATCATTCCGCGATCGACCTAGCGAAGAATCGCGGTAGGAAACCGCTCCCACGAGTGCGATCTCAGCTTGCGATGTGGGAGCGGATCATTCCGCGATCGACCTAGCGAAGAATCGCGGTAGGAAACCGCTCCCACAATAGATGGGGTCGTCGCTAATGACTGGGGGCGACAGTGAAATCCTGCTCGATTAACGCGCGCTGGGCCGCGGGGTCGATTACGCGCACGCGCCAATTTCCCGGTTCCAACGGTGGGCGGCCTTCATAGGGCACCCAGCTTTGGTCCCAGCCTTTCTTCACTTCGAACTGGCTCTGGCGAATCGTGCCGCTCGGCGATTGCCATTGAAAGGTGAGATCCTTCGATTTGGGCAGTTCACGCCAGCGCGTCCACAGCACCGGGATGTGAGTTTGCTGCAATGTGGACGCGGCGAAAAACCTATCTTGCTGCGAGCGGTCGCGCGCGGCGTAAGTTCCCACCGCGCTTTCCAATGCTTGGACGCCGGCGTCGAGGGGCGAATGCAGCGGCGCGCTCCCATCGACTCGATAGGTTTTCTCGATCAGCTTTTTGTCGCCATCCCGCAGCTCGATGCGCCACGTACCTTCGGTCATGGGCGCGCCGTCGTATTTCACGCGGGTGGTCGACCATTCCTCTTTCACCTCGAATTGAAATTCATGCACTTCGCCATTGGGTCCGACGAAGCGGTAACCGAACGTTCTGTCATACGGATAACCCAGCCACTTGGTCCATACGACGACGTTTTCCTGCGGATGAACCACGTCCTGCTCGACAAAGCGGACGCCGTCGGCGGTGTCGACTTCGTGGCCGACGGCGACGATCTTGGGGCCGAAGTCGTCCAAGTCGGCGACTTGAAAGCCGCGGCCGCCGATGTATTGGTAGTCTTGCAGGTGCGCGACGAAGCGATCGTTGGTCTGCAGATACCATTGCTGCACCGCGGCGCGCAGTTCGCCCAGATGAGGTCGGTATTGCTCCGCCAGATTGTGCTGTTCGGTGGGGTCGGCATCGAGATCATACAGCTCCACTTCGTTGTCGTCCCGCGTGGCGATATATTTCCACTTGCCGTAGCGCAGTCCCCATTTTTCGGGGTAGGCGTTTTTGTAGAAGAAAACCGGTTTGCTGTCGAACTCGGGGTCGAAGAGATCCGGGTGCGCGGCATCCATGGGCGGATGTCCCGTCAATCCGAGCAGGGTGGGATGAATGCTGCCTATGGATGCCACGCGATGGGAGACGACCGGCGCGTGATTCCAGGCCGGATGGTACAAGAACAGAAAGTTTTTGACGTTCTCCTCGTAGAGATAGTTTTTGTGCGTGAGATTGTTGGCATGGCGGTCGGCGAAGGCTTGGCCGTGGTCGCCGGTGATGGCGATGAGCGTGTTCTGGTCAAGGCCGCGTTGTTGAAGGCGTGTCACCAGCTCGGCGATGACGCGGTCCGTGTAATGCAGCGCGTTTTGGTAGCGGGGCAGGCGGTCGTCGCCGCTGGCCGGTCCGAGGTAGCCCTCTGGCGCTGTGTAGGGGTGGTGCGTCGCCACATTCAGATACTGAACGAAGAAAGGCCGCGTGTGATCTCGTTGCTCGATCCAGGCGAAGATTCGATCGAGGGTGTTCAATTCCTCGCCGCCCCACGAGTTCAAGCGATGCAGCTCTTGCTCATCCTCTTCAAGCTGGCCGAATTCGTAGAAGTGATCCCAATCCAATTGGCGATAAAACCCGTCCATGTTCTCAAATTGCAGGAGTTGACTGGAGAATAGCGCGGTGCCATAGCCGGCCTCCCCGAACCGGCGATTGATGGTCGGGCCGGTGTATGGATAAGACAGTTCGTGAAACACGCTGCCCCAGGTGAGTGTGCTGCCGCCGGTCATCAGCGCGACGTGAGAGCGCACCGTGCCCGGGAACGGGCTGTATAAGGAGTCGAATACCACGCCGCTTTGTTGCAGCCGCGCGATGTTGGGCGTGATGCGCGGATCGGCCAGGCCGTCGTTGGGAAAGAGTTGCAGCGATCCCACCGATTCCAACACGACGAGAATGACGTTGAGTTGTTTGTTCGTCTCGCGCAGGACTTTTGTGCGTGTGATCAACGCCGCGGCGTCCGCGTTAGCGGGCTGCGCCGCGCCGTGCGTCCAGAATTGAAGATCGATCGGCTTGTTATCGATGTCTTCCGGCTTTGGCGGCAGCGGCTTCGTATCCTCGTTCAACAGCGCGATCAAGGGGTGGCTGCGCAGTTTAACCAGCGGTGAGCCCGGATCGATGCTCATAAGCTGCCCCGCGGCAATCGCAACGACAGCAGGCATGGCTGCGACAAACGCCGTCGCGCCCATCCGTCGCGGTGCGCTGGCGGTGCGGCCGGTCGCCAGGTACAGGAGCAAACCGGCGAACAGCGCGACGAGACCGAGGTTGAGGAACACCACCCAGTCGACTTCATAGCGGATGGAATCCAACAGCGCTTCGCCGCCCTCCAGCGGGCCTTCGGTGAACGACAAGCGAAAGTGCTGGGAAAAGAATTTGAGACTCAAGATATTGATGGCCAGCAGCAAGTTCGCCAAGGTAACCAAGGCGACGAAGCAATAACGCGCCCACATCCGGGCTCCGGTGAGGATGCCAAGGGCGGCCAGCAATGCCGCGATGGCAATGTTTTCGCTCTGCGCACTGAGCAGGTCCAGCCAGCGCTGCTCGTCGGTCCAGGTGGTGGCACCGTAGATCCACGTCGCTTCCGCCTGACACAGCAGCGCGATGAACCAATGGCTGAGGAACGCGGCAACCACCAGCGGCAATTGGGACGTGGGAACCGGGCGGGGCTTAGTCATGGGATACGGTCGCGATCTGGTCAGGAATGCCTTGCGCCGACGGTCCGCCCAGTGCGGCGACGTCCTGATCGGTCATGGCGTAATTGCGGATTTGGATGCTGTTGACGAACAGCGGCGCCGTTTCGCCGTTGTCGTCGCTGAACAGCAATGTGCCCAATGATGGCAGCGTCGAGTAGATGGACCAGCGGTTGTCGATGCCGTCCAAAGGAATGCTTCCGACCGGATCGCCGTCGATGAAGGTGCGCATCTCGCCGCCGTCCGGCCGCGTGAGATCGACGACGACGGCGAGGCGATGCCAGTGGTTGGTGACAATGCGGCCGTGATAGTGGTCCGCCACGCCGACGGCACCGTCGGGATTGATGAACAGGTCGGCGTCGGAGCGATTGAAGATGTCGGTTTGCAGCAAGGCCTGCCACTGGTTCTCGCTGGCCACCGGGCGCAGAAGGTCCATGATCAGGCTGTAGCGGTTGATGAATTCGCCGTTGCCTTGTCCGGCGGGGTGCATGTTGGGATACATGATCAGGCCCTGGTTCGGCTGCAGGGCGCCGACGCGCATGACATGCCCCGCGCCGTCGTGGAGAGCGGGCACGCCCAATTGTTCCGCGCTGCCGAAGGTCAGCGCTTCACCCGCCAACTGTTGCGGCACCAGTTTAGAACCGATCGTGGCGTCGAGATTTGCCGCGGCAAAATCCCATTGACCGGCGATTCGCGGTTGCGGTCCGCTGCGCGGCGTGGGATCAGCGCACGCCCCGCCGAGCAGTTCGACGAAATCGGTCTCGATTCCGCTGACGCCGTGGGCGAGCGCCGCGCGAAGGGTTGTCGTGTCGTTGAGCAGATAGGTCCACACGCCGAGCTTCTTCGCTTTGGCCCGTTCGATGAGCGCGAGAACATTGGCGGTCTTTTGCAGGGTGGGCCAGAATACTTCGATGGCCGTTACGTTGTGCGCCAGAAGACTGTCGAACCACGCGTCGTCCCAATTGGAGGGAATGGCGCCGAACCACACCAGCGGCGTATGCGGCAAATCGGCGTGGTAGCGTCGCAGCGCATCCTCGTCGCTCACCGCGATCAATATGCTGTCCGGCGCAAACCCGCCGGCACTAAGAACGTCGCCAATCGGTTTGCTCAGACCGGCTTCCTTGATGTCGAGGTAGAGCCGCGCCCGCGGATAGGCGGCGGCAATGGCCGCTTGCAGTGTGGGCACGGGTTCGCCGCGAAATGATCCATGCCTCCAACTTCCCGCGTCGAGTTCCGCGAGTTGCTTGGCGCTGAATGCCGACGCCGGACCGGTGCCGTTGGTGGTGCGATCGACGTCCGCATCGTGCATCAGCACCGGCACACCGTCGCGCGACAAGCGGACATCGACTTCGATCAGTCGCGCGCCCCTGTTGATCGCTTCCCTAATGCCTATCACGGTATTCTCGGGGGTGTGGTACGAATCGCCGCGATGCGCGATCACGTCGACGTCGCAAGCGGCGAACGCCACGGACCACGGCAACAATCCAATGAGGGCGAAGTATTTCGAGAACACCAGAGTACTGCGGCGGGGCGCCGCTCCCAAGTTAGAAACCATACGACTGTATAATTATAAGTATGGAAGCCAATGTTACAGTGAATACGCAGCGAGCTAAAGCTCTGGCGTTGGCTTTAAGCCATTTCGTGTTTGCGGTGTTGCTCCAGGCCGAGATTGGACTGATTTTTCTTGACAATGGAGCATTCGACTTTGCTCAGTTTTCCGAATACCTGCTGTGGCTTCCTGCTTCCCAGTTCTCGGCGGTTGTCGTCGGGCTGATCGTTTATTTCCTCGCTCTGATTGCGCTGGACCGTCGTGGCGCGCGGGCGTTTGTCGTCAGCGTCATCGTGTTGGCTAACGTGTACCTGTGTTTGGCGCAGATATTCTTTCTCGCCGTGGGCGAACCGTTCGATCTGGATTTCCTCGGCGACGACGGCGGCTGGGCGGCCATCGTTGCGGTCTTGACGCGGCATGCCGGGCCGCTGTTTTTTGTCAACGTGTTCATCGGTCTCGTGCTGGTCATCGCCGCGCTGCGGTGGCGCGGTGTAACGGCAATATCGTTGCGCGTTACTCGTTCCAGCGCGGCCGCTCAAGGTGTCGGTTTGGTGATCCTCGGCGCGATGCTGTTGGCCGGCGCGCTGTCGCCCTTTTCCGCCATTGCTATTCACCCGGTTTACGGTTTGGTGGCGAGCGAAGTTGATTCGTCCGCGCCGCAGCGAATGGCGCAACAGCCGATTTGGAATGTTTATGGCACGGGGTTTGGAACGCCCGGCGATTACGTTTTCTTTCGCGCCCCCGAGCCCGGCGTCATGTGGGGCGTACGGGATGGGCAATGGAAGTTTCGGGCCGGGTACTACGGCAACGGCGCGCGTTTGTTCGACCTGGTGAATGATCCATTCGAGCTGCGTAATCTTGCGCCGCGGTTCCCGCGCCGGGTCGACTACTATCATCGCCTGCTGGCCAGCCGCTACACCAATTTCGGCGGTCCGCAGCGCGTGGCGGCGGCTGCCGATGTCGACATCGAAGAGCCGCCGCCTTACCGCACGACCATGTTCGGCCCCAAAGTGATGAAGCTTGCGGGTGCCGCAAACGGGACGGTGTTTCGGCCGGACGAGATGCCGGTGCTCGAACTTGCATTGCTGCCCTATGCGCGCGATACGACCCTGCTCAGCCAGTGGGCGGGGCCGGCGGGGGAAAGGTTGACGTATGATATGCGCATCGCCCAGCGTTGGTCCCGTTATCGCTTCACGCCTACATTGCCCAGGCCGTTATCGCCGGGGCAGTGGCAAGTGGTGGTGAAGGACGGCGATCAAGCACTGATCGGCGGCGACTTCTTTGTGGCGAAGAATGACTCAGCGAGTGCCAGTGACGCGCAGGGCTATCGGATATTGAAACGCGCGTTCGACAAGAGCCACGATGCCATGACATTCCACGAGGCAAACGTTTTCGATCCCTACGATTTGCCCTATGTGGGCGGCGGCGACGCGCTCGCTGATCGAGTCGTGTACACCGAATGGTGGCCGCCCAGCGGAGAGCCGGTGCTGGGTGTCGCAACGCCAAGGGACAAGGACGCCGCCGTTGTTCAGATGTACGCCGGGCAGCGCCCGCTCCAAGAAGGCCGCTGGCGCGTTAAGATCGTGGATCAACAGGCGACATTGGCGGAACGCGGCTTCGATGTCCGGCCCTTGCCGGCAACGCCGAAAGAAGAATGAGCATACGCGTGCCAGGGACGACGCCATCGTACAATCTTGCGGCGGCATTTTTTCGCCACTATGACGCGCGGCCCGACAAGGCTGCGCTGATTCTGAAGCGGGAGACGCTTACTTACCGGGAGTTGGGCGATCGTGCCCTGGGCATCGCGGCGGTGCTTCGGCGGCAGTCGGCGCGCGTCGAGCGTGTTGGCATACTCGCCTCCCGTTGCGCCGAGGCCTACGCGGGAATCCTCGCGGCCAACGTCGTCGGCGCTGCGTATGTCCCGTTCAATCCCAAGCTGCCGCTGGCGCGCCTCAAGGACATGGTGGAGAACGCGGACGTGCAGGCGCTGATTGTTCAGTCCTCGATGATGGATTCAGTGCGCAATGTCATCGCCAAGGGCGCGTCTTGTCTGGTCATTAACCCGGACTCGACCGAGTCCGCGGAGCCTATCTTAGATCTTGCCCCTCTCGCCAAAGACGACTTGGCGTACATCATCTATACCTCCGGCACCACCGGCCAACCCAAAGGCGTGATGGTGAGCGTCGGCAACGTGCGTCAGTTCATCGATGTCATGCAGGCGCGTTACGATCTCACCGAGCGCGATCGCGTATCGCAGTTTTTCGAGATCACTTTCGATCCGTCGGTGTTCGATTTGTACATGGCATGGGAAGCGGGGGCGAGTGTGTATGTTGTTCCCGAGGAGCAGGTCATGGCGCCGGCCGACTTCATTCGCGAGCACGAGTTGACCGTTTGGTTCGCGGTGCCGTCGGCCGTGGCGATCTTGCGCCAATTGAAGCGGCTCGCCCCGAACAGCCTGCCGAGCTTGCGTCTGTCGCTGTTCGCCGGCGAGCCGCTGCCGGTTGCATCGGCACGGGCGTGGATGGCGGCGGCGCCGAACAGTCGCTTGGAAAATCTATACGGCCCGACGGAAACCACGGTCGATTGCTTGCTGGAGCCGGTGGCCGAACCGATACGGGCGACGCCCGAACGGGATATCGTGGCCATCGGTTTGCCCTATCCCGGCACGTTGGCGGCGATCGTCGACGCGGAGCGGACGTTTTTGCCGCCGGGGCAACACGGTGAGCTTGCCATCGCCGGCGAACAGGTCGCGCTGGGGTATTGGCGCAATTCGGAGCTGACAGCGAAGCAGTTCGTTCAACTCGCGCATCCGCAGAACGGCATGCAACGCTGGTATCTGACCGGCGATCTCGCTTATCAAGACAGCGCTGGCCATTATCACCACCTCGGCCGCATCGACAATCAAATCAAACTCATGGGCCATCGCATCGAACTGGAAGAAATCGAGACCCATTTGCGCCGCGTGTGCGGCAGGGACACGGTGGCCGTCGTGGCGTGGCCGATGGAGGGGGGAGTCGTCAAGGGATTGATCGGCTGCGTGAGCGATTGCTCCCTCGCGCCGACGGCGATTCGCAAGATGCTGGCGGCGAGTTTGCCGGCGTACATGGTGCCCACCCAGATCATCGCCATCGAACGTATTCCGCTCACGGCGAACGGCAAGACGGACCGCAAGGCCATCGTCGACTGGCTCGACGCGCGACCATGAGCGTGAAAATCATTCCGCCGCTGGAGCGCTACGAGTTTCTTGTTGCGGCAGCGCAGACGGTCTGGGGCAAAGCGGCGTTGCTGGCGGTTTTCTCGGCGCTGTTGTGGGTCGGCGGAAAGTCATGGTGGATGGAGTTTGGCGTGATCGCCGCGTTCACGACCTATTCTCCGACGTGGCGGCGCGCCGTCATTCTACTCGGCACGGTGTATTGGCTGGTGAACTACACCTGGTTCGACCGCGAAGCCGCGGCGGACATTTTCATTCAGCTCGACGTGCAAGGCGCGCTGGATTGGTGGCGCGTCTGGACTGGCGCGTTTGGCGCGGCGTTTATATATCTGGGCGCGTTCTATCTGCTGGCGTGGCGATTGCAGGAGCGGCGCATCGTGTGGCATCCGGTGGCGGCGTTTGTCGGAGTGTATGGGGCGATGCTGGCGAGTGTCGAGTTGCTACCGGTGTCCGCGGCCTGGCAGGCGAGCGCTTGGGTGTTCGTGATCGTGGTCGGCCAATACGTGTGGTTCTTTTGTTATTCGTTGATCGATTTGCAGACGGCGCGGCCCACCGCACTCTGGCGGCAAGCCGGCTTTTGGTTGCCATTTTGGCAGGGCACGGTCAACACCGCGACGCCCTTGCCCAAAGGCGCGGCCTATCTCAATCGCATCGAGGCGCAGGATGACCGCAGCTTGGCGGTTACCCAACTCAAGGCGATCAAGCTGCTGCTGTGGGCGTTGCTGCTGAGCGGCGTGTATTGGCTGTACAAAGCGGTCGTTTACGGTGATCCCGCGATCGGCGTGGTTTCTCTGGAGATCCCAACATTGCGCCAAGCGATCGCTGCGTCCGCGGCCGGCCGGCCCGAGTCGTGGTATGTCAACTGGACCGCCTTGCTAGCGAATTTCTTCCGCGATATTTTGCAGTTGGCGGTGTGGGGGCACATGGTCATCGCCTGCGCGCGCTTCGTCGGTTTCGCTGCCCTGCGCAACACCTATCGACCGTTGGCATCGCGCACCATTGCCGAGTTCTGGAATCGTTACTATTACTACTTCAAGGAGCTGCTGGCCGAGTGTTTCTTTTATCCGGTGTATCTGAGGTTCTTCAAGAAGAATCCTAAACTGCGGGTGTTCGCCGCGGTGTTTGCCGCGGCCGGCGTGGGCAACTTTCTGTATCACTTTTTCCGCGATGTCGAGTACATTGCCGATCACGGATTCTGGCCGGCCTTGTATGACTTTCGGGTGTATTTGTTTTACGTTACCGTGCTGAGCGTGGGCATCGCCGTGTCCATGTTGCGTTCGCTGTCCGGCGCGGCGAGAAGTTCGTCAACAAGCGCACGCTGGCGTGGGCCGCTGACAGTGCTGAGCTTTTACGCCGTGTTGTCGATTTTCGACGACCCGGATCGCAGTCTGTCGTTTACCGATCACGTGATTTTCGCGGGGCGTCTGGTGGGGTTATGAATGCGAAGGACAAGATACGCCAGATGATCGGCAACGTGTTGCGCATGAAGGGCGACAGCGATCCGATCGGCGATCAAGATCCGCTGGTGACGACGGGAAGAATCGATTCGCTGGAAGTGATGCAGCTCACCATGCACTTGGAGGAAGCGTTCGGCGTCGATCTGTCGCGGCGGCCGTTCGATAAATACGATTTCGAGTCGGTGGAGTCGATAGCACGGATGCTTGAGGAACTGCAGCATTGACTGGCAAGGTGTTGTGGGAGCGGATCATTCCGCGATTCCTCCCGCTTAGTTCAGAATGATCTCCTTCCAGGAGATGCGCTTCTGTTTGGAAATATCGATTGGCGGACAAGGCTCGCTGCCGTTGCCGCCGTCGGAGCCCGAACCGCTACCGCTCCCCGAGCCGGAACCAGAACCTGATCCGCTGCCCGATCCGGAACCACTGCCCGATCCTTTGTCGCAACCTTCGCACGAGCCTGACCCGCTCCCCTTGCCGGAACCCGATCCCGAACCGCTGCCTGACCCGCTACCTGATCCTGACCCTGATCCCGATCCGCTGCCCGGACCTGTGCCCGGACATTCGCCGCCGGGGGCGCCGCGTGAGCCGGAACCCGAACCGCTGCCCGAGCCCGATCCTGACCCCGAACCACTGCCCGATCCCGAGCCGGAGCCGCTGCCCGATCCCGATTCGCTCGCCCACACATCATGTGGCCCGACAAACGCCGCTACGCTGATGCCCAGCAGCAGCCCAAGGCAAAGTCTTATCACTCCGTCGCGCTTCATCGGGGCACTCCTCACTTAGTTCGCCATGTGGACGGTTTGGGCCAGTGTGTGTGACACGCCGTCGAGGCCCACACCGAGCATGGACAGACGAAATACGTAAACCAATTCGCTGGTTGTTCGATCATCCAGCACAACCGTCTTGCGACCTAGGTACTCGATTACGTACTTGTTGTTCGCGTTTACCGAGACATAGTTGGACGTATTGGCATCGGACCAAAAGTCGCTGTCCGCGATATTGGGTCGCGCCTTGCCGCCAGTCACGTTGTAGTAGCCGACGATCGAAGTGGGAAAGGCGCCGCCCGCTTTCATGGTTGTTACCACCGACTCCGCAGCTTGTTCCGCCAACTCGCGGGCATCTTCCGCCTCTTGAAAAGAAACGGTCTTTTGCAGCGCATTGGCTGACATTTTCAATTCCAGGCCGCTGCCGTTCATCGCCACCAGGCCGATGATGGAGAGAATCCACAGAAAGAGTAGAGCCAGAATCAGCGTAATCCCCCGTTGCGGCCGCCGCGCGCCGAAGAAATCTTGTCGTTTGTTGTGCTTCAAGTCGCTCATGCCGTCACTCGGAATAGTTTCTAACCGCCGCCGTGGTCGAGAAGATCTGCCGCCGGTAGTGATCGCCGGGGACTACGGACACATCCCCCATCGAGTATGTCTTGGAATCCGCATAGCCGCCTTCCGGTTCGATGGCGCGGGCCAGCAACCACACCCGGGCCGAGCGGACTCGATTCCAAGCAAGCCAGCTCGATGTGGCGGTGGGGTTGCCGATGTCGTTCGCATCCCGGTATTGGGTGACGTAGCCGATGTTGTTGTTGTCGACGCCGAATTGGATCTGCATGTTTTCGACACCATCGGCGACGACTTCGGTTATCAGGGTGGCGTCGGCCTGGAGACGGGTGCGTACCAGGGACGGAATGTTAGGTTGGTCGCCGTCGTCGGAAGTTCCACACAGATTGTCGCCGCCCGGTTCGCGGCAGGGTCGAATGTAGTAGACCATCGCGTGCAGCGGATAGTGAAAGTCGGTCTCCACGTCCCAACTGCCCCCGCCGTCCGGCAAACACGTCCCGCCCGCGCTGTTGCACTTGTATAGCACGCCGTGGTTCAAGTCGGCCCGCAAATAGATTTGGTTTGGGACGCGAAAGCCGTCCGCCACGTTGTTTGGCCCCACGTAGTGCACGCTGACAACGTCGGTGTTGACGACGTAATTCTGCGCCGGGATGCACGCCGCGAAGGCGCCGAGGCCGTTGTTCGAGCCGCTGATCTTCGGCGCGAAGACGGACAAAGTGGCGTTGCTGCCGTCATGATCGACGTCGGTTATGAACGGGGCGACCCAGCGATAGGGTGCGGTAAAACACTCGCCGCCGACGGCCGGCAACCGAGTGGAGCCGGAAGTCGATTCAGTGATTTCCCAATATTCCTGAATCTCGCCCAAGTGGCCGGCCAGTCGAATATCGCGACCGAGGGTGGAGAGGGCGTAGCGGCCGTTCTCCTGAATGCGCGACAGCGATTCGTGAATGAGGTAGCTTTGCTTGCTGCCGAGAAAAATCGCGATCACGGCGCCAATGATCAGCAAACCCAACAGCAGCGAGATGAGCACTTCGACGACGGTGAAGCCCTGCTGCCGAGCATGTTTGACCGTGAGCTGCATCGACGGGTGCCTCAACTTGTGATGATGTTCAAAGTGAAGCAGGAGTAATCCGTGCCCGCGCTGCTATCGGCAGCGCAATTGCCGGCCATTTTCGGTTTCCAGCGCACGGTGACGGTGTAGGCCTCCTGGGCGCCGCCGGAAAAGCCGATGCGTCCGGCGCCCTCGGGCAAGCTGGTGCTCAGAATGCTTATCCATTGTTGGACGTCGAAGCGCGCCATGTTCGATGCTGAACACGGACTGGCTACGCAGTCCAGCGTGGTGGGCGGCGCGGTCGACATGGCCAGCGCATAGCTGCTGTCGCCGTCGGGATTGACCCGGATTCGCTCGGCCATCTCATAGGCAAGGAAGGAGGCCAGGGAGGCGTGGTAAGCGTCGGTGTTGGCGAACAGCGCGTTCGACTGCAACTTGGTCACGCCGATCAACCCCAACGCGACGACGATCAACGAGACGAGAATCTCGAACAGGCCGAACCCGCGCGCGTATCGGGCGTTCATGGGCAGAGCGTCCTCGAAACCGAAATGCGCCCGGTCGCTGACACCTCGATTTCCCGTTGCTTGTCGCCGCTGCAACCGGGGATGGTAAGAGAGAACGTGACGATGTTGCCCGCGGTCGTCGCTCCGGAGGCGTCGAACTGAATCGCATTGCTCGCGCTGGTCAACTGAAACCGCGAACTCAAACCGTCGCGCGCTTCCAAGATTTCTCCCGTGGCGTCGAGCTTGGTTAGCCAGCCGGCATGCCAGTTCACATAGTCGGCATCGCCGCCGGCGCGGCAGGTCGCGGCGTCGCCGCTGGTGCATAGCGTGACATTGCGCCGCCGCGTCACGGCGTGACTGCGTCCGGCGTTAAGCGATGTCACCAGTTCGTTCGCAGCGGCGGCGGCGCGGTTGTTTTCGATCATCGACCACAGCCCGGGCGCGGCAAGGCCGAGCAGGATGCTGAGCAGCAGCATGGCGATGATCACTTCGATCAAGGTGAAGCCGCCGTCCCGGCGTGGTGACGATCTCGCTACCATGCGTCTGGTCATCCGCTTCATAAGGGGTCTGACCCCCGGCTAATCTAAGGCCCGAATATATAAGAAGGACGCCGCCGCTTATATCAGTAGCGTCCCTTCCATCGTCGAAGTAAGTGATTGAAAAGAGGGTTAGTGTTGGTCGGCGAGCTGCGGTGTGCGAGCCGTGGCGTCGCGGGTCGCTGTCTTGGTTTCGGGCCGCTGAACTTGGAGATCCTGCGCGCCAGGGACTATCAGCGGCAGATCAATGGTGAACGTTGATCCTTGCCCCGGCGCGCTGTGTACGGCAATGTCGCCGCCCATCATGTTGCAGAAGCGTTTGCTGATCGCCAACCCCAATCCGGTGCCGCCGTAGTTCTTGGCGGTCGAGGCGTCGGCTTGGCTGAACTCCTTGAATAGCTTGGACTGTTGTTCCGGCGTCATCCCGATTCCGGTGTCCTTGATGCTAATTATGACGCGATCTTCATCGGGATCGTCCAGCCGCACGCGAACGGTTACAGTGCCGTTGCTGGTGAACTTGCAGGCGTTGCCAATAAGGTTGAGTAATATCTGGCGCAGTTTGGTCTGGTCGCCCACCATCCGGATCTCCGCCGCTTCAATGTCCACGGACAGTTGATTCCCGTTCTTCGCTGCAAGCGGGGTAGCGATAATCTGCACGTCCGTGACGAGGTGATTCACGTCGAAGGGTTCGCTGTGCATTTCCATGTGACCGGCTTCGATTTTGGCGAAATCGAGCACGTTGTTGATGAGACTGAGCAGGTGTTTGCCGCTGGTCTGAATCTTGAGCAAATCGTCGCCGATCTGGGTCAGGCCTTGGTCCTGGGCGTCTTCGTGGAGCATTTCGGAAAAACCGATGATCGCGTTGAGCGGCGTGCGCAACTCATGGCTCATCCCGGCCAGAAAAGCACTCTTGGCTTGGTTGGCGCGCATGGCTTCGTCCCGGGCGGTCACCAACTCCGCCGTCCGTTCCTCCACCACCTGCTCCAAATGCACGTTGGCATTTTGAAGTTGCTCGAAGCTTGTAGCATTGGAGAAGGCCACGCCCATCTGGCGGGCGACGTTGTGGAGTAGCTCGACGTCGTTGGTGGTGAGAGGCTTCGCCGCCGAAACATTCTCGACCGCAAGCACGCCGAGAACTTTGGTTTCGAAGGCGATCGGCGCGGCCATTAGCGACTTGACGCGTAGCGCTTTGAGCAATTGTTGGCTGCGCTGGGACAGGATGTGAGCCTGCGCCACCGTGTCGCGAATCAGCAGCGGCTCGCCCGTGTTGGCGACCCGCGCCAAGAATCCAGTCCTGTTTTCCGGGTTCAGATTGAATTCCACTGACTGTAAAAGCTTCTGGTCAGCTTGGGCGAAGCCCACGTGGGCGCCGATACGCAGCCGCTGTTCGTCCTCGTCGACTACGAATACCGTTACTCGGTCGTATTGCATCTGCTTGTGGATCACCGACGCCGCGATCTCGCATAACGTCGGTATGGGCATCATTTTGGTCAAGGCGCCCGTTACGTTTTGGACCAGCACAGCTTCGCGACGGCGGCGCTCGCTGGACTCCACCGATATGGCCAATGCCTCTACCTGTTCGTCCAACGCTTTTTTGAGCCGGCGATGCGCCTCGAGACGCAAGGCGGCATGAGTTCCGCCAGCTGCGACGGCGGCACCCATCGACGCGAGCGCCAACGGTAGCCACCATGCGAACGCCGCGAAACTGACCAATCCGGCAGCTGCCGTGAAACCGAGAACCCGGGAACGCGCGAGCGGGTCGATCCAGGAAACGTGATATTCGCAGCACTCGTCGCCGCGATGGAAGCAGTGGGGGTGGTCGACCTTTGCTCGTGGCAGCCCAAAGATCGGTGGTATCGCTTCCAAGATCCCGAGGCGATTCTTGCACTGATAAGGGCGCTCTTCACAACCTGGCACCACGTGCGCGCGGATGATCGCGCTGGAGTCACGTACCTCAACGGGGACTAAGGTGGCCGCAGTGGAGTACATGGCGGCGGCCCTTTGTACGTGCTCGAAGACCGCTTTCGGGCTCAAGAAACTCGCAAGGATTCGAGCCGCTATGCCCTTCGTTCGCTCGTGAACCGCATGCGCGCCGACCTTGTACGCAATGTCCGCATCACCGGTCAGACGCACGACCTCGGCGTGAAATCGATCTGCTAGCTGTTGATCAAACCAGTTTTCCGCCGAAAACAGAAGTGATCGGTCAGCGCCGCAGGCGGCGAACAAATCGTCGACTTGCTGGGCGGACCAGTGCAGCGTACTGAACAGGTATTCCACGTAGATTTGGAGGATACCCACATGATACGGCTTGGCAATCGGCTGGATCATGATGCCTCGGGCACCTTACGGCGCCGGAGATAAGACCGAATGTTCTCAAACACGCGCAGCGAGGCATCGCGAAATTGAGGTCCGTAGTTCGTATCGATGAACCACTGCGTATAAGTCTTTGTCACCGCATATCCTTTTGGGGTCGGCTGGCCAGGCAATAGCAGCAGAACCATCTCGGGCATGTCGGTTTCCGCATAGGAGGCTGCGGCGTCGACCGTTAGGCGATCAATCAGCGCTTGGTTCTCTGTGCAGTGTGGAGCGCTGAAAAAGAATTTGATTGAATTGGTGAGTTCCGACAAGTTGATGCCTGGCGAGGCGTAGTTGCATACCGCATAGGCCCTGTGTCGAGTTGGGCTGTGCTCGGCGACAAAGATGCGCCGGTAGCGATATAGACCAATCGATTCGTACTCCCGCGTAATGTCCAGATGCACCATCTTTTCCTGGGTTAGTCCTTCAGCGCGCATGAGCTGATGTTCGCCGGTCGTGATCAGTAGCGTCTCGAGCCCAGCGCGGTCCGCCTCGTTTGCCTCCCAAACATCCACGTTGTCCGAGTTGCCCGCGACGGCAACGGGTGCCTTGGGCGGCACGGCGAATCCGTAAGCCACAGTCCAACAGAACTGTGGATCGTCAATGATCTGCGCCGACCCGCCGAATACGGCCGCCGGGTAAAGATTGTTGGGGCGGTAGAACGCCATGACGTAGCGTGCCCCCGAGTCTCTGTTGGCCTTTGCGTCGACAAAAAACGTGTTTATGCCTTGAATCACGGCCCGCCCCGCGGATTCCCCTGATGCCTTCAGTGCATTCAAATGCTGAATGATGAAGGACTGATCGAAAAACCGAACGGCGTTGATGTGGCCCTTGATTTCATCGCCTTCCCTATACAAGATCTTCTTCAATAACGGCGTGTTGGACTGCAGCAACTTCTGAAACGTGTTGAAGCACTTCGCCGCATGGGCCTGAATCTGTTTGCGCTTGCCTCCGTAGATGAACCCGGTTTCAAAATAGAATTCCCAAAGCCGGTCGTAGTCTTCGCTGCTCGCGTCGACCAGATGTTCCGACACTTCCCGTTGCAGAATCGCTGTCACCGCTTTGACCAACGCGGGCGACATGTTCTGGAATTCCAGACCGATGCGGCGCTCCCCCTCGGCGTCCTCCTGCTCAATCTGCTGGAAGGTGACAACACGCAGCTCGATGGGAATGCGCGGTTTCAGCGGCAACTGCAAACTGGCATCGGCAACCAGCAGGCCCACGGGAATGGGCGGCATGCCCGACTCCAGCAGAATCGACAGGCCCGAGTTCGATAAATCGCTCAGATAGCCGCTGAGCCGGACCTCCGGCGCCAACGGATGCTGAAACTCGACGAACGCGTTCTGTTCCTCCAACAGTGACACGCGCTCCGAGCGGCGCCGGCTGCGGCCAACCTGCAGTGGGCAAGCGGGGGCGGGGGCATCGAGCCGTACCACAACTACATAACTGTCGGGATGGTCTTGGGTTTGGCGCGTCTTGTCGACCAGCAGCACGCTGCCTGCGCCTTCCAACACCAGCGTGTCGCCTTTGAATACTTGGATTTGCCGGACCACGTCGCCCGGCAGGGTGAGACCGTCTGCTCGATTCAAAAACAGCGCAATACTCTCGAAGCTGTAGTTGTCGAGCGCGAGAGCTTGGAAACGCAGCAGTCCGTCGACCCCCTCGATCTGCAGCTCAACCCGCAGATCGGAGCCGGTCAACCTGGCGCGTGCCGCGTTGCGTTGTTCGCGCAACGTCCCTTGCAGCGGCAGTTGCACGGTGAGGTGGCCGTGAGACCCCATTTCGACGACATCGGCCGAGAACGTCAGCACCATGGATTTGTAGGGCGCCGAGACTTCGACCGATTGACCGGCCTGACCCTGCATCGGCCCCCAGCTTTCAATGCCGCGACACTGCAGCACCGCTTTGCCGTCCTCGTGATCGGCGATCAGGGCATAGACGACGCGCCCCGAACCCAAGCCCACCTTGATAGTCGCGCTGGTAAAGATCAGGTAATCGACCGGACCCTTAAGATGAATCTTCCCAACTTCATTACTCATGACGGCTTAACACCCTCCACCAGAATCAACGGTGTGTAGCTGAAGCGCCCAGGCGAGCGCAGGAATTCGAGAAACGCGGCGCCGAACTTGCGCACGTCGAACGACACGTCGAGCAGGCCGCGGTCCTGATAACTGACCATCTGCTCCATCTTTTTGGACCAATTGAAGTCGTCGCTTTGGTCGAGTTGGCCATAGAAAAGATGATGAGCGTAGAGACGGACTCTTATTTGATCGAGTCCGGCTTTATGGAAAAAGCTGTACAGCTTGCGGCCCGCCGAGAAATCCAGCAGACCACGGGACTCCACGGCGCGACTCAGTTCGTCGAGTTGGGCCTGCAGCACGTCCGGCAACGGGTAGTGGTTCAGGCTGTTGTTGTCCAGATCGCCAATCACCAGCTTGCCGCCGGGTTTCATGATGCGCACGTATTCGTCGAATACACGCTGCGGATTGGCCAGGTACTCGAACACGAAGCGGCAGAACAGATAGTCAACGGAGTTGTCCGGCAGTGGGATGTTTTCCAGATTGCATTCCACGAACTGCTTGTCGAGATTCTCGAACGACGAGAGATTTTTCGCCGCGGCCTCGAGACGGGTTTGCGATCCGTCGAGCAGCGTGAGTTTCGCGCCTTGATAGTGCCGGGATAACACCTCGGCCATTTGGCGCGCGACGACGCCTGCGCCGGTGCCTGCATCGATGACGTGCGGCTGCGCGGGCAAGTCCGCCATGCCGGAATCGAGCAATTGCTGCAGAGTTTGCTCGGGTCGGTCCTTGGCAAGTAAACGCACCGATTCGAGATCGGTTTCCATCAGATACTGGAACTTCATTCATCGCTCCTGCTGTGCTTTTCCGGCGCGTCGGCGGCCATCGGCGATGGTTTCGTAAACAACATGACCGACGCTGTAGCACTCGTTGTTTGAGTCCGTTCAGGTCTGCAGTCGCGTGTCCGCCCGCGGTGGACGAAGCAATCGCCTGCGGGCGGTCTTCGTCCTCACGTTCAGTCATCGACCCACGGGAACGATTTATTAAGGAATCAGATGTTTAGGGAGTAACTCACGAAGGTAAATCTACACCCGTCGCAGTCGACACCCTGTTGCTTTCGTTTTTCAACAGCGGATTAACCAATGCTGCAAACGCGTATTTTTTTTGGTGCCGTGATCGGAATTCTTTTGCCCTCGAGCGTGCTCGCCAACTTCTCACTCACGCCCTACATCGGCGATTTCAATCGTGCGCGCGCAGGGGGCGCCGCCGCCGCTGAAGACGCAACGACCACATTCACGAATCCGGCGGGTCTCGTGCGTCTTGCGAAACAGCAGTGGGTGGTCACCGGTCATTACTACTTGCCGAGTGCGGAGTTTCGCGACACGGGTACGATCGACGGCATCGGCAATGCGATTTCCGGTGGCGACGGCGGCGATGGCGGCGTCGAAGCGGCGGTGCCTAACGCGTTTTATGCGCGACCGCTGTCGTCGGACTGGACCATGGGGGTGGCGTTGGCGGCGCCGTTCGGACTTGGCACCAAGTACGAATCGAATTGGGTTGGCCGTTATCACAGCATCGAGGCGGGCATTGAAACCATGGCGATCAACCCGGGCGTCGGCTTTAACATGGGTGACGGCTGGTCCGTTGGCGCGGGTGTGACACTGCAATATGCCAAGGCAACCATGTCGAGCGCGCTCGATTTTGGTGCCATCTGTTTGAACGCGCTCGATCCGGCCACCTGCGCCGGGTTGGGCATGCCGGCACCGCAATCGGCCGATGGCATGGTCGTCATGGAAGGCGACGATTGGGGTCATGGGATCAACGTGGGCTTGCTGTGGTCCGGTGAGAACACACGGTTTGGCCTTAGCTATCGTTCAAAGGTTGAACATACGCTGGACGGCGATGCCACCTTCACCACGCCCGCGGGGGCCGCGGCGTTCCAACCCATGTTCGTCGACACGGGCATGCAGTTGGCCATGACGCTGCCTGAGATACTGTCGGTGAGTGTCTACCATCAATGGTCCTCGCGGCTGGCGGTCATGGCCGACATCACCGGCACCCGCTGGAGTCGCATCGAACGGTTCGAGTTCCAATACGACAACCCGGCGCAGCCGACCCAGACTGTCGACAAGGACTGGGAAGACACCTGGCGCCTTGCCGTAGGCGCGGACTATCAATGGCGCGCGCGGTGGAAACTGCAGGGCGGCGTGGCCTTTGAACAAAGCGCGCTGCCGGACCGGACCTTCGATCCCAGCATTCCCGTTGCCGATGCCATCTGGTTGGTGGCGGGCGCCGAGTACAGCCCTTCCGACAAAATGTCGCTTGGCTTTGGCTGGACGCATATCGTGTTCGAGGATCGTACCGTCAATCACGTCGGCGCAATGGGCGACACGTTGCGCGGCGACCTGGAACCGTCACTGGACGTCATTGATCTGCGCGTGAAGTGGCTGTTCTAAGCGCGACACGCATCGGTTTGATCTTGGCACATTTTTCGCTCGTTCAATTGAAAGATCCCGGCGATAGCGTTGTCGCCGGGTGCGGGGTCAATGCGGCTGCGAGAAGGTGCTGGGTATGACCGATACGGCTCTGGTGCTGAGTCACGTCGAAGACGAGTTGTTCTTATATAAACAGCAGCTTGCCGCGCTGGGTTTCGATGTGGCGTGGTGTCCGCTGGCCATCCCGACGCGGGATCTGGGCGGCGTCGTCGCGACCGCCGCGCCGCGGGTCATCGTCGTCATTTGTTCCAAGGTAACCGAGACGATTCTGGTGCGGCTGCGCCACATCATGGCGCATTGCTGCGCGCCTCTGCTGGTGTTTACCGCCGACGACGATTCGCGAATGATCGACGAGGCGCTTCGGGCCGGGGTGGCATCTTATGTGGTGGATCCGGACGGCGCGGCGGATCGTCTGCCGGCCATCATGCGGGTGGCCGATGCGCGCTGCCGTTTGGAGCAACAGCGCAAGTTTGATCTGCTCCAAGCGCGACAATCGCTGCAGGAGCGCAAGACCATCGACCGCGCCAAAGGGATTCTCATGGACCGCAAGGGATTGTCCGAGTTCGACGCTTACCAGCTGCTGCGCAAATCGGCGATGAACAATAACGAGAAGATCATCGATGTCGCGCGGCGGGTGCTGTCCGTCGCAAGCCTGAGCGCCGAACGCGGCGAATCTGCACGCTCCTAGCGCAAACATAGCTGTTAAATGCACCATATTGCGGCTTGCTGGCGCGGTCTGCCCGTGATTCACTCCGCGAAAAATTCGAACGCACAGTGACTTAAGAATTTTCGAACCTCTTGGCACAACCTCTGCAAAGCTTACTGCGCAACCCAATGATGGGCTGTTAACCAACGCATAGGCGGTCATGGCCGACCGCCACTGGACAACGGCGTCCACGCTTCGCTTCCAACCCTCCCGGATTCGGCGAAGCAGTGGACGCCGTTTTTTTTGGGGTACGCATGCTGAGTTTGACCAAGCAGGTTGTCGAGCGATCGCTGTCGGCGAATGTGGCGCGGCGAAGTCCGTCGCCACCGGCGCAGAATCCGGCGGCGTCTCAGGACAGGCCATCGCAAACCCATCCTGTCGTCATCGTGGGCGCCGGGCCGGTGGGCATGCGGGCCGCGCAGGAACTGCTCAAGCGCGACCAACGCACACCTTTGGTTCTGTTCGGCGACGAGCCCTGGCAGCCGTACAACCGGGTGCGCCTATCCTCATTGCTGTCGGGGGAGTTGAGTTGGGCGGCGACGTTCGAGGGGCTGACCTTGGCGGCGGATGCGCGCGTTACCCAGCACTTTCACTGTCCGATTGTCGCCATCGATCGCGACAACCGCAGCGTAACGGATGCCAAGGGAACGACCTATTCCTACTCCTACCTGATTCTGGCCACGGGGTCGCGGGCTCACATGCCCAGCATTCCGGGCATCGCGCTTACGGGCGTTTACAAGTTTCGTGATTTGAACGATGCGCAACATTTGTTGGCTCGCCGCGTGCGTACCCGAAAGACGGTAGTGATCGGCGGCGGTTTGTTGGGGTTGGAAGCCGCGCGGGCCATGCAGCGTTTCAATACCGAAGTGACCGTGATCGAGCACGCGACCCGTTTGATGAATCGTCAGCTCGATGACGGCGCCGCCGAGCGCTTGCGCGAGCATTTGATGTCGATGGGTATGCGCATCGTTTTGCACGACTCGGTGCGGCAGGTCGTCGGTGATCAGCGCGTGCAGGGCGTCGCGTTGCTGAGCGGGCGGACGATCGAGTGCGACACCGTGGTGGTGGCCACCGGCATTGTGCCCAATGTGGAACTGGCGCTGCAGGCGCAACTTAGCGTCGGCCGCGGCATTCGCGTCAATGACAACATGCAAACCAGCGATGAGCGGATCTTCGCCGTGGGCGAATGCGCCGAGCATCGCGGCGTGGTCTACGGTTTAGTTGGACCGGGGTTCGAGCAAGCAGCGGTCGCCGCCCACCGCATCGCGGTTGGCCGGGCGCGTTATCAGGGCTCCATCGTCGCCGCGCGGTTGAAGGTTGTGGGCCAGCCAGTGTTTAGCATGGGGGCGGTCACCGAGGAGGCCGTTCCGCCCGAAGCGACGGCGCTCGTATTTGAGCGCACCAATGCCCATCTCTATCGCAAATTGATTATTCGGCGCGGGCGTCTCGCCGGCGCCGTGGCACTGGGCGAGTGGGAACAGTTGGGCCGCTTGCAGGAAGCGATTACTCGTCGCCGAATCGTGTGGCCGTGGCAGCGCCGTCGTTTTCGCCGCGAGGGCGACCTGTGGCCGGCGGCTCAGCGCGACGCCATCGCCCATTGGCCCGCGGGGACGGTGATCTGCAATTGCACCGGCGTGACGCGCGGTGCGATTTCACGGGCCATCGATGGCGGCTGCACCAGCGTGTCCGCCGTTGCGCAGTGCACTGGCGCATCCAGTGTGTGCGGTTCGTGCCGGCCGCTGGTGGTCGAACTGCTCGGCGACAGCACCCTGTGCGAAGCGACCCGCGAGCAGAAAGCGATTTATGGGGTTTCGCTGCTGGCGTTGGCACTTGCCATGCTGACCTGCATCGTGCCCGCGATCGGCTCCCTTGACAGCGTCCAAGCGCCGATTCGCTGGGATCTGTTGTGGACCGACGGATTGATTAAGCAGATCACCGGCTACAGTCTGCTCGGCCTGTCTGTCGTGGGCTTGGCGTTGTCGTTACGCAAGCGCATCAAACGCTTTACCTGGGGCGACGTCGCTAATTGGCAGGTGATTCACGTCGTTCTGGGCGCCGCCATCGTCGCTGCCTTTTTCGCTCATACCGGCTTCGGCCTTGGCGAGAACCTCAATCGGGCGTTGGCGGTGGACTTCCTTGTGCTGTTGCTGGTGGGCGCACTGGGCGGAGTGCTCATTGGGTTGCAGTCGCGATTGCGCGCGGCGGTTGCCAAACAGTGGCGCGACGGTCTGCTGTGGGCCCACATTCTGGCGTTCTGGCCGTTGCCCGTTCTGCTCGCCTTTCATATCACCGGCGTCTACTACTTTTAGGCTTGTTTGGACCATGGCATCGAGCAAAGCAAAAGTGTGGGCGATGTGGATCGCGATGACGATCTTTGCCGCGACCTATCTTGGCTACGCCATGGCGGGCAAGCATCAGGCGCTCTATCTACCAGGTGCGACAACGGATGGCCATTACCAAATCGAGTTGAAATGCGAGCAATGCCATGGCGGCGGTTTCGAGGGCGGCGCGGCTTTGCAGAAAGCCTGCGTTCGATGTCACGGCGACGAACTCGCGGCGGTGGAGGACTCCCACCCGCGCAAGAAGTTCACCGACCCGCGCAATGCTGAACGGGTGTCCAAACTCGACGCGACCCTCTGCGTGACGTGCCACAGCGAACACCGGCCCCGCCACACCCGCGCCATGGGCGTGACGCTGGCCGACGACTTCTGCGTGTTCTGTCATGCCGACATCGAAGAGGACAGAAAGAGCCACAAGGACTTTGGGTTTGAAGGCTGTGCGGCGGCGGGGTGCCACAACTTTCATGACAACGAAGCGCTGTACGAAGACTTTCTGGTCAAGCACGGCGGAGACCCTGACTTGTTGGAGTCGCCGCGTGTGCCTGCGAGAGACTTTGGGGAATTCAATAGACGCGTCCATCCCGATCAAGCGATCCCGCTGTTAGCCGCGGCCAGCGACGCGCCGAGTTCGGCGGCGGAGCGGAAGATTGTGGATGACTGGGCGAAGTCGGCCCATGCCGACGGCGGGATCAACTGCAGCGGTTGTCATTCGAAAACCGAGACGGATCGAACATGGGTGGGCAAGCCGGGGCTGGATGTCTGCGCGCGCTGCCACGAAGCGGAACAAACCGGCTTTCGCGCCGGCAAGCACGGCATGCGCCTGGCCGCCGAACTCGAACCCATGTCGCCGGTGCTTGCCCGCCTGCCCATGAAAGCGGATGTGAAAGACCAGCCCATGGGTTGCGAGACTTGTCATGGCGGTCATCGCTATGACACGGCGCGCGCAGCCGTGGATGCCTGCCTGGGTTGCCACGACGATGACCACTCGCGGGAATACAAGAAGTCACCTCACTTCGAGTTGCCCGCGGAGGCGGCGGTCACGTGCGCAACCTGCCACTTGCCGCGCTTGGCCCACAAGCAAGACGGCGAGCGGCGCGTGCTCGTCCAACACAATCAAAATTTCAATCTGCGGCCCAACGAAAAAATGATTCGCACCGTCTGCATGAACTGTCATGGCCTGCGCTTTGCCATCGACGCGCTGGCCGATCCGGCGCTGATCGCCAACAACTTTCGCGGTAAGCCCAGCAAACATGTCGGGAGCATCGACATGGCGATCGCGCGGGAGTTGAGTGGCGAAAAGGACAAGGATAGGAAAGAGCGCAGGAATGAAGAAGGCTCATGAGCAAAAAAGAAGTTGTGGGAGCGGATCATTCCGCGATCGAGTCGGGCGAAGAATCGCGGAATGATCCGCTCCCACAGTGCATGCGATCAATATTTTCTAACAGAAGAGGAGTAGCAACGATGAAAAACAAAGCAGTGCTAATGGGCGCAGTTCTCAGCGTCGGATCGGTCGGCGCGATCCTTGGCGGATGCTCCGAGACCACGGCCAAGAGCGGCGGCTTGAATCCGCAGAGTGTGGCCGATTCGATTCATGCCGTTCTGGAGTCGGATCGAACTGTCTACACCAAGTTCGTGGTCAATCGCCTGGTCAAGGAGGAGAAGGTCATCAAAGCCAGCGAACATTGGAAAGACGACAAAGCCCTGCCGCTGCCGGCGCAGATGTTCCGCATGGGGGCGGAGGCCGTGGCCGAGAAGAACGCAGGGTTCAGCTACTCGCTGTTGTCGCTGTGGCCCATCAACAAACAGAACGAGCCGAAAACCGAAGCGGAAAAGAGCGGTTTGAAGTTCATCGCCGAAAACCCCGGCCAGAACTTCTACACCGAGGAAGAACTGGGCGGCAAGAAATACTACACCGCGGTCTACCCCGATATGGCTATCGCCCCGGCCTGCGTCGAGTGCCACAACGACCACAAAGACACGCCCAAGAGCGATTTCAAAATCGGGGACGTCATGGGCGGCGTGGTGATTCGATTGCCGATGAGTTAATGGATTTTGATCGAGTCGAATCGCGGAATTCATGTGGGAGCGGTTTCCTACCGCGATTCTTGGCCGGACGTGCAGAGTGGCCCGGTCACATCGCGGAATGATCCGCTCCCACAATTTTCAATCAAACGGAGAGAAAACAATGACACCTGAACAAGTAGCACTGATCAAATCAAGTTTCGCCAAGGTCGAACCCATCGCCGACACCGCCGCCGCGATATTCTATGGCCGCCTGTTCGCGCTGGATCCGGAACTCAAACCGCTGTTCAAGGGCGACATGGTCGAGCAAGGCCGCAAGCTGATGCGCATGATTGGCACCGCCGTGCGCGGGCTCGACGACTTGCCGGCCATCGTGCCCGCGGTGCAGGATCTGGGCCGGCGGCACGTTCGCTATGGTGTGAAGGACGAGCACTACGACACGGTCGGGGCGGCGTTGATCTGGACACTGGAACAAGGCTTGGGCGAGGACTTCACGCCGGCGACCAAGACAGCGTGGGTCGACGTGTATACCGTTTTGGCGACGACCATGAAGGACGCCGCGGCCAAGCAGCAAGCGGCTTAACCGTTTCCCCGCCAATCATCTCCTATCGGCGCGCCGGGCGTCCGCAACGGACTCGGCGCGCTTATTTCATTTCTGTGTTGTGCTGGTGCAGTGCCGCTGGCGCGCGCACAACTTGAGGGCGTCCGTTTCCTCTCAGGAATCGCCCCCGGCGCGGTGGATCGTCGTAACGCGCGGAAACTACGCGCATTTCGCGTTCGATCGGAAAGTGGCACGCCAAGTGCTACTTATGAATTGAGACGAAGCTTTCGTGCCTGCCGAGAACCCAAAGCGGTTCGAATAAGGTGCGCGGCGGATTCACTTTGAACGAGAAAACGACACAACAGGCGGAGTTACTTATGCAGAATCTTTTGGTATCGATGTCATTGCGGGCAAAGGTTGGCTTGGCAGCGGCGTTAGTACTGGCATCCACGAGCGCGCTCGCTGAGATCGGCCCCCCCGAGAAGGAAGATCTCAAATTCGGCTTCATCAAACTTACCGACATGGCGCCCTTGGCGATTGCCTACGAGAAAGGCTACTTCGAAGACGAAGGTCTGTTTGTCAGCCTCGAAGCGCAGGCGAATTGGAAAGTGCTGCTCGATCGCGTTATAGACGGCGAACTGGACGGCGCCCACATGTTGGCGGGGCAGCCTTTGGGCGCGACCATCGGCTTCGGCACCCAGGCCCACGTCGTTACCGCTTTCAGCATGGATCTCAACGGCAACGGCATCACCGTCGCCAAGAGCGTGTGGGATGAAATGAAAAAGCACGTCCCCATGGAAAACGGCAAGCCGGTGCATCCGGTAAAAGCCGATGCGCTCAAGCCGGTGGTGGAAAAATATCGCAAAGAAGGCAAAGCGTTCAACATGGGCATGGTGTTCCCCGTGTCGACTCACAATTATGAGCTGCGCTACTGGCTGGCCGCGGGCGGCATCAACCCGGGATTTTACGCTCCGGCCAAGGGCGACATCACCGGACAGCTCAAAGCCGATGTATTGCTCAGCGTAACGCCGCCGCCCCAAATGCCCTCCACCTTGGAAGCCGGAACCATTCTTGGTTACTGCGTTGGAGAGCCGTGGAATCAGCAGGCGGTATTTAAAGGGATCGGCGTGCCCGTCATCACCGACTACGAGATCTGGAAGAACAACCCGGAGAAAGTATTCGGTGTCAGCAGCGACTGGGCGAAGAAATATCCCAACACCCACATTCGCGTCGTCAAGGCGCTGATTCGCGCCGCTTACTGGTTGGACGAGAACAGCAACAAGAATCGCCCGGAGGCGGTGAAGATTCTCGCCAAGAGCCAGTACGTGGGCGCCGACTACGACGTCATCGCCAACAGCATGACCGGAACCTTCGAGTACGAGAAGGGCGACAAGCGGGAGGTGCCGGATTTCAACGTGTTCTTCCGCTACAACGCGACCTATCCCTACTACAGCGATGCGATTTGGTATCTGACGCAGATGCGCCGCTGGGGTCAGATCGCCGAACAGAAGCCGGACGACTGGTACAAGGAAACGGCGAAGAAAGTCTACCGGCCGGACATTTACGCCGCCGCCGCGAAGGAGTTGATCGCAGAAGGTAAATTCAAAGCAAGCGACTTCCCCGACTTCGCCACCGAGACCGGCTATCGAGCTCCCCAGTCCGAGTTCATCGATGGCGTGACCTACGACGGAACAAAACCCAATGAGTATCTGGAGAAGTTCTCCATTGGGTTGAAAGGTAAGGAAACGATTTAATTGGAATCGCAAATGTTGTGGGAGCGGATTATTCCGCGATTGGGCTGGCGAAGAATCGCGGTAGGAAACCGCTCCCACAAAGAAAGGTGAAGTTTATGAATTCTCAAACAGCAACCATACCGAAAGCCGGCGATCTGGCGCGCAACTGGATCTCCAAGTGGTTAGCCGACAGCAACCCCGTCGCAACGCTAAAAGATATGAGCTTCAATCTCGGCGTTCCCTTGCTCGCCCTGGTGGCCTTCTGTCTGTTGTGGGCGGGCGTGGCCTCGAAGGTCCAAACGTCGCTCGGACAATTGCCCGGCCCCACCATGGTATGGGGTCAGGCGATGACGCTGTATCAGGAACACAAAGCGGAGCGCGAGAAGGAAGCGGCTTTCTATGAGCGCCAAGAGCAGCGCAATGCGGAAAAGCTCGCCGCCGATCCCAACGCCGACGTGAAGATCCGACCCTACACCGGCAAGCCGACCTTTATCGATCAAATCAAGACCAGCTTGTTTACGGTCGCGACGGGCTTTCTGCTGGCGGCGTTGATCGCCATTCCGGTCGGCATCGTGTGCGGGCTCAACAGCGGACTGTATCGGGCTTTCAACCCGCTGATTCAGATCTTCAAGCCGGTTTCGCCGCTGGCCTGGCTGCCCATTGTCACCATGGTGGTCAGCGCGCTGTATGTGTCGGACGATCCGATGTTTTCCAAGTCGTACCTCAACTCCGCCATCACCGTGATGCTGTGCTGCGTGTGGCCGACCATCATCAACACCACGGTGGGCGTGGCGTCGGTGGACAAAGATCTGCTGAACGTCAGTCGCGTGCTGCGTTTGAGCTGGTTCACCAATGTCATCAAGATCGTCATTCCGTCGGCGATTCCCATGATATTCACCGGGCTGCGGGTGTCGCTCGGCATCGGCTGGATGGTGCTCATCGCGGCGGAAATGCTGGCCCAGAACCCCGGCCTCGGCAAGTTCGTGTGGGATGAGTTTCAGAACGGCAGCTCCGATTCGTTGGCCCGCATCATGGCGGCGGTGTTCACCATCGGCATCATCGGTTTCTTACTCGACCGCATCATGCTCGGCATTCAACGCTGGGTAAGTTGGGATAAAGCGGCGAACTTGCGTTAGACGTGGACAAGGGTAAACAACTGTGACAACGAATCGCGGAATAATCCGCTCCCACAATGGATCGCGATTCTTTCTGAGGACTTAGCATGACAACCGACAACTATCTCGAACTCAGCCAAGTTGCCATTACCTTCCCCACGCCGAAGGGGCCGTTTCTCGCCTTGCAGGACGTGAATCTCAAAATCGCCAAGGGCGAGTTTATTTCCGTCATCGGCCATTCCGGTTGCGGCAAATCGACTGTTCTGAATATTGTGGCGGGCTTGCACCAAGCGACCACGGGCGGCGTGATTCTCGAAGGCAAGGAAGTCACCGAGCCCGGCCCCGACCGAGCGGTGGTGTTTCAAAATCACTCGCTGCTGCCGTGGCTGACCGCTTATGAAAACGTCGAACTGGCAGTTAAGCGCGTCTTCGGCAAGAAGAAATCCAAGCAGGAAATCGCCCAGTGGGTCGAACACAATCTTGGTTTGGTGCACATGGAACACGCCATGCACAAACGGCCCCACGAGATTTCAGGCGGGATGAAGCAGCGCGTCGGCATTGCGCGGGCGCTGGCCATGGAGCCCAAGGTGCTGCTGATGGACGAGCCTTTTGGCGCATTGGATGCCCTGACCCGGGCCCACATGCAGGACTCGCTGATGGAAATCCAGAATCGCCTGAACAACACGGTGATCATGGTGACCCACGACGTCGACGAGGCGGTGTTGCTCTCCGATCGCATTGTCATGATGAACCAAGGTCCGGGCGCCACCATCGGCGAGATTCTCAAAATCGATCTGCCGCGACCGCGGGATCGGGTCACTCTGGCCGAGACGCCGGAATACAACCACTACCGCGCGGCGGTGCTGCAGTTTCTGTATGCGAAAAAGCACGCGTCCGCCAAGCCAGCGGTCAAGAGCGAAGCGGTTGAGGAAACGGCCGAGCCGGAGCCGGGGTTGGTGTCGTTGGAGGAGCACAAGAAGAAGAAATTCGGCTGAAGAATCGCGAAAAGAATTCGCTCCCACAAGGCGCGGCGAATCGCGGTCGGCGGCGTCGTGAGTGGTGGGCGGTACTGGGATCGAACCAGTGACCCCTGCCGTGTGAAGGCAGTGCTCTCCCGCTGAGCTAACCGCCCACTCGATTTGCTCTGAGATTCTAAGAGCGCGCCACCTGTCCGTCAAACAGCGGCGCGGATTTTCGCTACATTTTTCAGGCTATGCGCCTTTGTGCCACAATGGGGTCATTGCGTACAACCATGGATGGCACATGTGCGGCTTCGCGGGTTTTGTTTCCTTTCCCATTGAAACGCGTCCTCGCGACGAGCGGCAGTCCATTCTGCAGCGCATGAGCCGAGCCCTGGCCCACCGCGGACCGGACGACGAGACGTTTTACCTCGACGACCACCTGTCATTCGTGTTCCGCCGCCTGTCCATCATCGACGTGGCCGGCGGCGCTCAGCCGATCTGGAATGAAGACAAATCGATGTTCGTCGCCGTGAACGGCGAGATCTACAACTACCGCGAACTGCGGCGCTCCCTCGAAGGCAAGCACACCTTCAGCACCCACTCGGATTCCGAGGTGGTGCTCCACCTGTTCGAGGAGCACGGCATGGCGGCATTCGCCATGCTCAACGGCATGTATTCGGTGGTGTTGTGGAATGGGAAAAGCAAACAACTCGTTCTTGCCCGCGACCGTTTCGGCATCAAACCGCTTTATTACGCCGAAGTCGACAGCGGCGTGCTGTTTGGCTCGGAGCTGAAAGGCCTGCTCATGCATCCGCGCTGCCCGCGCGAACTGGACTGGGCGGACCTAACGGCCGTTGGGCTGAGCCAGCGTAGCCAAGTTCCGAGCTACGTCAAAGATGTACATCATCTTCCGGCGGGCGCCTATGCCGCAGTATCGCCGAACGCACCGATCAACGTGCGCTCCTATTGGCGTATCGAGGCGTTGAGTTCGAACAAAGCGACGGCATCCCGTCCGGCCGATTATGTCGACGAATACGAAGCCCTGCTGGTCGACAGCGTGCAACGGCAACTGATGAGCGACGTGCCCATCGGTTTGATGCTTAGCGGCGGGATCGATTCCAGCCTCATCGCCGCCATCGCCGCCAAAACCGGCGCGGAGTTTCACTGCTTCAGTTTCGCCGAGGAGAACACCTATCTCTCGGGCGATCTGCAGGACTCGGTGAACGTAACTAATACACTGAACTTGCCCCACCATCCGGTGTATTTCGACTTGACGACGTTGCTGGCGGAGATCGATTTCGGTCTGGCGACGCTGGAGCACTTCGTGTGGATGATGGATTCGCCGCGCTTCGATCTTGAATTTCTTTTCAAGCACGAGATTCACCGTTTCGTTAAAACCCGCTATCCCGCCGTCAAGGTGCTGCTGCTCGGGCAAGGCGCTGACGAGTTCAGCGGCGGTTATTCGGGGCTCGACGAGGGCAACTACAAGGATTGGGATGACTACATGGCGCGCTCGGTCGAGCTGGGCGTGCGCAGCGCAGTCGCCGGGGATCGAGGGATTCCGTCGCGGTTCGTTGCCTTGTTGCGCGACGGCCAAGACGACGGCGCGCGATCGTTTCGCGACTATGATCGCCGCATGGAGAACTACTACTATCAAATGCAGCATTTCAATCTATGGCACGAGGACCGCACCAGCTCGTCCCAAGGCAGGGAAGCACGGGTGCCGTTTCTGGATCATCGTCTAGTGGAGTTTGCTTTTGCGGTTCCGCAATCCCTGCGCCGGGATTTGTTCTGGAACAAGCGCATCGTGCGCGATGTGATTGCCCGGCAACTGCCTTCCTATCCGCGCGGCAAGAAAAAGATTCCGTTTTTTGTCACGGCGCAACGAAAATCGATCGAGAAGTTCAGCGCGGCGATTTTGAGCAAAGTGTATCCGGCGTTCGAAGAGAAGTACCTGAGTGAGGACGACGCGCTATTCGGTCAGGCGGAGTTCCACGCACTTGTCGAGCGGGCGCAACGCAGAGGCGGCGCCGATGAGGAAGCGGTCTGGTTGGCGATGGAAGCGATGTGTGTGCAGATCTTCGTGAATCAGCTCGCCGCGACCGCAGCGCAGACGGCCGCGCCGTTGCCGGAGTTGATTCGGGCATCGCCGTTGCTGGAGTTGACGCACGAGCAGCGAGCCGAACTGGGGCGGTGTTTCGTTTCTAACGCGCAGGCCGACGACGCCGGTTTTGAGTTTGTGCCGGGGCTGCGTTTCGCGTCCGCCTTGCCAGCCGATCCCGCGACGACCCATTTATTGGTGATCAAGGACGACAAAGTGCTCGGCAAATTGAAATTGCCCGGCGCCCAGCATTGGGTTACGCGCTGGCTCGGCGCACCGGACGCCCTCTCAAGACGCTGGCAGATCGAGCAGGTGGCCAGCGAAACCCATGCCGCATTAAGCGCCGTAGAAGGTTTTATAGCGGGTCTGCGCGAGCGCGGCTACGTTCAATAACCCCTCTGATTGGGTAGACCTTTTGGCGTCGCTTCGTTATTCTATCCGCCACTCTATATATATGCTCCCACGCGCCCGTAGCTCAGCTGGATAGAGCGCAGCCCTCCGGAGGCTGAGGTCAGGGGTTCGAATCCCTTCGGGCGCGCCAACTCGCTTCCACCCCGAAATGTTTTTCCGCTGCCGGGAATAAAACCCGATGGCCGCTTGTTTATCCCAAAGACAGCGGTCGCTTTTCGCGGCTAAAACAATTACCGGGTCAGGTTCAAATCGACCTAGACAGGGGAGGATCCCATGTCGAGATCACAAAACAGTCGGGCGCGTAAATCCGCAAATGCGTTTCACACCAAGGAGTCACTCTATGTTTAAGCGAAACAACCACGTTCTTTGCTCCGGTCTGGCCGTTCTCGCGCTCACCGGCGCCAGCTTGAGTGTATCCGCTGTCGCCGACGACATGGCCATGGCTACGGGGACCGTTACCATCATGTCGCCTGCGGACGGAGCCATGCTCTCTTCCAACGGCGAGAACAAACTTGACTACGCCATCACCCTTGGCAAAGGCGATGACCACTTTCATGTGTGGGTCGATGAAGAAAAGAGCCCGGCGCAGCGTGATCTGAAGGGCAGCTATGTGTTGCCTAAGCTCACTCCCGGTAAGCACGCCATCACCATCAAGGTCGTCGACAAAGGGCATGTGCCCACTGGTCCCGAGCAGACGGTTTCCGTTCTGGTGGAGTAAGCGGCGTGGCCGCCGATCTCGCGTACGCAATTGTCCAGACTGTTCATAACTTCGGGGCTGTCGCCGTCGTCGGCAGCCCCGCCGCCGCGTGGGTCTGGCAACGTGAGCAACGCATGCCACCGATGGCGTTGGTCTGGTTAACGCTGTCCGGTTGGATTATTCAGGCATTGAGCGGCAGCGCCTTCGCGGTAACGAGTTATACGTCACGCGGCGAACTGCCGGAAGTTGCGGGCGTGGCGTTCGTCGCGCTGTGTGTGAAAGTGCTGTGCGCCGTCGTCGGCATGGTCTTGCTATGCGCGTTTAGCTGGACCTCGTGGCGTCAACGCATGCAGTTGTGGATCTGGCCGAGCTTGGTCGGTATCGGCGCGACGGCGTTGACCGGCGCGGCATTTTTGCGCTGGTTCGGTTAGCATAGGCGCGCACACAGTCCAGGAGAGAACATTATGTCCTTTCGAGTATTGAATATGAGAAGTTGGTTCATCGTGACTTGCATGTTCGCGACCGCGCCTTCGGCATGGACTGCGGACGTTCCCGACATCGGCCCGTTGCCGCCCGTTACGGCCAATCCGGACAATCAACCCACACCCGAACGCATGGCGCTGGGTCAGGCATTGTTTTTTGATAATCGCATCTCGGGCAGCGGCAACATGAACTGTTCGAGCTGCCATTTGCCCAATGTCGGCTGGACGTTGCCGTCCGCGTTTTCCCTCGCCAACGAAGGCTTCGTCGAGCGGCGCAGTGCGCCGACGCTCATCAACGTCGGCTACAACAAAGCGCTGATCTGGGACGGGCGCGCGCCGAACTTGGAAAAGCAGGCCATCGGTTCCACGACCAACCCCGTCCACAAGGGGCAGAACATGGACACGTTGATGAAGATCCTCAACGACGATCCTAAAGTGGTCGCGATGTTTAAGGCCGCCTACAACAGCAAACCCAATCCCGATGACTACGGTCGCGCCATGGCGGTGTGGCAACGGCATTTTCTGGTGACGGGCGACAGCGCCTTCGACAAATACATGAAAGGCGACAAATCTGCGCTGAGCGAGTCGGCTGTGCGCGGTATGGCGATCTTCAAGGGCAAGGGTGGCTGTATCGCCTGCCACAACGGTTCTAACTTTACTGATTCCGATTTTCACAATACGGGGCTGAAACGCAATCCCGAGTTCGATAAGCCCGAGTTTCGTAAGATCTTGGCGTTCGACGCCAAGCGCATGAAACTCGACGATCCGGATAACGTCACCGATGATCCGGGCCGGTACCTGGTCACCAAGAACAAGGCCGATTGGAAGAAATTCAAAACGCCGACCCTGCGCAACATCACCGACACGGCGCCTTATATGCATGACGGTCGGTATCAAACGCTAGATGTGGTCATCGATCACTACAACCGCGGCGGCGATGGGGTGGAAAACCAGGATCCGCGCATCAAGCCGCTGGGGCTTACCGCGACGGAGAAGGCGGATCTCAAGGCTTTTCTTGAGTCGCTATGGGGGCCGTTGCCCAGCTTGGCGATGTAAGACTTACACAATTTAAAACTGATTTGGAGGTAAAGAATGAAAACGCGAGATCGCTTGCTGAGAAAGGTTCCATTCGGATTTGCTGTGTTGGTACTTATCGCTGTGAATCTCATTGGCTGCGGTTCGGACAACGATAGCGACCCAGTGCCATTGGTGCCCGATATTCCGTCATCGGACCAAATCACCAAAGCGGCAATTTTAACCGGCGCTCAAGAAACGCCGTCGGTGACTACGAGCGCGACGGGTTTCGGTTCGGTAGTCGTGAATTCGACGACGCGCGCGATCTCGGGCGAGTTCAACTTCACTGGCGTCACCGCGACGGCGGCGCACATCCATACGGGCGCTGCGGGTGTGGCGGGCGCGCCGGCGATCACGTTGACCGTTGACAATGCCAACTTCAGCGCCACCGTTCCTGCCGGAACGGTGTTGAACCAAACCCAGTACGACGATCTGATGGCCGGCAACCTGTACGTCAACGTTCACAGCGCAACCAATCCCGGCGGTGAGATTCGCGGGCAGCTCGGTCGAATCGTGATGACGGCAACGCTGAACGGCGGGCAAGAAACGCCGGCAGTGGTCACCGCGGCGAACGGCACGGGTAGGGTTGTGGTGGATCCCGAATCCCGCGCGATGACCGGCGGCGTAGAATTCAGCGGCGTCGTCGCTACCGCGGCGCACATTCACACCGCGGCCGCGGGCATCGCTGGACCCGTTGCGATCACGTTAACGCTCGGCGTGGAAAGCGCCACCGTGCCGGCCGGCACGGTACTGACCCAACAACAGTACGACGATCTCTTGGCCGGAAAGCTCTATTTCAACGTGCATAGCATTTCCAACCCGGGCGGCGAGATTCGCGGTCAGATCGGGCCTGTCGCCATGGTGGCGGTGCTCGATGGCGCGCAGGAAGTCCCGGCCGTGATAACCGCGGCGACGGGCCAAGGGGTGATGGTCGTCGATCCGGTGACGCGCGCCATGTCCGGCGGCGTCGTTTTCAGCGGCGTCGTCCCGACCGCCTCCCATATTCACACCGGCGCGCCCGGCGTCAGCGGCGGCATCGCCGTTCCTTTAACGCTCGGGGCAGGGGGCATCAGCGCGGTGGTCCCGCCTGGCACGCTGCTGACCCAACAGCAGTATGACGACCTCGTGGCCGGCAATCTGTATGTCAACGTCCACAGCGCGGCCAATCCCGGCGGTGAAATTCGCGGTCAATTGGAGACGCCGTAAACTGACGAGTTATTCGTGCTCCAGGTTGCGGTGGGCCGCCATCAGGGTACTGGTCATGATGCGGTCGGTGTAGGCGATGGCGATGGCGGACACGATGAAGGTGATATGAATGATCACCTGCCATTTGATGGTGTGCTCGGACAGTTGTTCGGCATTGATGAACGTCTTGAGAAGATGGATTGACGATATGCCGATCAGCGCCATGGAGAGTTTGATCTTCATGGTCGCGGCGTTCACGTGGGCCAGCCATTCGGGCTGGTCCGGGTGTTCGCGCAGATTGAGCCGTGACACGAAGGTTTCGTAACCGCCGATGATGACCATGATCAGCAGGTTGGCGATCATCACTACATCGATGAGCCCCAGTACGATAAGCATAATCTCGGTTTCGCCGATCTTATGGGCTTCGTGCACCAGGTGATAGAGTTCGACGCCAAACAGATACACATACACGCATTGCGCAATGATCAGGCCGAAATAGAGTGGCGCCTGAAGCCAGCGGCTCCAGAAAATGATTTCCGCCAGCCAGGTCAGGGTGGGATTGCGGTGCAATGCTGGTTTCGTGTCGCTCATAGGCTCCTCAAACTCGAAAATGTTTAGATTTATTATCTCCGGCGATGGCGGCCGGGGGCGCGCGCCGTCCCCCGGCGCTGGCCCGGGCAAACTGTAGCAGCACAGGCGATGGCCAGCAACCAAGGTTCTCATGCGCCGCCCTGCTAGGCCGGGAGCCCTTCCTGGTGGGGCGTTTCGCCTTTCGTGACCAAATCGTGACCGTTTTTCGCTAGCGTTTACCCGGAGGTCGCCTTCCGTCGCGTGTTCCCTGGACGCAGTGGCTCAAAATTTAGCTGGATTATACGACCCTGTAAGGTACCAACGGTAGGCGCGACCAATAGCTGTCCCGCAAATGCTGGACACTCAAATACTAAAGAACCGGAGAAATCACATGAGTACCAAGAAGTCAGTTGTATCCATTGCCGCCGCCGCTGCCGCGCTGGCCGTTTCCTCGTTTGCGTTTGCGGCCGAAAAGCCCGAAGGTGCAACGGGCCCCGCTGTCGCCGCCGGCGACAAAGTGCACTGCTACGGCCTGAATTCCTGTAAAGGCAGTTCGGACTGCAAAACGATCATCAGCTCCTGCAAGGGCAAGAACTCTTGCAAAGCCAAGGGCTTCAAGGCCGTGACGGCGAAGGAGTGCTTGGAGAAGGACGGCATCATTTCCGATCTGAAGAGCTAATGCCGGGTCATGCCGCCGCTCGGTGATGTGCTGGAAGTATTTCATCATTGAGCGGCGCATACTTTACTGAGAATTCATGACGCTAACGATACGCAAACCTTCTCCCGGCTTCGGCCTGGGCCTGCGCACCGAACACTACACCGACTTCCTCGGCGAGCCGCAGCCGGTGGACTGGCTGGAAATCATTTCGGAAAACTTCATGGTGCCGGGCGGCAAGCCTCTGGCCGTGCTGGATCAGATCCGCGAACGCTATCCCATCGCCATGCACGGGGTGTCGATGTCCCTTGGCGCCGCCGATGGTTTGGATCGCGATTATCTTGCTGCGCTCAAGAAGCTCGTCCAGCGAGTGAATCCACTGTGGGTGTCCGACCATCTCTGCTGGACGGGTATTCACGGAATCAATACCCATGATTTGCTGCCGCTGCCTTACCATGAGCAAGCGTTGAGACACGTGGTGCAGCAAATTCGCCAGGTCCAAGATATCTTGGAGCGACCGCTGCTGATCGAAAACGTATCCAGTTACGTCAACTTCACCGATTCGACATTGAACGAGTGGGATTTCCTGCGCGCCGTGTGCGAGGAAGCCGACTGTCTGCTGTTGCTGGACGTGAACAATATTTATGTCAGCAGTTTTAACCACGGCTTCGATCCGCTGACCTATTTGCGGGCGATTCCGCCGCAGCGCGTGCAGCAGATTCACTTGGCGGGACACACCAACAACGGCGACCACATCATCGATACCCATGATCATCCGGTAGTCGATCCGGTGTGGGAGTTGTACACCGCCGCATGCGACCACATCGGGCCCGTCGCGACCATGATCGAACGCGACGACCATATTCCGCCGCTGGCAGAAGTGCTGGCCGAATTGGATCACGCTCGCCGCATTACCGCGGCCGTTCATGCCCGACAGGTGGCCTGATGGACGACGCGTTGACCGATCTGCAAACGGGATTTCAGGACTACATCCTGGGCCGCAGCGATCGCGTGCTGGGGCGAGTGGAATCCACTGCCTCACTGCATGCCGAGCGCCGCCTCGATATTTATCACAACGCCTACCGGGCGCGACTGGCCGAAGTTCTGGCGGACACCTACGAGCGGGTGGCGCTGTACATCGGCGAGGAGAGCTTCGAGAAAGCGGCGCTTGCGTTCATCGAGCAGCATCGTTCCGCTAGGCGCAACCTGCGCGACTATGGCGCCGCCTTTCCGGCATTCCTTGGCGAATATTTCGCAGATGATCCCGACGTGGCGGAGCTGGCCGAAATGGATCAACGGCTGCGCAACGCGTTTGATGCCGTCGATGCGCCGGTGTTGGCTGTGTCTGATCTGGCCACGCTGCAGCCCGAAGATTGGGACGAAGTGGTTTTTATCCTGCACCCGACGGTGACGTTTCAGCAATTCAACTGCAACACGCCGGCCATCTGGCAGAGCGTAAGCGACGAGCAAACGCCGCCGCCTGCCGCGTTGCTGCCCGAGCCGGTGACATGGTTGTTCTGGCGCAAGGAGCTGCAGCCGCATTTTCGCTCGCTGAGCGTCGCCGAGCACGCTGCATTGCGGGCGATTGGCGAGGGCGAGCGCTTCGGCGCGATTTGCGCCATGCTCGCCCAAACCTGGCCGGAGTTGGATGTGACGACCGCGATCGCGCGCTGGCTGCGCCAGTGGCTGGAAGATGGCGTGCTGGCCCAAGCGATCGATTTCAATCGCGGCTGAAGCCGCTCCTACGCCACCGGCCTTCGCCAGTTGTTGTGGGAGCGGATCATTCCGCGATTAATTTTAGGAATCGCGGAATGATCCGCTCCCACATCGTCCACATCCCTTCCAAACCATCCCCCGGACAACTTACAATTTGGCGGCAGCTGCCTTGTCCTCAATAATTTAGGTGACATCAAATGACGACGCTCAAAGCCAATCTGAATCCCGTGAGCGATCAACACGTTGAACAGTCGCGCCCCAACATCGTCTGCCCTGCGTGTTCGGCGGCCCTTCCCGCTTTGGAGGAATGGTCGAACGATACGCTGCGATGCCCGGGCTGCGGGGCGACCTATGCCCGCATTAACGGCATTTATCGTTTCGTCTCGTCAGAGCACTACACCGGCACATTCGGTTATCAGTGGAACAAGCCCAACCCTCATTACTTCGGCGACGAAGCGCGCAAAGCAACCGAGGATTCGTTACGCAAGCTGCACATCACTCCGGAGCTGGTCAAAGGCCGGCTTGTGCTCGATGCCGGCTGCGGAATGGGGCGATTCAGTGAAGTGCTGTCCCGGTGGGGCGCAAACGTCGTCGCCGTCGATTTAAGTGAAGCGGTCGAGGCTGCCCGCGCGAATCTGCGCGACCGAGCGAATGTCACAGTCTTGCAGGCGGATCTGACCAAGCTACCGTTTCCGCCCGCGTCGTTCGATGTCATTCTGTCGTGGGGCGTATTACATCACACACCCAATACGCATCAATCCTTTAAGGCGTTGGTTCACTACTTGCGTCCGGGCGGAAGGATGGGCATCAAGGTGTATGGGAAGAACAAGAGCATACGCCGCAAGATGTGGGCCACGTGGCGGCGTATCACCACCCGCATGCCCAAACGCCTGTTGTTCGCGCTCTGTCACTTGGCCGGGCCCTTGTTCTATATATATAAGATCCCACTGATCGGGCCGGTTCTGCGCAATCTCTTTCCTATTAGCCACCAGCCCCGCACCAGTGAGCGCATCATCGAGACGTTCGATGAGTACGCACCCCAGTACTCGTGGCGCCACGCCTTTCCGGAGGTGCATGGTTGGTTTGTCGACGCGGGTTTTGAAGATATTAGAATTTACGATCCGCCGATCTATGCCACCGGCGTTCTTGGGCACAGCCGGAATCAATAAACTTCTCGCTCATTGTGGGAGCGGATCATTCCGCGATAAGACTCGGTGCTCACGTTGGGTCGGGGAAGTATCGCGGAATGATCCGCTCCCACGTTGCCGACCAAAATTTTCTTCCGGATTCGGAATAAATCTCCTCGCCAGGTGTTAACTCCCTAAAGGCGGCGTTTTTCAACGCCTTGCCATGCTGCATCCGCAGTCCAACAGGCCCTAACACAAAAAAGAGGGAGAGATTCATGAGCTTCACCCACCGTTTTGCCACGTTATCTGCATCTTTGTTACTGGCATCCGCCATGGTTCCGGCGTCTGCCGCGCCGCTGCCCGCCGGAACGTTGCTCACGATTGACCAAGGCATCAACAACACGACCACGAATGCGTGTTACACCGGTTCGTGCTTTACCGTCGCCTATCCGAGCTATGGCTACGTCTTCCACTACAACCTGTCCCCCGGAACGGACGGCGGGTTTGTCATCGGTAAAAACCAGACCCAAGGGGTGAGCCCCGCCCCGGGCGAACTGGCGGGTTTCGTGCGGGTGGGTACGGTCGAGGCGCCGGGCTCAATGTTTACCACGCCCGACCCATTCCAGCCGACCGACGCCTCCGCCAACATTTTCGATGACAAATCGTGCGCCTCCTCGACCGACTGTGCGGGCAAAACCGTGCTCGGCACTTGGAACAGGAGCGGCGGGATTGGCAATTTGCGGGTGCTCGGCAGCGCATCGAGTCAGTGCAGCTCGACGTATTATTGTCCGGGCGTCACCAAATGGACGATTACGTCGGCCGGTGCGTCGGGGCTCGATGGTGATCGCTATGTGCTCGAATACAAGCGCATCGATCCCGATTACAACAATGGCATTCAAATCGTCTACACGTTTCATCTCGAGGGGACGATCATGTTGCCGAAGACGGCCGGCGTCGATGTCGCGGCCGCATTGACCGCGGCGCCCAGTCCCGCCACGCAATACGCGCCGTTGACTTACACCGCAAGTGTCATCAACAACGGCACGCAAACCGCGACGGGCGTTGCGCTGAGCGATGCACTGCCGCCGGGCGTGGATTTCGTTTCCGCCGTGGCGAGCCAGGGCTTTTGTAACGGAACGGCCGTGGTGTCTTGCACGTTGGGCGACTTGGCGAGTGGCGCCAGCGCAACGGTGCAGATCGCAGTGACGCCCACGGTGACCGGCACTTTGAATAACACCGTCAGCGTGACCAGCAACGAGACCGACGTCAATCCAGTGAACAACAACGCCAATTCCAGCGTGTTTGTGCAAGTGCCGGCGATTGCGACCGATGTTGCGGTGACGATGACCGGTAGTCCAGGTACAGTGAAGCGCTTTGCGAATGTCACCTACACGATCAACGTCAGCAATATCGGCCCGAACGGCGCCAGCAACGCCACGCTGACCGACACCGTGCCATCGGGATTGCGAATCGTGTCCGTCAGCAGTGCTCAAGGCAACTGTTACGGGACCAGCACGGTTACGTGTTTGTTCAATACGTTAGCCAGCGGCGCGAGTGCTAGTGCCACGATCGTCATGCAGGCGCGTACACGTGGAACCTACACGAACGTGGCCAATGTCAGCACGACGACACGAGACAGCAACACAGCCAACAACAAAGCCAGCGTGACCACCGTCGTGAAGTGACGGTCGGCTGATGCGAGCGGCGATTGAACGCCGCTCGTAGATTCGGTCAGACCCGTGATAATTCCGTGAATGTTGGTTGGTAGGCTATCGGTTCGTGTTCTGTACCTGCCGCGGAAACAAACAGGTGAGTGAAACGGGAATTCTCTCGTCTGAGAGATAATGTATCGACCCACAATGACCACTCATCCTTTCGAAGAGCATATTCCCCGTTTGCGTCGCTACGCCTCCGCGTTGCTGCGCGACCGGACTCGCGCCGATGACTTGGTGCAGGACACTCTTGAGCGGGGGCTCAAGAAGTTTTCGTTGTACCGGCGCGGCACTGATTTGCGCGCCTGGCTGTTTACCATCATGCACAATATCCATGTGAATGATGTCCGCAGTGCGACCCATTCCCGTACAATTCCGCTTGATGATGAGCCGGTTTATGAGGCCGTGGAGACCGACGGCACGTCGGCGTTGCTGGACCTTACCAATGCACTCGAACGCCTTGATCCTGCGCAGAGAGAAGTCGTGCTGCTGGTAGGATTGGAGCAATTGTCGTACGAGGAAACCGCCCGCGTACTGAATATACCCATCGGAACCGTCATGTCCCGCTTGTCGCGGGCGCGGGAGCGTTTAAGTGCATTGATCTCTGGGGAATCTGTGTCGTATCTGCGGAGAGTTAAATGAGTGAGCCGTTAAGTCCGGTGACTGAGGATGATTTGCATGCTTACGTGGATGGGCAACTGAGCGAGTCCCGTCGGGCCGAGGTCGAGGCGTGGCTGGAATCCAATCCGGAGGCGGCCGAGCGTGTGCGTGCATACCGCGAGCAAAATGCCGCTCTGCAAGCGATGTTCGCCCCCGTATTGGATGAACCGCTGCCGGCGCGGTTGACCGAGATGCTACAGCCCAAACGGTCGGGATGGAGTATGCGAGTTGCCGCGGCCGTGGCGTGGCTTGCGGTCGGCGGCATCGCGGGTTATCTCGTGCATGACGGTCTTGCGCCGGCGCCCACGGTGGCGTTGTTTGCCGAACGCGCCGCGGTCGCTCACGTGGTTTATGCCGCGGAGGTTCGCCATCCCGTCGAGGTCACAGCCGACAAGCAAGATCATCTTGTAAAATGGCTTTCCAATCGCCTCGGCAAGCCGTTGCGCACGCCGGATTTCGGGCCTTTAGGTTATCAGCTCGTCGGCGGCCGACTGCTTCCCGGCGAGGCCGGCCCCGCCGCTCAGTTCATGTATGAAGATCCACAAAACACCCGGTTGACGCTTTATGTCTCCACGCCGGCACCGGGTGAGCAAGCCACCGCATTCGCCTTCCGCGAGCAGGGCGCAGTGAAGGTGCTGTACTGGGTCGAGCACGATCTCAGTTTCGCGCTGGTCGGCGACGCCGAGCGCCAAGCACTGCTGGACCTCGCCCACGTCGCCTACCAAGCCTTCGGATCCTAACTGGGGGTCAGGCCTCCGATTCTGGGGGTCAGACCCCCGACTAATTCGTTCGTTGGGGGTCTGACCCCCGGTTAATTCGGGGTCTGACCCCCGGCGGTTTGTGTAAACTACCGCTCTGAGGAGCGCGGGTCGGAGCGGCGGCTAGGCCGTTGGCCGCACGCGCGCATCCGAGTTGAAGCGGAGGTAGCGATGCGAGCATTGGTAACAGGCGGAGCGGGGTTTATCGGGTCCCATCTTGTGGATCAGTTGACCCATGACGGGTTTAATGTGGTCGTGTTGGATGACTTTTCCACCGGCAAACTTTCAAATCTCGCCCATTCTCCCAAGACGCGGATCATCGAAGGCGACGTGGCGGACTTCAATGCGGTCGCGAACGCCATGCAAGGGGTGGATGTCGTGTTCCATCAGGCTGCCGTCGCGTCGGTGCCCAAGACCATCGAGGATCCGCTCGGGAGTCATCAGGTTAACTACGTCGGCACGCTGAATGTTCTCGAAGCTGCGCGGCGAGCCGGCGCGCAGCGGGTGGTTGCGGCTTCCACGGCGGCGGTGTACGGCGATCTTCCCGAGTTGCCCAAGCGCGAGGACATGACGCTCAAGCCGTTGTCGCCGTATGCGGTGGATAAGCTGGCGTCCGAGCTGGCGTGTCAGATGTATTTCAACTTGCACGGCCTGCACACCGTCTGTTTGCGCTATTTCAACGTCTTCGGCCCGCGCCAGGATCCGTCGTCGCCTTACTCGGGGGTGATCTCCATTTTTTTAAGCCGTTTGTCGCAAGGCGCCGCGCCGACTATCTTCGGCGACGGTCAGCAAACGCGGGACTTTGTGTTCGTTAAGGATGTGGTTCGGGCGAACATCAAAGCGGCGACGACCGATGGGGTCGGTGGGCAGGTGTTCAACATCGGCACGAACAAGCGCACTTCGCTGCTTGATTTGTACCAAATCCTCAGTCATCAACTTGCCGTGAATCTTCAGCCGACGTTGGCTGCGCCGAGGATGGGCGACATCAAGGATTCGGTGGCCGACGCGAGCAAGGCCGCCAAACTGTTGGACTGGCGCGCGCAGGTGAGTTTCGATGACGGCGTAAGGCAACTCGTGGCGGAAGTGGTTAAGCGCTAGATCTGTAGGAAATGAAATGGACCCGTCCTTCTCTTAAACGGCCTCTAAAATTGGGCCAAGATGAGAATGTGAATTTCATCTGAAACAGAGTAAGGAGGGTCCGAGATGAAGCTTAAAGCATTGGGAATCGACTTGGCAAAGAGCGTGTTTGCGCTGCACGGGGTGGATGAGCGCGGGA
>JAKACW010000035.1 GCA_021821045.1 Pseudomonadota bacterium
TCGATTCCCAATGCTTTAAGCTTCATCTCGGACCCTCCTTACTCTGTTTCAGATGAAATTCACATTCTCATCTTGGCCCATTTCTTGAGGCCGTTTAAGAGAAGGACGGGTCCATTTCATTTCCTACGTGGGCCGCTTACGTCGGCGGATCATCCTCGCCCGGTTGCCACAATGAGCGCTGGCGACGCGCTTCGGGCGGAGGTTCCTTCTCGAGGCGCTCGATTTCTTCGCGGAACTCGTTCACATCCTGAAAACTTCGATAGACGGACGCGAAGCGAACATACGCGACTTGGTCGATATCGCGCAGCTCGTCCATCACCCACTCGCCCAACTGTTTGGCGTTGACTTCTCGCTCGCCGCTGGCGCGCAGGCGCTGTTTGATACGGTTGATGGCGGCCTCCACCTCTTCCACGCTGACTGGGCGTTTTTCCAACGCGCGCATCAAACCCGCCCGCAACTTTTCCTCGTCGAAGGGCTCGCGCCGGTTGTCGCGCTTGATAATGCGCGGCATAACCAATTCAGCCGACTCGAACGTGGTGAAACGCTCCGTGCACTGCTGACATTCGCGGCGGCGGCGAACCATGAAGCCATCGTTCGCCAATCGTGAATCAATGACTTTCGTGTCGTCCGTTCCGCAAAATGGGCAGCGCATAGAAAAACTCTGTGGTTAACGCGCGACGATCAACGCTTTTCGAACAGGCGGGGATCGTACACGGGGAACCGCTCGCAGATGGCCAGGACGTGTTGTTTGACCCGTTCGACCACCTCGTCGTTGCCGAGATCATCGAGAACGTCGCACATCCAACCCGCCAGATCGCTCACCTCGGTCTCCTTGAAGCCGCGCGTGGTCACGGCCGGCGTACCGATGCGGATACCGCTGGTAACAAAGGGCGACTGGGGATCGTTGGGCACGGCGTTCTTGTTGACCGTGATATTGGCGCGACCGAGGGCGGCGTCGGCATCTTTGCCGGTGATGCCCTTGTCGATCAAATCGACAAGGAACAAGTGATTGTCCGTTCCGCCTGACACGACCTTATAGCCGCGCTCGATGAACACGCTGGCCATGGCGCGGGAATTATCCAGCACTTGGCGTTGATAGGCTTTGAACTCGGGCGCGAGTGCTTCCTTGAATGCGACTGCCTTGGCGGCGATGACGTGCATCAGCGGACCACCCTGGGTGCCGGGGAACACCATCGAATTGAGCTTCTTTTCGATGTCCGGGTTGGACCGGGCGAGGATAATGCCGCCCCGCGGGCCACGCAGGGTCTTATGCGTGGTGGATGTCGTCACGTCGGCGATGGCGACTGGGCTGGGATACACGCCCGCCGCGATCAGGCCAGCCACATGGGCCATATCCACAAACAGGTAGGCCCCGACCTTATCGGCAATAGCGCGAAAACGCTGCCAATCCACCACCCGCGAATAGGCGCTGAATCCCGCCACCACCATCTTCGGGCGATGCTCCAGGGCCAATGCCTCGACTTGGTCGTAGTCGATCTCGCCGGTCGCCGGGTTCAAGCCGTATTGAACGGCATTAAAAAGCTTGCCTGAAAAATTGACCTTGGCCCCATGGGTGAGGTGTCCGCCGTGAGCCAGACTCATGCCCAAGATGGTATCGCCGGCTTGCAATAAGGCCAGGTAGACCGCCGCATTGGCCTGTGAGCCGGAATGGGGCTGAACGTTGGCGTAGTCCGCGCCAAACAGCTCCTTGACGCGGTCGATGGCCAACTGCTCGGCGACGTCGACATATTCGCAGCCGCCGTAATAGCGCTTGCTGGGATAACCTTCGGCGTACTTATTTGTTAATACCGAACCTTGCGCGGCTAAAACCCTCGGACTGGCATAGTTTTCGGAAGCGATCAGCTCGATGTGCTGCTCCTGGCGCCGCCGCTCCCCTTCCATGGCAGTCCACAATTCGTCGTCAAATCCGGCGATGGTCATCTCGCGGCCAAACATGCGTATTCCCTCAAAAATTGCCCCATCGATTTGGGACCGCTAAGGATACCCTATGCGGGGTATTTGATGAAGCCGGGAAAGGCCTCTCGATAGGGCATAGCCGCCTTTCCGTCGACACCCATCGCTATCGCCTACCCGCAATGACGGATTTTGGATAAAATGTCGCCCTTTGGACAATCGCCCGGCGCGGGCTAGTCATTTACCACGATTTGTCACCTCCCGGTGCCGTGATAGCTTACGCCCCCGTTGCAGACCCAACGGGCGAGAAAATTGTCGATGCGTTTTACAGGTGACGGGCAACACGCGACGACCCGACACCGGCATTGATGCGCCAAGAAGCTGTTTTTAATGCGGAAGTTTCCGGATGGCATAGAAGATGCTTCGAGCATCTTGGACGGACCCCCGGAGACAATAAGTTACAAATAACAATAACGCGGCGAGATTGCGCACGACCCCCGGAACTCATCCCGAGGGATCGAAAAAACAAGGAAGCAGCGCAATTCCACGCCGTGTGAGCAGCGAAGAGGTTGTTGACGTTGGCTGCAAACCTTACATCTGACGCAGCGTTTTCGAAAACGGTATTGCGCCTCCTTTCAGGACTGAGACGCACGCCGCAAGGCGACGCGATATATAAGCACATCGCAACGTTGCTCGAGGACCACGAAAGCAATCGCGTGGACGTCGAGCACGCCTATGCGGCGCTCCTCGACATGCTGCTTAGCGCATTCGTTGAAAAGGTGCCGGCGGGCTCGCCCCTTCAAGTACAGCTTAAACTGCTTCTGTTGCACCTCACGCCGCCGCTTTCGGTCGCCGAACTCACCACGTTGCGCAATTGCCTGCGCCTCTATACCGAAGAATTGTCACGCCCCGGCACTTCGCCGGAGGACCTGATGGAATCCGCGTTGACGCCGTTGCTGGAGGATTTCGTCGGCGGCAAACCCGCGCGCCCGAAGCAGGCACCGGAACCTGCCAGTGAAACCGGCTTCGTCGAACGCCGCCGCTCACCCCGCGCCGCGGCACAAGCGGAACGTCGCGTCGACTCCGCCTACCGCCAGCACTTACAGCAAAAGCGCGAAAGCATTCATCGAATACAAGCCACGCTGGCCCAGCACATCACCGACACCATCCGCCAGAACGAAGAATTCGGCGTGCTGTTGGAGGTGGAACTGGACGCCCTGCGCTCCGCGGGAAGCATCCAGGAAATCGACATTCTGCGTAAGACGCTCGTTAACGAAGTCGAAAAGCTGCAGCACTCGCACCAATCGCTCACCAGCCGCTTGGAGAAGACCCACCAAGTGCTCAAGGACGTGGAGGCGAAGGGACAGGAACTCAGCGACGAACTGACCCGCGTTCACCTGCTAAGCCTCACTGACGAGCTCACGGAACTGCCCAATCGTCGCGCCTTCCTGCGTCGCTTGGAGGACGAAGTAGGCCGGGTTCAGCGTTATGGCAACTCATTGTCTTTAGTGATTGTCGACGTCGACGGCTTCAAGGCGATCAACGACCAATACGGCCACGCAGCGGGGGACGACGTGTTGCGCGCCTATGCCAAGTCCGTGCTGTCCATTTTTCGCCACCATGACATGGTGGCACGCTATGGCGGCGAAGAATTCGCGGTACTGCTGCCCAATACGGATACCGACGGCGCCATCGCCGCCATCCACAAGGTGCAACGCGCGGCGGCGGAAACCACGGTCGACATCAACGGCACGGCCGTTCCGGTGCCGACGTTCTCAGCCGGCATCGCGCTTTACCTTCCGGGCGAAACACCCACCGACATCATCGAACGGGCCGATTCCGCGCTCTACCGAGCAAAGAATCTGGGCCGCAACCGCATCGAATTGGCTTCCAACGAAAGCTCGGACGCGCTGTTGCGCTAGTAGAACGTTGCCATCCTTCCTTTGTGAGAGCGACTCCGTTTCGCGATCGAGCTGGGATAAGAAACGCCGTCGAACGCCGCTCCTACGGCATCTACTCAACAGAATAACTGTGTGAGTTGAGCGCTAAGGCCGAGTCTCCGACCCGGCCCCTTCCTTCTCGACCGGCGTGCGCATAAGATCTTCGCGGGACACACCGAGCCACATGACAATCGGGCTGGCCACCAGCACCGACGAGTAGATCCCGAAGAGAATGCCGATCGTGAGCGCGAGTGCAAAATAGAACAGCGGCTCGCCGCCGAACAGCAGCATCGAGAGCACCATGGTCTGCGTCATACCGTGGGTCATAATGGTACGGGACATCGTGCGCGTGATCGCGTTATTGATCACATCCGGGACCGACGCTTTGCGCATCTTGCGGAAATTCTCCCTCACTCGGTCGAACACCACCACCGATTCGTTGACGGAATAGCCCAACACCGCCAGCACCGCAGCCAGCACCGTCAGCGAGAACTCCCACTGGAAGAACGCGAAGAAACCCAAAATGATGACCACATCATGCAGATTGGCGATGATGGCCGCGACCGCAAAACGCCACTCGAATCGGATACTCAAATAAATCATGATGCCGGCGACCACCAGCATCAGCGCCAATCCGCCGCTGTTGTACATCTCTTCGCCGACTTGCGGACCTACGAACTCGACCCGCTGCACGATCACATTCGGATCCTGCGCACGCAACGCGTCCTTGACCCGTTCGCTAAGCGCAGCGGCTGATCCCTCAGGCCCCCCATGCTTGGCCGGCAAGCGAATCAAAACATCGTGTGTCGTGCCGAAAGCCTGAACACTCGCCTCCTTCAGCTCCAAGTTCTCCAGCACCTCACGAACCTGCGAAAGTTCGACCGCTTGCGGATAGCTGATTTCCATGACGGTGCCGCCGGTGAAATCGACGCCGAGATTCAGCCCCCTGGTCGCCAGGAAGAAAACCGCGAGCAAGAACGTCACCGCGGAAACCACAGTGGTCGACCGCGCATACTTCATGAACGGGATGTCGTTCTTTATTCTAAAAAGCTCCATAACCCACCTATCCGGGAATTAGATCGCCAGCTTTGTGAGACGCCGCTGGCGACCGTAGAAGACATTGACCAAAGCCCGTGAAATGACCACACCACTGAACATAGACGTCAGAATGCCGATCGACAGCACGACAGCGAAGCCGCGCACCGGCCCGGAACCCAGCAGCAGCAAGGCCAGTCCCGCGATAAGCGTCGTGATGTTTGAGTCGACGATTGTCGCCCATGCGCGCTCGTACCCGGCGTGAATCGCCGCTTGGGGCGAATTGCCGTTGCGCAGCTCTTCGCGAATGCGCTCGAGTATCAAAACGTTGGCGTCGATGGCCATACCGACGGTAAGTGCGATACCCGCCATCCCAGGCAATGTCAGTGTAGCCTGGAGCATGGACAGAATCGAAACCAGCAGCAGCAAGTTCGCCGCCAGCGCCACCGATGCGATGAAGCCGAACACCAAGTAATAGATCGTCATGAGCGCCGCAATGGCGACGAATCCCCACAACGTCGAATCGAAGCCGCGTTCGATGTTTTCCGCGCCCATGCTCGGACCAACCGTCCGTTCCTCCACGATGGTAATCGGCGCCGACAACGCGCCGGCGCGCAACAACAGGGCCAAATTGCGCGCTTCCTCAGTGCTGTCCAGGCCCGTGATCTGAAAGCGCTTGCCGAACGCCTCACGTATCCGCGCCGTGTTGATTACATCTTCGACGCGTCGGGTCGTCTTGACGGCCTTGCCCTCCACCATCTTTGTTTCGGTCTTATTCTCGATGAACACCACGGCCATCAGCTTGCCGACGTTGTCCTTCGTGGTATTCAACATCTTCTTGGCGCCTTGCCCGTCGAGATTGATGAATACCGCCGGGCTACCGTCCGTCGAATCGATGCCCGATTGGGCGTCGGTTATCTGATCGCCGGTGACGATGACGCGCTTCTGGAGCAGCACAGGATTGCCGTTGCGCTCGCGGTACAGCTTGGATCCCGCCGGAACTCTCCCCGCCGCCGCATCGGCAGCGCTGGCCGTTTCGTCCACCATGTGAAATTCCAGGGTGGCTGTCGCGCCCAGGATTTCTTTGGCCCGCGCCGTGTCTTGAATACCCGCAAGTTGGACAAGGATGCGGTCCAAGCCTTGCTGCTGAATCAGCGGCTCGGCCACGCCCAACTCGTTCACGCGGTTGCGCAGGGTGGTGACGTTCTGCTGGACGGCGAATCGCTTGACCTCGCGCTCATCGGCCTCGGACAAGCGCGCCACCAACGCGGGCTCGGCGCCCTCGACTTCGGTAAGGGACAGAGTGCGAAAATCTTTGCGGATCAAGTCCTCCGCCGCCGCACGATCCTCCGCAGAACGGAACTTCAGTTCGATGCCGCCTTGGGCGCGTCGATTGACGCCAAGATAGCGAATCTTGCCCTCGCGCAACGCGCCGCGCAAATCGTTCGCATAGCGCTCATCCGTTTGAGCCAGGGCCGCCGCCATGTCCACTTCCAAGAGGAAGTGAACGCCGCCACGCAGGTCCAGCCCGAGATACATGGGCTCGGCACCAAGCGCCTTCAACCACGCCGGGGTGGACGGCGCCAAGTTAAGCGCGACGACATAGTCGTCACCGAGCCGTTCACGAACGATGGCCTGCGCCTTGAGCTGATCTTCGGTATTGGTGAAACGGGCCAGCAAACCCAGCGGCGTCAGGGCGATACTCTTGGTGTCGAGCTTGGCTTCGCGCAGCGCGACTTCCACCGTCTGCAGAGTCGTTGCATCCACCGTGGCCATGCGGGTGCCGGAAATCTGCAGCGCCGGATCTTCGCCGTACAGATTCGGTACCGAATACAGCACGGCAATCCCGATCACAATGACGACCAGGGCATTCTTCCACCAAGGGTAACGATTAATCATGCAGTTGCGTCCGAGTGAGTAGGGCTGGCGGCGGCACAAGCCGCCGCAGGAAAACTATTGCGCTTGAGGTTCCGGTTCCGTCGATTCCTTCGACTCCTTCAAAGTCCCTTTGGGCAGCAACGACGAAACGGAATTCTTCTGCACTTTCACGCGCACGCCGTCGGCGATTTCCAAGGTGAGAAAGTTATCGTCAACCTTGATGATTCGCCCAAGCAAACCGCCGCTGGTGGCGATCTCGTCACTCTTGCTGAGGGATTCCACCATCTTGCGGTGTTCCTTGGCGCGCTTGATTTGCGGGCGCATCAGCAAGAAATAGAAGATAACGAAAATAAGAATCAGCGGCAGAAAACCCATCAGCCCCGGATCACCGCCTTGCGCCGGCGCGCCTTGCGCCCACGCACTCGATATCAAAAAATCCATAGTCGTCGTCCTTTTTGTTGTGAGACCGAAATTACCCGCACTCGAATCATGGACTCTGCGTTCCCAAATCGCATTCACCCAAGCGATCAGATTTTAGAGCCGCGTATTATCCTCGATTCGCGGGTTAGACACCACCGCTACGCACCGCATTTACAAATACTTATTCGCCGGACGTCCCGCGACGCCGATAGAAATCGGCCACGAATTCCGCCAACCAACCGGCCGCAATCGCCTCCCGCAATCCGCGCATAAGCTGTTGGTAATAATGCAAATTATGAATCGTATTCAGGCGCGCTCCGAGAATCTCATTGGCCCGATCGAGATGACGCAAATAGGCCCGGGTGTAATTGCGACAGGTGTAGCAGTCACAATGCTCATCCAGCGGACGAGTATCGTCGCGATACATGCTGTTGCGAATGCGCACCACGCCGGTGCTGACGAACAAGTGACCGTTGCGGGCGTTGCGAGTCGGCATCACGCAGTCGAACATGTCGATGCCGCGGCAAACCGCCTCGACGATATCTTCGGGCCGGCCCACGCCCATTAAGTAACGCGGCCGATCATTGGGCATCTTCGGCGCGATGTACTCCAACGTCTTGAGCATCTCCTCTGTCGGCTCGCCCACCGACAGCCCGCCCAAGGCATAGCCGTCGAAACCGATGTCGACCAAACCGGCCAGCGAAATATCCCGCAAGTGCGAATACATGCCGCCTTGAACGATGCCGAACAACGCCGCCGGATTGTCGCCATGGGCGGCGCGACTGCGGGCGGCCCAGCGCAATGAAAGCTCCATCGACGATCGGGCCTGCTCCTCGGTCGCGGGATAGGGCGTGCACTCGTCGAACACCATGACGATGTCCGCGCCCAGGTCGCGCTGCACGCGCATGGAAATCTCGGCATCCAAGAAAACTTCGCCGCCGTCGACGGGCGAACGAAACGACACGCCCGCTTCGGATATGCGCCGCATGTCGCCGAGGCTGTATACCTGAAAACCGCCGGAATCGGTGAGAATCGGCCCTTCCCAGTGCATGAAGCGGTGCAAACCATCGTGGGCGCGGATGACATCCATGCCCGGGCGCAGCATCAAGTGAAAGGTGTTGCCGAGGATGATTTCGGCGCCGATCTGGCGCAGTTCTTCCGGCGTCATCGCCTTGACCGTGCCGTAGGTGCCCACCGGCATGAAGGCCGGCGTTTCCACCGTGCCGCGTTCGAACACCAACCGTCCGCGGCGCGCGGCGCCGTCCGTACCGTCCAACTCAAATCGCACTGCCGACCACCCTCGCCTGCGGCGACGGCCAAATCAACATGGCATCGCCGTAACTGAAAAACCGGTAGCGCTGGGCGACGGCGTGCCGATAAGCGGCCATCACGGCATCGAAGCCGCCGAAGGCCGTGACCAACATCAGCAGCGTCGATTCAGGCAAATGAAAATTCGTAATCAAGCCATCCACCACGTTAAAACGAAATCCGGGAAAAATGAAAATGTCGGTCTCGCCGCGAAAGGGCGCTATTGTACCGGACTTGGCCGCCGTCTCGATGGCCCTCACCACGGTGGTTCCCACGGCAATTGCACGCCCGCCGCGGGCTTGCGCGCGGCGGATCCGCTCCACCAATTCCGCCGACACCTCGAGCCGTTCGCGGTGCATGCGATGCTCGTCGAGACGCTCCACCCGCATGGGGGAAAACGTGCCGGCCCCCACGTGCAGTGTGACAAAATCGATCTCGATGCCGCGCTCGCGCAGGGTCTCAAGCATCGCTTCAGTAAAGTGCAAACCCGCCGTCGGCGCTGCCACCGCGCCGCTCACCCGGGCGAATACGGTTTGGTAACGCTGACGATCGTCGGCGCCGGCTTCGCGCTCGATATAGGGTGGCAGCGGCAGCTTTCCCAGACGTTCGAAGATGTCCAGCGCCGACTCCTCGCCGTAAAAGTCGAGCACAAAGAACTCGCCCTCGCGTCCATGCACTTGAGCACGGACGTCGGCGAGCTGCAGCCACGATCCCGGCTTGGGCGATTTGCTGGCCCGCACCTGCGCCAGCACGCGACGGTCATCCAGAATACGCTCGAGCAAAACTTCCACTTGTCCGCCCGTTTCCTTGATCCCGTGGAGCCGGGCTGGAATAACGCGCGTGTCATTGAAAATCAAAAGGTCGCCCGGGCGCAGCAGGTCAGGCAGGTCGCCGAAGCGTCGATCCGCAATCCCCCCGCCGGCGCCGTCAAGACACAACAGTCGCGAACCACCGCGTTCCTTCGGAGGGTGTTGTGCGATCAACTCGGGAGGCAAATCGTAAGCAAAATCACGGCGCTGCATGGGCCGGCATCTTATCACGCGCGATGCATTTAGGACGGTTTGATCGGCAGAGGGATTCATATATACTATGCCGACTTTTTTAGCCGGGATGGCGGAACTGGTAGACGCGCTGGACTCAAAATCCAGTGAGGGAAACCTCGTGAGAGTTCGAGTCTCTCCCCCGGCACCATCAATTCTTGTGGAAGCGGTTTCCTACCGCGATTCTTCGCCTAATCAATCGCGGAATAATCCGCTCCCACATCAATGCCGCGATTCCTAATACCCGATCAATGCCTTCGCGCCCCTGTTGTTTTATGTGGCTTGTACAAGTTCTATCATGTGCGCCACACGACGCCACAATTGGCGTCCACCCCAATTCGAAAAGGAAGCCGCTGCCATGAGCGGAAAACGCTTTGCCCTGGAAGTTCACCCGCGCATTCCTGAGAGTCTGTCCCGCCTGTCCGAACTGGCGGACAATCTTTTATATAGCTGGGATCGCGCCGTGCGTCGGCTGTTCTACCGGCTGGATCCCGAGCTGTGGGAACGCTGCGGTCACAATCCGAAAGTATTCCTGCGCCGCGTGGCGCAAGATCGCCTGGAACAGGCCGCTGAAAACCGCCTGTTCATGGAAGACTACAATCGTGTGCTGTCCGTTTACGACACCTACCATGAAACGGCGCTCAGCAGCGATTTCCGTCCCCACCTGGATCCCAACCGCGATCTGGTCGCCTATTTTTGCGCCGAGTTCGGTTTGCACGAAAGCTTGCCCATCTATTCGGGCGGCCTGGGCATTCTGGCCGGCGACCACTGCAAGGCGGCGAGCGATTTGTGTCTGCCGTTCATCGCCATCGGCATGCTGTATCGCCAAGGCTATTTCACCCAGACCATCGACGGCCACGGCAATCAAATCGCTCATTACACGCCGGTGAACTTCGACAATCTTCCGGTTTCGCCCGTCGTCGCGGAAAACGGCGAAGAGCTGCGCGTGCAGGTCGATTTTCCCGGCCGCAAGATTTGGCTGCGGGTATGGAAAGCGCGCGCCGGTCATATCTCGCTCTACCTGCTCGACAGCGACCTGCCCGCCAACAGCGAACAGGATCGCTCCATCACCTATCAACTCTACGGCGGCGATCGGGAAACGCGCATTCAGCAGGAAATCGTTCTCGGCGTCGGCGGCATTCGCGCGCTGCGCGCTCTGAAACTGGCACCCACCGTGTGGCACATCAACGAAGGCCATGCGGCGTTTTTGATTCTGGAACGCTGCCGCGAGCTGATTGCCGAAAAAGGCGTCGACTTCGACACCGCGTTCGAATGGGTGGCCTCGGGCATCGTGTTCACGACGCACACGCCGGTGCCGGCGGGGCACGATATCTTCTCGCACGATTTGGTGCACACCTACTTCGGCGAGTACGTGAAAGGTCTGCACATCGAGTACGACCGCTTCATTGCGCTGGGCGCCAGCCCGGGCACGCCCGGCGGATTCAACATGACATCACTGGCCCTGCGCGGTTCGCGCTTTCACAACGGCGTGAGCAAGATTCACGGCGAAGTCGCCGCGCGCATGGAAGGTTACGTCTGGCCGCAGATCCCCCACGAGGAAAACCCGATCCGCCACGTCACCAACGGCGTCCACGTGCCGACGTTTCTGTCGCGCGAGTGGGTGAACCTGTTCGACATGCGCTTCGGCGGCGAGTGGCGCAATGAACTTCGCAACGACGAGTACTGGAATCGCATCGATGAAATCCCGGATCACAGCTACTGGAGTCTGCGCCAGTCGTTAAAGTCGTACCTTTTGACCGAGGTTCGCCGACGCGCCATTTTGCAGCACAAGCGCAACTACTACAGCGAGGCGCAGATTCAAGCGCTGACCCAATACATCGATCCCGACAACACGGACGTCTTGATTTTGGGATTTGCCCGCCGCTTCGCCACCTACAAACGGGCCACCCTGATCTTCAGCGATCCCGAGCGTTTGGCACGGATGCTGAACAACCCGCAGCGGCCGGTGCTGCTGATGTTCGCCGGCAAAGCTCATCCCAGCGATCGCCCCGGACAACAGTTCATCCAAGTGATCCACGACTTCTCGCGCCGGCCGGAGTTTGAAGGAAAAATCATTCTGCTCGAAGGCTACGACATTTCCCTGGGCCGCAAATTGGTGACCGGCGTCGATGTCTGGCTCAACACACCCGAGTATCCGCTGGAAGCCAGCGGCACATCGGGCCAAAAGGCCGGCATTAACGGCGTAATCAATCTCAGCGTACTCGACGGCTGGTGGGGCGAAGGCTACAACGGCGCAAACGGCTGGGCCATCACGCCCCACGGTCCGCAGTACGACGCCGATTACCGCAATCGGGAGGAAGCTGACGCGTTGCTCAACATACTCGAGCAGCAAGTCATCCCCCTTTACTACGACCGCCAAGGCCACGGCTACCCCGCCGCGTGGGTCCAAAAATCCAAAGCCTCCATGAAAACCATTCTGCCGCGATTCAACTCGGCGCGCATGGTCATGGACTACGTCAAGGACTTTTACGGCCCGGCATCGCGGCAACACCGAACCCTGGCCGCCGATAACGGGCACCCTGCCCGACAGCTGGCAGCTTGGCGGGGCAAAGTTCGCGAACACTGGCCCCAGGTGCGGATGCGCCGCCTGGACGACCCGCGCACCGAGATTTCGTCAGGCAACAGTTTGCCAATAAAAGTCGGCGCCTATTTGGACGGCCTCGACCCCGACGACGTCGTTGTCGAATGCCTCATCGGGACGGAGGAAGATCACTTGGAATTCGTAACCCATTCGGCGCAGAAATTGAGCGCGACCGGCGCACAGGATGGTGAGACGGTATTCGAAGTCAATCTTGAACCGACCCTGCCCGGCTTGCAGTACTACAAAATCCGCATGTATCCCTACCATCGGTTGCTGAGCCACCCGTTTGAAACCGGCTGCATGATATGGCTGTAGAAACTAGGGGATCCCGAAGGAATAGTACGAACGCGCGCCGATGCCCCGGATAGAAATCGTCCTATATCGTATTGGCTATCGTCTTTCTGAGCGTCGTCGCACGCACTCCGACCAAAACGAGCTTGGCGCGAGGCCCCATATCACCGTGTCACGTGTTAGATGGTGTTGAATGAATCAACGTAAAGGCGACAGCATCGTCGCACTGCAAGCATTTCGCCAGGTCCCGCCCGGCGCACGGCGTTCCGCATCCCGCAATCGCATTTGTCTTGTCGACGCCAATACGTGGGCGGCCGAAACACTCCAGGAAATTCTCCGGGCATTCGGCTACGACGTGGACACCTTCCACGATCCCGACAGCGCGCTGACCGCCATGGAGGCCATCGATTTTGACGTGGTTCTGATCGCGCAATTACCTCAACCAAAAAGAGAGTTTATCCTCGGCATTCGGACATTGCCGCGGGAATCAATGCGCTCGGTCCCGATCATCGTCTTTTCACAGGTCAATTCAGAGACGCTGGAAGAAAAAATGCGGGGGTACGGCGCCGCCTGCTTACTGCCGGCAACCGCCGCGCCCGAACGCATTCACGATACGATCTGCGAGCTGTTGTCGGCGGAGTCGTCGTTGGAGACCTCAGCCGATGGCGAAACATCCGCCAGAACCCGAATCGGCATGCTCGTCACCAGCGCCCGTGACGCGGCACTGCAGACGCCGTTCATGAACGCCCGCCGCCCGCTGGATCTTTTCTTCTCCGCCGGCGAAGCGCTGTTAGCCATCGCCCGCACGCCGTATCAGGCCTTTGTGGTGGTCGAGCACAACACGCGCAACGACAGCGGCGGCGTGCAATTGGTGAGCATTGTTCGCCAGATGGTCGACCCGGGAGGCACGCTGCTGCCGATCGTGGTGGTTTCAACCGCCGCTGACGCCGACGCGCGCTTTTCGGGGCTGGGCGCCAATCGGGTGCTGTCGTTGCCGATTGCCGAATCGCTGGTTGATTGCGTTGACGACGTCATCACCCAGGTTTCGATCCATGACGCCTTCACGTCGTATCTGCAGACAACGTCCATGGAGTCGCTGCCGGAACAGGCCGCGGCCAATGCCCCGCATAGCGGCCCGGCCGTCAGCGAGTCCGCAGCCGTGGAAATGACGCCGCAACGACAATCGGCACCCGCTGCGGACACGAGTAAACCCTCGGCGCACGCCGGCGACGGTCTGCCCAAAAACGAGCGTCGCGCCGAAGACGGTCCGCCGCCACCACCACCGCCTGTGCTAAAGAACAAAAAGGCGAAGCAGCTCATGGCCGAAAACAGCGAGCTGTTTACACGGCTGTTTCCGGCCGCCAAACAATTCGTCGTCTAGCCCGCATTTCTCACCGCGACAGGAGATATGGGGATTTTTCGGAGAGTCCCTAGGATTGTTCCTTACAGCACGCTATGATCGCCCTGCATCGCCATGGAGGGTGATGGGCAGACCGGGTGTCATGGAACGACGCCCGGCGATGCTGTTTTTCAGGGAAGGAACAATAACAATGGAGCTACCGTTATCCCAGGCGGCGTTCGACCGCTTTCGCCATTTTTTGCACGAACGCACCGGCATTCAGCTGGCGCCGGCGCGCAAGAGCTTAATCACCGGCCGCCTCTGGCGCCGCCTTTGGCACCTCAGAATCGCCAGCTATGACGACTATCTCAACTACGTGCTCTCGGGCGAGGATCCCGCGGAGACGCAGGTCATGCTCGACCTGTTAACCACCAACGAGACGAGCTTTTTTCGCGAAATCCGCCATTTCGACTTTTTACGCGAACATGCCCGCCAGCGTCGCGATCTCCCCGGCCCGATACGCGTTTGGAGCGCGGCGTGCTCGACCGGCGAAGAACCCTATTCGATCGCGATGGTCTTGGATGACGCACTGGGCAGCGAAAAATGGCAAGTCGTGGGAAGCGACGTTTCCAAGATCGCACTCGATGCCGCGCGGGCCGGGCTGTATCCGGCCAGCGCGCTGGAACGGGTGCCGCCAAAATACGCCCAACGCTACTTCACGCCGCACGGCACGGGCGGCGTCGGCATCCTTACCGCCTTGCGCAACCGCGTGGCGTTCAAACACGTTAACTTGAACAGCGATTGGCCCATCATGGGTGAGTTCGATCTGATTTTTCTGCGCAATGTCATCATCTATTTCGATCTCGCCACCCGGCGGCGCTTAATCGATCGACTGCTCAGGGCGCTCAAACCCGGCGGTTTTCTTTTGACGGGACACGCGGAGAACATCGGCGGCATAAATGAGGAATTGCAGAATGTGCAACCGGCGATTTACACGGTCGCGGCGCGCTAAGGCAGAACAGGTGGAACAGTGGATGACAGTGACGATCGCGGGGTGCGTTTTCCTATGGGACAATAGCGGATCGTAAACCCGCATCCTGGATCGCTCGACTATGTTTATCGACGCCCGCACGCTGCCGAACAGGACAGCCATCGAAACGGATCTGGCCATCATCGGCGCCGGTCCTGCGGGCATCACGTTGGCGCGGGAGTTTGCCGGGCGCAATCTGAGCGTTCACTTGATCGAGTCCGGAGGGTTCGAAGGCGACCCCGATGTGCAAGCGCTTTACGAGGGCGAATCGACCGGCATCGAGTACTCGTTGATCGGAAATCGGCTGCGCCAGTTCGGCGGCAGCTCCAATCACTGGGGCGGCTACTGCCGGCCGCTGGACGAGATCGATTTCGAACGACGCGACTGGCTTCCCTTCAGCGGCTGGCCGTTCCCGCGCAGCGAGCTTGCCGGCTACTACGATCAAGCCGCGGAACGGGTGGAAATCGCGCCCGGCAAATTCACGGACGAAACCTATTGGCGGGAAAAATCCGGCGAACAGCTCTTGTCGCTCGCCACGGGCCGACTCGAGATTCAGTTCGTGCACTACAGCCCGCCAACTCGATTCGGCCAACGCTATCGAGACGATCTGGAGCGGGCAGGCAACATCACTACTTTACTCAACGCAAACGTGACGAATCTGGCCGGTCAACAAAACGGCCGCGACGTCAAACACCTCGACATCGCCACGCTGACCGGACTAAGACACACCCTTAAAGCGCGCGCCTATGTGCTGGCCACCGGCGCCGTGGAAAACGCGCGCATCCTGCTGCTGTCGCGCGATCACAACTCGCGTGGCCTGGGTAATGCACATGACTTGGTCGGCCGGTTTTTCATGGAGCATCCCCATGTATCCGGCTTTGGCGAGATCGTCATGACGGACAAATCCCGCTTGCCGCGAATTTATCGGGAGCGAGTCAAGGCCGACAACCGCGGCGCGCAAGTGGCATTCAAACCTTCAGCCAAGTTCATGCGCGAGAAAAAACTGTTGAACGCCACCTTCCAAATGGGCGTGGCAGGCGCCTACCGAGCGGAGAACGCCCGCCCCCATGGCGATCCACAGCGCGCGGCCGATCACGTCGACATGCTCCAAGCCTCTCGCCGCTTGCTGACTGACGGCGCGACTGTGCTCGACAGTGACGATCCAAGCTATAGCGGGGTTTGGCTGGGATTGGGATCGTCCTGCGAACAGGCGCCTAACCCGGACAGTCGCGTCACCCTGTCCGGCACGAAAGATGCCTTGGGCTTGCAGCGGGTTCGGCTCGACTGGCGCCTGACCGAGCAGGATCGACGCAGCTATGTCGCCCATGTGCGCTCACTGGCGCAAGAATTTGGCGCCCTCGGGCTCGGTCGAATGAAAATCGATATCGAGGATGACGGCAAGTGGCCCCGACGGGTGGACGGCGGCAGCCACCACATGGGCACCACGCGCATGAGTGACGATCCGCGATCCGGCGTCGTCGACCGCAACTGCAGAGTTCATGGCATCGACAATCTTTATGTTGCCGGCAGCTCGGTGTTTCCGACTTCGGGCACCGCGAATCCGACGCTCACCTTGGTCGCCCTGGCGCTGCGGCTCGCCGATCATTTGAAGGGAAAACTGGCGTGATTCAGTTGGAACAATCGCGACGCGATTTCTTGCGCCGGGCGCTGTGTTGGGTCGCACTTGGCGCGTTGAGCGGCTGTCGCGCGTTGGCCGGCCCTGCGCTCGCGCCTGGCGATGCTTCCGCGAACTGGCTACGCGATGTCATTGGGAACTTGGATTCGGCGGCGCACTTCGGCCGCATTTACTTGGATGCGTACCCTGATGAGCGCGACGCCCGTCAGCTTTTTAACCGCATCGAGAATGTCGCGCAGGGACGCACCGACTTCGAGAGCGTTTCCGCGGCTGTTCGAGATGACTACGTGCGCGGCAACACGGTCAGTATAGACGGCTGGCTGCTGAGTCGCACCGAAGCGCGACTATTCGCCCTTGCCGCGTTGAGCAGCCCCTGACTGAATTCTCGATTTTGATTCCCACTGTGGGAGCGGATCCTTCCGCGGCGTTGCATCGACTCTTGACGTGGGAGCGGATCATTCCGCGATGACCGCGCCCAAGAATCGCGGTAGGAAACCGCTCCCACAGCGGTGCATCATCTCTTAAAGTGGGAGCGGATCATTCCACAGCGGTGCGTCGACTCTTGACGTGGGAGCGGATCATTCCGCGATTGCCGCGATCAAGGCGTGAACTCCCGCCAACGTCGTGGCACCTTGCATCTACTGGCTGTTCTTAGTCGCCCTCCTTGACGTCGTCAATCGTCGTCTTTTTCTTTGTCGTCGTCCTTCTCGTCGTCATCGGAGGACTCCTCGTCATCCTCCTCGTCGTCGTCCGATTCTTCGTCATCGCCGCTGCCGCCCGCGCCGCCGCCGCCACCTCCCCCACCGCCGGAGCCGGCATCCGCGGCGAATGCATGGCACTCGCCACAATTAATCCCCTCACCGCGAACATGCTCCTGGTGGACCTCGGTGAACAGTTCCGCGGGCGACCATTCGCCCGATTCGTCGCCGTGGCAGCTTCCGCATAGCGGTCGACCATTGCGCTCGGTTCGCGGCGTATATCCCAATGCGGCAAAGTCCACGCGGGTGCCGCTGCCGTGACAATCATCGCAGCGCAGCGCCTCGTTGGCCGGCGATACCTCGTGAAAGATGCCCATATAGCGCTCGGACGGAATGAACTCATAACCCTGAGACAGGTCCCAACCGACTTCCAATGCGCCCTGCTTGATCGTGGCGTCGACATCGCCCGTCTGAAACAGGATACCCATCTTCATCGGCAACAGACGTCGGGTCATCGGCTCGATGGGCTGTACCGCGAGATGGTGCTTGAAGGCGAACAACTTCGCGCTGGGATCGTTGCGATCGCCCAGCGGTTCGGCCATCGATACGCGCCCGCTCGGCCCCACCGCGGCCGGCTCGCCGAATTGATAGATGTACGACGTGCCGTTGAAGAAACGGTATTCCGGTATGACATTGGCCTGCCGCTCGATGTTGGGCTCGTAGATGCGCTTGGCTTCATCGATCATGGCGGGCTTGCTGAAATCGCGCACCATGTCGGTGGAGACGATCTTGGCGAAGCGCGGAATGTGACACACAGTGCAATCCACGCGCGCGGTGTGTCGATTGAGATCGGCGGCGCCGTGCGGCGAATTGCCATGGCAGTTTTGGCAGCGCACGGGCACATCCAAGTCGGTCGGGCGCAAGTCGGTGCCACGGCCCGCGATGCGGTGATTGCTGCTGGTGTGGCAATCCGTGCAAATAAGCCCAGCCCCGCCGATGGCCGTCGACGCCATGTGAACATCGAACTGGGCGCTGGGCGGTTCGCGATGGGCTTCTTCCAAATCGCCGCGCTTGTTGTTGCAGCCGCCGCCCGCGTAAGAGTGACAATTGACGCAGCTGCCGCGCGTGGGCACCGGATCGATCATGGTGATAGCGGTCAGCAACGGCACAGTCATGCGCTCGGGCGCCGGGACGAAGTGGAACGTACCGTCCGCTTGACGCTCGACTTTGCGGCGATAGCTGTCGGAGTGACAAACAAGACAATCCACATTGTCGGCTTGGCCGGCGGCATTGAAATCTGGATCGGGTTTACCGCCCATGCCGGCATGGCACGTGGCGCAGCCGCCGTCGATGGTGGCGCCATCCAGGTTGGTCATGAGACCGATCCAATTGATGTCGGGAAAACCGCAGAAGTCATTGATGCCGCCCAACTTACCGCCGACTTGCATGTTCGTCACATGGGGCGTCGGCCCGACCCACTGGTAGTGCACCGCGGCGTGGGCTTGCTGAGTTTCCTCAAGATGGCACCTACGACAGGTCTTGCTGCCCTCATAGGTGTCGTAGAATCCTTCATGGGACATTGCGGCGGCGGAAAGCACGGGACTGACGCCCGGGGCCACTGGGCCAGGCGCCGGAGTGGACGCATCGGCAGTACCGCCGCCGGCAGCGCCGCCAGTGGCGGAGCCCGGTGGACCGGCGTCGCGACGATCGCCTGATCGACCGCCCCGCCGTGCGATATCGAGCAACGCCTCGTCGGACAGGACGCCGTCGGCCGGCTGCGTCGAAGGCGACGTATCCGCCATGGCTACATCGCCCGACGTTTCAGTCCCGCTCTGCTCGTCACCTGCCGGAACCACGTCACTGGCAGCGCTTCGATCTGTCTGAGCGCTAGGTGGCGTAACCGATACACTGCTTCCCCCGCCGCACGCGGACAACAGAAAAACTGCGGCAACGAGACAGGACAACAACTTTCGCGAGTTCCGCTCTTCCATGAGCCCCCCCGTTTCAGATGTGGCGTTTGTAAATGGCAGGATTGATGACGGAAAAGAGTAACCACTCCGAAATCAACTGCGTAGTAGGCGGACTACCTAGAGAAACAACTCGGGGTCAGACCCCCAGCTAAGCCGATTCGTTGGGGGTCAGGCCTCTTACTAAGCGAGTAGTCGGGGGTCTGACCCCCGGCGATCACGCTTAATCAGAGGCCTGACCCCGAATGATTAGAGTTTTTGGCGGGCTTTGGCCATGAGGGTGGCAATTTCGTCGCGGCGGCCTTTGTCGGCGATTTCACGGCCGGGACGCGCCGGGGCAGCCATCGCTTTGTCGAAGGCGGAAAGCGCCGTGGCGTACTCGCCTTCTTCCATCAAGAAGTCGCCGTAGAAAAAGTTCGGATCGATGCCGTTGGGATTGATGCTCAAGGCCTTCTCCAAATACGCCTTCGCCTTCTTGTCGTCGCCGAATCCGACAGGCCAACCCGGCACTTGGTAGTACAAACTGCCGAGCGACGTATATACCGATCCGTCCAAAGCGTTGGCGTCGATTTTCTCCGCTTCCAGCAGCAGATCGCGCGCTTGCTTGACCAATGACAAGGCGCCAAGTCCGCCTTTCGCCCCGGCGTAAGTGCTCAGCACGATCGCTTCCCATACCAGCGGCTCGGCGCGACCCTTATGTGTCTCGCTCGCGGCCCGCGCCTGCTCGGACAGCGTTTTGAACCTGGCCTCCTGTTCCGCCGCCGGCGTTTGATACTTGATCAGTTCCCACTGGTGCTGGATCTCCTGCACCGCAGCCATCACTTCGTCGGCCTGGGCACTCAGGCTTGCCGATAACAGCACCAGCGTGCCGGTGAACACCGTCATGAATCTCGTATTGAATCTAGCCATGGTCATTACCTCTCGTACTCCAGTCAAAACAATCAGCGTGAAGTCGGTTGAGCGAAATCCCGCATCGCCCGGTTTTGTTTGTCAAGACCGCGATCCACCAAGCGCGGAAACAGGCCGTTGAGCTTAACGAAGAAGCGCTCGGCGGCGCCGTAATATGCATCCTTCCTGTCTTTCTCGATCGCACGCACGATCCACGCGGCAATATGCACGGGCTCGTCCATCTTCATTCCCACGGCATCGGCCATCTGCAGCACCGACGGGCTGTTTAGCGCGGTCTTCACCGCTCGCGGCGCCGCATAGGTCACGCCCACGCCGGTGCCGTGCAGTTCGCGGCGCAACGCTTCGGAGAAGCCGCGCAATCCGAACTTGGTGCTCGAATATGCCGCGAAATAGGCAAACCCGATAGATCCGAAAATTGAGCCGATATTGACGATTCGGCCGCTTTTCTGTCGAATCATCTGCGGCAACACCTCGCGGGCAAGCAACATGGGCGCGAGTAAATTGGTTTTGATGATTTGCTCCAACTGAACCGGATCGGCGCAGGCGAAATGCGCGAAATCCGAGGTTCCCGCGCCGTTAATCAGCACATCAAGCCCGCCAAGGGCTCGGGTGGACTGGGCGATGCACGCTGCGCGACCTTCCGACGTCGTGACATCGGCGACCACAGCCACTGCCGTACCGCCCATCGCGGTGATCTCGCCGGCGACGGCCTGCAGAGGCTCACTCCGACGAGCGACCAATGCGATTCGCGCGCCGCGCCGTGCCAATTCCAGAGCCAATTCGCGCCCGATTCCGCTCGACGCGCCCGTGAGCAAGATGCGTTGATCACGCAGTTGCATAACTCTCCTCCTTCTCCTCGGCCAGTGATAAACCGCGAAAAATGTCGCCATAGAGCTGGAAAAACACTTTTGCGCAATGAACGATTTCTTTCTGATCCGCCGGATCGGTTACTCGATCCATCAGATTGCGATAGAAATCCACGTGTTCGATATCCAGCGACCCGTGCGAAAGCAGATACCTGAACGCTTGCTTGGGCAAACTCAAGTTGCGCTGCAACGCGTCGGCCGCTTGTGTTGCGAGGGCCACGCTCGTGCCCTCGAGCACCAAAACCATCCCGAAGAACCCCACGGGATTGCGCCGCTGAATCGTGTCGTAGGCATATGCCACCATCAGTTCCGTCGCCAGTGACGGCTGGCCGCGACGCACTTGCTCGGCGTCGCCGCCGCATTGGGCAATATCGCTGAGAATCCATTCCTCATGACCGATCTCTTCCTTGATGTAATCGGCGACGGCCTGGCGCAACCACCCCAGATTCTCGGGCAACCGAGCACCGCAGGCCATCAACAAGGGCACCGTATGTTTGACGTGGTGGTAGGCCTCGGTGAGAAACGCGACATACTGACTCAGCGTCACGTTGCCCCGAACGCCGGCTTTGATGAACGGGATCTGATACAACCCCTGCCGCTCCGCCGCGGTACTTGCAACTAGGTGCTGGTAAAAGCTCATCCTTTCCTCCGCAGTGAAATCACGCACGCGCACGATATTGGTCATCGACTCGCGCGGCATAGCGCCGCCATATCGCCTCGCGACGCGGACGGCCCGTGGATGTGTATTCGAAATTGGCAACTGAAAATGGCTCGTCGGCGAAGACCCAGGCGCCCACCCGGGCATAGTCCGGTAGATGGGAATTCGCTGATTCAATGGCGGCGGCCACGTCCTCGCGGCTCGCTGTCGCGCGGGGCACAACGATCGCCGTGTTCCACGGCCGCCCCTCGCCAAACACGACCGCCTGAGCGATGGCTGAGTGAACGATCAGTTCGCGCTCCACCCATTCGGGCGCGACGTTGCGACCGAATGAAGTGATAAACATATTCTTCTTGCGGCCCGTGATGTACAGGTAGCCGTCGCGATCGAGATAGCCGATGTCGCCGCTGGCGAAGAAAGCCTGCGCACCGGACGCGGCATCATCGCCAAGATAACCAAGAAATCGATTGCCAGAAATCAGGATCTCGCCATCAGACCCAAACCGGATGCCGACGTGAGCCAGCGGCTTGCCCACACTGCCGCGTCGTATCGCGCTCGGCGAGTTTACGGCCACCACGGACGCGCATTCGGAGAGTCCATATCCTTCGTACACGGGCAATTTCAGTTTCGCCGCGCGATCGAGCAGATCCTTCGCCACGGGCGCGCCTCCGACGGCGATGAAACGCAGCGGCGGAAGAGTAGCGCCGCGCTCGGCCGTTTCCACCAGCGCCTGCAACATCTGCGGCAAGGTGATAATGCTCGTCGCCCCACTGTCCAATATTGCGTCCACGAGCCGCTGCGAATCCACCCCGGAAGCCCCGATAACGCCCATCTCGAGCAACGAGCGCACAACGCACGGCACGCCGCGGCACAACGCGACGTAAACTCCGGCGATGTTCTCCAACAGGATCGACAGAGGCAAAAGACAGAGGTGTTTGTCTTGCTCGACGGGCGCCATGAGTCGCATCAGCGAGTCGGTGACTCGATTGATCGCCTCTTCGGACAAACACACACCCTTGGGTTGACCCGTGGTACCCGACGTAAAGGTAACCTTCGCGGTTTGCGCATCCAAACCCGGCGCCGCGACCTTCGCAAGCGTAACCATCCACACATCCCGCCCGCTAATGCGCGCCAGGGGTCGCAATTTAGCCGCGGCAATGAGGGGCGCGACGCGAGCGGCACGATCCGTCACGATGCCCTCAAGTGCAGCTTCGCGGATAACATGATCCAACTGCGCGTCGGTAAAAAACTCGGGCAGCGGCACAACCACCACGTGTTGGAGCGATGCGGCCAGATCCGCGATAACCCACGCCGGACTATTGTCCATGAGCAAGCCGATGCGTTTCACGCCAATCGACGCGAAACGCCGGGCCAGATTTTCGACTTCGGTAAGCAGGGAGGAGTAACTATAGACGTGGCTGCCGCCTTCCAAAGCGACCGCTTTGGGCTTTTCCCGGGCGAACCGTTGTACCGCGCGCAATGCCAATAACATAACCCGTCCTCGCTCAGCAGCCTGCGTCCAAAACCGGGACGGCGGCCGCAGCATCACGCGCCGCGCACTCGCGCCCCATCCGGTAGGCGTTCTTCCACAGACAACAAGAGGATGCCTCAACCGCGCCTTGGCTCAAGGCGGAGGCAATGTAGTCATACGCCGCTTCGACGTTGCCGGCGACGACGCGCGGCTTGTGATCGTAGTAAGTGCCCCAATGCGCCGCTTCGCCGCCTAGGCGCGCGGGATCGGCGAAGCCCAGTTCGTAAAGCGGAATGCCCATTTTGACGAACGCGTTGTGCACGGCGGGAACCGCAGTAAATGTGGCCCACTTAACGCCGGCGCCCTTCAAGTAAGCCGTCAGCCCGATAATCAAGCAGCGCAGTCCACCGCGCTGATAAGACGCCAGATTGCCCAACTCGGCGACCGACGAACGCGCCACGGCAGTGTGGGCCGCGCGAGCCACCGCTTGCTCCACCGGCACCTCCAGATAGTTTTCCAGAAACAGTCCGCCGCTGTGGGCGAACCGGATACCCAGCGCCGCAAGCAACCGCCGCTCCTCGGATTGCAGCACCATCAGACGCGGCATGAAATGCTTCACGTCGGCGCCGTAAGCCCGAGCGAAAACATCATGAATAAACTGCTCGGCCTCCAAACGATCCAGGTCGTTGTTTCGCGTAATATTCAAGGAAAGCCCGCTGGCGCCGGAAAAACCGCATGGACTGACTGCTGCTAAGGTCATGGGAACAACCTCGATCCCGTTATTTGATGGGATCACTTTAGCGGTCGGCCCATCAAGGAAAGATCAAGGAAGCGTGAAGATTTCGTGAAGATCGACCCCAAGCGGGACCGATATGTCTCAAGACTTAAGGTGAATAATTACGGCGGTACCCTTATCCGGAGCACTGTCAATCTCCACCCGCCAGCGGTTGCGCTCGCAGATACGCTTCACGATGGACAGGCCCAGCCCGCTGCCGCGCGCATCCGTTTTATCGCCGCGATAGTGGCGCTCGAAGACATGAGGCAGCGCATCAGGTTTAATGCCGACGCCGGTGTCGCGCACTTCGATGCGATCCTCCTCGACGATCACGATTACCTCGCCCTCGCGCGTATAAGCGAACGCGTTGCGCAGCAGGTTTCCCAACACGATAGCCAGCGTCGGGCGCGGAACAGCGAGCACCGCATCGGCGTTGAGTCGCGTCGTCACGGTAACGGCCTTGCCAGCGAGTAAGTGCCGCGCATCCTCGATCGCTTCGTCGATAACCTCGCCCACCCGCACGACGTCACCTGACCCATCGGCCTTGAGGCCGCTCTGCTCGCGCGCCAAGTACAGCAACGATTCCACCACCTGGGACATTTCCTTGGAGGCGCGACGAATTCGCTGCAATATCCTCCGCGAACGCTCGCCGAGGGTTTCATCGGCCGACAACAACTCCACGGCGCCGCTGATCACCGTCAGCGGCGTGCGAAGTTCGTGACTGGCGTTGGATGTGAATTCCTGCTCGCGCTCGATAAAGTCGCGCAATCGGGCAAGATAACGGTCAAACGCATGCGCCAGCTCGCCCACTTCGTCGTGAGCATACTGGGCGGAAATCGGCTGCGCCGGCTGATCGGGTTTCAGAGCCGCCACCGTGGCGGCAAGATTCGACACCGGCGCGATCACCTTTTGCGACAAGGCGTAGCCCAACCATGCCGCCGCGATGCACGCCGCCACGACCAAAACCACTAATGAAACGAAAATCGCCGTTTCGCGCTCTTCAAACAGCGTGATGTCGCGCATCAGATAAAGCCGCTTGCCTTCGAAATCGTCGACGACCACTTGATAGTGACGCCCCTGATCTTCCACCTCGAAATTTCCCTGGGGCAGCCCTCGCAAGAACGGCGGTATCGCGTCTTTCTGCCCGGCGCTCACCACGAACGATTGCAGCGTCGCCGTGTCAAGCAACGCCGCCTCGGGGTCGGCCTTCAGTTGCGTCAAGAAGTGGTCGAACTCCAGGCGCAGCGTTTCGGACAACAGCCGCTCCTCGATATCCTCGACCACGAACTTCACGCCCCCGGCGATTCCCGCGGCAAGCGTCAGGCCGAACAGGAAAAACGAGAGCGTAATACGGTATCTAAGGCTGCGCGTGTATTTCATCGGGATCGGCAAGACGGAAACCAACACCGTGGACGGTGTGAATAAGGGGCTTCTCAAACGGGTGATCCACCGCGGCACGCAATGTGTGCATATGGGAGCGCAACGCGTCGGAGTCCGGCGGATTCTCCCCCCATACAGCATGCTCGATATCGCGTCGACTGACCACTTCCGGAGAACGTCGCATCAGCAACTCCAAAATCGTAAAGCCGGTCGGCGTCAATACAATGGCTTGATTCGCCCGCTTAACGTGCAAGGTTTTCGCGTCCAGCGCCAGGTCAGCCACCTTCAACACTTGCGACGGCTTGGCCGCCAAGTTGCGCCGGCTCAATGCCGCCAAGCGGGCTTCCAGCTCTGGCAGCGCGAATGGCTTGACCAGATAGTCGTCGGCGCCGCTGCGGAAGCCCGTGAGCTTGTCCTCGAGGGTGTCCTTGGCGGTGAGCATCAGGATGGGCGTGCTTTTTCCGGCGTCCTCGCGCAAACGGCGGCACACTGTTAGCCCGTCGATACCCGGCAACATCAAGTCCAACACAATGACGTCGAAATCATGGGCCACCGCCAGATGCAGCCCGGTGACGCCATCGGCGGCCGCGTCGACCGTATAGCCCTTGGCTTCCAGGTAGTCGTAGATATTGGCCGCCAAATCGGCATTATCTTCAATAATCAACACGCGCATGATTCGACCGGTCGCACTATATTAATGTTCGAGTTATTAAGTTTAGACCAAACGGGGCCGGATGAAGATTAACACGCGCTTACGGTCGAGATTACCCTATCATTCCCGTTATTCGCGGAACTGAATGTTCGTAAGCCGCCTCCAAGGGGGTAGGCTGTCGCCGACGACGCGCCGCAACCACCCTGATACGACTGGATCCCGACCCAATGACCCTTGCCGCTCTATTTCGCCGCCGATTCGAGATTCGCGTTGAATTTCTGACCCTGGCGGTCGCCATTCTCTTGGCAACGGTTTACAACGCACCGCTGTGGCGCGATCTTTTCACGCTGCACTCGCCCGTCGCGCCGCACGACGCACTGTTTCTAATATCACTCCTCCTGTTCCTCGTAGCGGTCTTCACGGGACTGCTGCTGATTTTTGCCTTTCGCTATGTTTATCGCCCGCTTATAGTATTAACGTTCCTGACCGCGCCGGTTGCGCTTTACTACATGCAGGCCTACGGCGTGATGATCGACGCGTCCATGATCCAGAACGTCGTCGAAACGGATTCGCGGGAGGCCGTCGAGCAGTTGAGTTGGGGGCTATTGGGATATTTCCTTTTGCTCGGCGTAATCCCAGCCGGCGCCGTTGCAGTCACGATCCGGCCCCGTTTCGACGCGACGGTGCCGCGTCAGGTTGTGCGCAATGCAGTCGGCATTGCCGGATGCGCCCTAGCGATCGCAGCGATCGTTTACCCGCTCTACCAGGACTATGCATCGCTTTTTCGCAACCATCGCGAGCTGCGCTTGCTGGTCAATCCCACCAATTACCTCTACGCCGGAGCGCGTTACTATTGGCGCGCTAACTCGGCGGGCGCTCACGCCGCCCTCCGACCGATTGGCGAAGATGCGGCGCGCGCCAGCTCATGGGCGGCGCACCACAAACACGCCGTGGTCGTGCTTGTGGTGGGCGAAACAGCGCGGGCCCAGAACTTCGGCGTGTTTGGCTATGCGCGCAATACCACACCCCATCTTGCCGAAGGGCAGGTACATTTGTTCAACAACTTCTATTCTTGCGGCACCACAACATCGGTCTCGGTGCCCTGCATGTTCTCTTTGTTGTCGGGGAGCAGCTACGATGAGGCCCAGGCCCATGGCACGGAGAATGTTCTAGACGTGATTGCGCGGGCCGGATTCCAAGTCATTTGGCGCGACAATAACAGCGGCTGCAAGGGCGTTTGCGACAGAGTCGAATACGAGGACGTATCCCACGCCGCGACGGCCCATTGCACGGATCAAGAGTGCTTTGATGAAGTATTGCTGGACCACCTTGAGGCGCGCATTCGCTCAAGCACGGGCGACGTGTTCGTCGTACTGCACCAGAAGGGCAGTCATGGCCCCGCGTACTACGAGCGGGTGCCCGCGGAATTCAAACAATTCCTGCCCGACTGCGAAAACTCGGAGCTGCAACAGTGCAGCCGTGACGAAATCGTCAACGCCTATGACAACACTATCCTCTACACAGATTATTTCCTGTGGCGCCTCATCGCGCTGCTGCAGAATTTGTCCACGGTCGACGACACTGCGATGATATATGTTTCGGACCACGGCGAGTCGCTGGGAGAACGCAACCTGTATTTGCACGGCACGCCCTACTTCATCGCACCCGAGGAGCAAATTCACATTCCGTTCGCGGTCTGGCTTTCCGAGGGGTTTCGCGGCGAATTTGGCGTTGATGAATCATGTATCGAAGAAAGGAAAAACAATCGGTATACCCATGCGAACTTGTTTCATTCCTTGCTGGGACTGATGGCAATCGACACCGCCGCCTACGAAGCGGACCTGGACCTGTTCTCCGGGTGCATGCGCCAGCCGGCGCTCGCTAATATCAACGCTCCCGCCATAGAGTTTCATCCCGAATCGGCAAAACAAATACTAATGTCAAATTAACCTCCAGCCGAAAGCAGTTAGACGGAATATAACGCGCGACCCAGGTCGGTCGCTGGCATGTAATCAGGAAACAGTCCGTGTCCAATTCCACACACACCCTGCTCATCGCCGAAGACGATCCGATGAATCTCGAATTGCTGCGCCGCCGATTGGACGGTCGTGGCTACGACATCATCTTCACGACCAACGGCCGCGAAGCGATCGACAAGATCAAGAAAGGACAGCACGAATTCAGCGCCATCATTCTGGACCGCACCATGCCGGAAATGGACGGCATGCAAGTCCTGGCGTTTATCAAACAGGATCCGCGACTGCGCGACACCCCAGTCATATTGCAAACCGCCCTGGCCGACTCGCAAAGCATTACCGAAGGCATCGCTGCCGGCGCGTTTTACTATCTCACCAAGCCCTACAATAAAGAAGTGCTGGTTACGGTGGTCGACTCCGCGGTCAACGACTACACGCGGACGAAGAAACTGCAGCAAGCCCTCGATGCGCGCCAACGAGGCCTGCGGCTGCTGCGCCAGGGACAATTCGGCTTTCGCACCTTGGAAGAAGCCAACGAACTGGCAACAACGCTGGCCAGCATGTGTCCCAAGCCGGACGCCGCGGTAAGCGGCATTTCGGAGTTACTCACCAACGCGGTCGAGCATGGCAATCTCGAAATCACTTATGAAGACAAGTCGGAGCTGCTGAAAGCGGGCCGATGGACCGACGAAATCGAACGCCGTTTGGCCGATCCGAAATACCGCGACCGTGTCGTTGAAGTCAGTTGGCAACGAAGCGGCGACGGCATCTGCATCAGAATCAAGGACCAGGGCAACGGATTCAAACCCGATGCCTACCTCAAGTTCGACCCGGCGCGGGCGACCCACAGCCACGGCCGCGGCATCGCCATGGCCATAATGCGTAGTTTCGACATGGTCGAATACCAAGGCAAGGGCAACGAGGTCGTCGCTTCCATTAGCGGCGCCTGAATCTTCCCTTGCGGTTCGCCGCACACAATAACAACGCGCCGCCAAGCTTGTTAACCCTCGGCGAAGCCAGTAACATTTTCCACCGTATGACGAAGGAGAACTATTGATGACTGATCTGAATTCAAAACTTGCCGCAATCGCAATCGTTGGCGCATTGGTGCTCGGGGGCTGCGGCACGGTGGTGGAGCGCGTCGAAGTGGACGAGGTCCGCGACTTGAGCGGTGAATGGAACGACACCGACTCGCGGCTCGTCTCCGAGGAAATGATCAAGGACGTGCTGGCCCATCCCTGGCTCGGCGAATTTCAGAGCGGAAAGGGAGCGCGCCCAGCGGTGATCGTCGGCGAGATTCGCAATCTCAGTCACGAGCATATCAACACCAAGACATTCGTCGCCGACATGGAGCGCGCGCTGATCAACTCGGCCAAGGTGGACTTTGTCGCCTCCAAGACCGAGCGCCAGGAAATTCGCGAGGAACGCAGCGATCAGGAAGTTCACGCCCGCGAAGACACGCGCAAGGAAATGGGCCAGGAACTGGGCGCCGACTACATGCTCCAGGGCACGATCAACACAATCATCGATCAAGAAGGCAAGGAGTCCATTAAGTACTACCAGGTGGACTTGACGTTGATCAGCCTGGTTGACAATCGCAAAGTCTGGGTCGGACAAAAGAAAGTCAAGAAATTCGTCAAGAAGGGCGCGCTGCGACTGTAAACGCAGACATAAGGTGTGATTCATGACAAGGGCGGACGTTTCACGCCTTCGCCTGGTGACGTGGGTCGGCACGCTGTGTGCGTCGCTCCTCGGACTGGCGGGCTGCGTCACCTACACGGACGCCACCTATCAGGTCGAACTCAACGTCGCCGCCAATCATCCGGACTTGGCGCTCCAGGCCTTGGAGCGCCAGTCCAAGTTCTCCCGTGACACGGTTCTCTACCAACTCAATCGCGCCATGTTGCTGCGGCAAACCGGCGACTACGCCGGGAGCAACGCCAGCTTCGAAATCGCCAAGCGGGAAATCGACAAACGCAGCGCCATTAGCCTGACCGAGCAAGCCGGATCGCTGGTCGTCAGCGAGGCGCTGAAAAGCTACGCGGGCGAGGATTTCGAACGCGCCCTGATTCACCTTTACGCCGCATTGAACTATTTGCAGCTGGGGGAGCGCGATTCAGCCCGTGTCGAAGCCCTGCAGGTCGATCTGTTCCTGTCCGAATTGGCCAAGAAAAAATCCGACACCCCGCACATCTATCGCGAAGATGCCTTCTGCCGCTATTTGGCCGGCATGATTTACGAGGAACTGGGTGAATGGAGCGACGCGCTGATCTCCTATCGCAAGGCCTATGAGGCCTATGAAAAATACGCCGTCACTTTCGGCGTCGAGACGCCCAGCTTTCTCAAAGAAGATCTTGTCCGGCTTACTGACCGCGTCGGCATTACCGACGAGCACAAAAAGTATGTTGAGGAATTCAAACTGGGCGATTGGCAAACGGTAGCGCAACGGCAGGAGATGGGCGAGGTCGTTGTCGTCGTCCATAACGGCCTGGCGCCCATCAAACGCAGCCGGGTCGCCCGCGTCATCGATCCCGGCTCCGGCCAATTGATCAGCATCGCCCTTCCCGATTACCAGGATCGTTATGATCCCGTGCACAAAATCGTAGTCGACATCGACGGCCGATCCGTCGCCGCCGAGCCGGCACAGAACATCAACGCCATCGCCCACCGGACTCTGGAAATGCGTTTGCCCGCCCTTACCGCCAAGGCCATCGCTCGCGCCGTGGTCAAGTACAACTTGACTCGACAGGCACAGCACAACCAAGGGGATCTCGCCGGCTTCATCACCAATGTGGCGGGCGCTCTCACGGAGATTGCCGATACGCGCAGCTGGATCACTCTGCCTCAAACGATATATATTGCCCGTGTGCCCATCGCCGCCGGGAACCACCACGCGGCCGTCAAACTCTATGGCGCGGGGGGTACGTTGCTGGAAAGCCGGGCATTCTCGCCGGTGGACGTGAGGACGGGCCGCAAAACCTATCTCGAGCACCATTGGGTAAGTTCTCAAAGTTTGCGAACGAGGCCACTTCGATGACAGACGTGAGCGCGTTGAATCCATGCATTACTTGCGGCGCATGTTGCGCCTTTTTCCGGGCCAGCTTTTATTGGACGGAAGCCGATGAGCAAACGGGGGGCACCGTGCCCGCCCATTTAACCGAACCACTTACCCCTCACTTGGTCGCCATGAAAGGCACCACAACCGCCGCGCCGCGCTGCGTCTGCCTTCAAGGCGCGATTGGCGAACAAGTTCACTGCTCTATCTACCCGCAGCGCTCCTCGACGTGCCGCGAATTTCCCTACAGCGGCGAGAACGGTCAGCCCAACGAGCGCTGCGACAAAGCGCGTGCCGCCTGGGGACTGCCGCCGCTGATTACGCCCAGTCCCAGCCCGGTCGAACCCGACAGCCCGGCGCCGCCGCGCGCGGCATAACTCATCCCGGCACGCTTTCTCCAGAGAATCCACCAGTTAGCAAATCCGCTCGGCCTACCGTCAGAAAATGGTCAGCCACACTTTCAAAGCAGACCAGCGGCCTGGTCTCCATTAGCATTGTATTAACTTCTAAAAGGCGATTTAAGCGCCTGATCTGCCGTTAAAGAAATCCCTCTGCACGCTCGCTAACTCCTAGCGTGCGGCCAAGTGCCATCTGCTTGCGCTATCAAAACATCAGGAAGACCACTATGAACAACAACACTGCACAAAATCTGATCAAGACCTGCTCGCGGTTCTTGGTCGTTGTTCTGTTGGGGCTCGGCCCCGCCAGTAACACGCTCGCGCTGGACAACCAAGATGCGATCGTCGGGGCGGGCGAAGATTTCTCCTACGTCATCTTCGACATGCTCAAGAAAGAGTTGGAAGAAAAGTCGAACCGCCGCATTACCCTCTTCGGTAAGAATTCAACCCTGGGCGTAGGCTGCAATGCCGGCATCAAAATGGCCAAGATGAACGCGCCGGGCCGAGAAACGTTTGGTTTCGTGTGCTGCCCATTGGATCAAGAAGAAATCGACAAAGAGGGGTTGATCGTCTACCCGCTCGCCATCGAGCCGATCATGATCATCGTCAACGAAAGCAACCCCGTCGACAATCTGACCTCGCAGCAGGTGCGCGACATCTTCGCCGGGAAGATCACCAATTGGCGCGAAGTCGGTGGCAACAACTTGCCCATCGTGGTGGTCACGCGATTGCACTGCAAACAGCGCCCCGGCAACTGGAAAACCATTCTCCCCGACGAAAAAGCATTCCGTCAGGACCGCATCAGCCTTAAGAGCGCGGACGAGCGTGCGGAGCAGCTCCGCAAATTCCCTGGTGCCGTCGCTCATGCGGGAACAACGCGCGAATTCAACATGGACGACCCGATCAAGATCGTGCGCATCGACGGAATGCTGCCCACCGCGCAAAATCTGAAGGATAAAAAGTACCCGTTCTTCCGCCCGCTCTCGGCAGTAACCAACCGTCAGCCCAGCGCCGACGTGCTGACCATCATCAAGGGTGTGCAGGAAGGCGAATCTTTCGAGAAGGTCACCAAGCGCTACCAACTGCTGCCGGCGAAATTGGTTCAATAATCGACGCCAGCTAGGCTTTTCATCAAGCGGCGCGGCATGACAAATGCCGCGCCGTTTTGCGTTACGACGCCAACGTAAAGAAGAACGTGCTGCCTTTGTCCGGATCGGACTCCGCCCAAATTCGACCGCCGTGCCGTGTAATCACGCGCGCCGCGGTGGCCAAGCCAATGCCCGTGCCGGGAAACTCCGCCAGCGTGTGCAGGCGCTGAAACGGCTGGAACAACTTGTCGACGTATTTCATGTCGAAACCCACGCCGTTGTCCCGCACGAAATATACCCTGCCCTTGTCGCCCGCCATGGAGCCGAACTCGATGCGGGCCGCTTGGCGCTTACCCGTGTACTTCCATGCGTTACCCAAGAGATTGCTCAGTGCAACTTCCATCAGACGTGGGTCGCAATTTGCGGTCAATCCGGGCGCGATGATGACCTCGACGTCGCCGCGCTCCGGCGAGTGATGGCGCAGCTCCTCGACGATCTTTGAGCACAGTCCGCTCAAGTCCACCGACTGGCGGCACATCTCAAGGCGCGTAATGCGCGAAAGCATCAATATGTCGTCGATGAGCTGCGCCATATGCTGTGCCCCGCGGCGAATGCGCCGAAGATAATCCCGACCGATGTCATCCAGCTTGTCGCTGTACTCCGAGAGCAGCAATTGGCTGAACCCATCGATACCGCGCAGCGGCGCCCGCAGATCATGGGAAACCGAATAGGAAAACGACTCGATTTCCTGTTTGGCCGCGGTCAGCGATGCCGTGCGTTCCGCCACCATAGTCTCAAGGTTGTCACGATGGCGGCACACCTCCGCCTCCGCTCGATGGCGGGCCTTGATCTGAAAAACCAAGTAGATAATCAACAGCAGCAGCATCGACACGAACCCAACCGCCAACCAGACTTCTCGGGCATACTGGTCCACAATCGACGCTGGCTTGAACAAGATCACGGCGTCGGCCGGGAGACGCCGCTCGGAAATATCGAACCGCTTGAGCGCGGGAAAGTTGAACATATAACGGTTGGGACTTTCGCTGAGCACCTTGAACGACTCGACCGGCGCTCCCGCCAGCATCCTCTCCACCATCAGCGCCGCCTGCCGCCCCTGCTCTTCGAAGCTCACCACGTGACCGCCCAAGGCACCGGCAATGACATCATGCTCGCGCAATGCAAACACCGGCACCGAGGTGTTGCGTTCAAACAGCTCGAAAACGTCCTCGAGACTCAGCACGATGCCCATCCGGTCCCGAAACGACGACAAGCGCATCACGATGGAATCCTGCTGCAAGCCGCGCAGCCGGTAGACCAATTCCTCCCACGTCAGCGCGCCCAAATGAAGCTCGAGAAAGGCAAGATCGGGAAAATCGTCCGCCACCTGCCTCACCGAATCAAGATCGCTTCTGCCGCTTTCGGTATCGTCAACAACCAAGTAGACGCGTTTCAAGCCGGGCCGCAACCGACGCGCGAGACGCAGCGTTTCGTCCACTGTAATGGCCTCCACCACCCCGGTGACTCCCGGATCGTTAGCCGCTTGAAGGGCTTTGGCCTTGTTGTTCACGCCGAGAAAAATAAGCGGCGCGTTGCGAAAGAGCGTGGCGCGATGGGCGGTCGCGAACTCGAATGCGATATCGTCCGCGGCCAACACGACATCGTAAGGAGCACGCGTCGCCAGTTTATGGCGCAGCAGGCTCGAGAAATTCTCCAAGTGCTGCGCGTCCGAATGGCGCTTGGCGTCCATGAACTCGAAGTCAATTGTCAGTTTGTATTTATCGAGCACTGATCGAACGCCGCGCATCACAGGATCGGTCGTAGGAAAGGTCAGATGGTAGGAATACAACAGCAAGACGCGCTTGTGGGACCAGTCCGCAGACCATGCCGCGCTCGACCACACGGTCAGAACCGCCGCGAAACACGCCGCCCAGAGCAGGCCATTGGACCATCGGGATGTAGTTGTTGGCATCGTCATTTTCGATTGCCGCGACGGTGCGGCCACACGCAGCGAAGTTTACATTAGAATTTTCGCAACTATTCAAATAGCAGTGGTTTTCATTTCAGAAAAACTCCATGCCAGCGCGCCGGATTACGTCGGAAAAGCCCGCGGGGCCGACATTCCCCTGCCTCTGCTATGCTCCGCCCCGAGAACCTCAACGCACGCCATGACGGAGGAGCCATGAACATCAAGCAATCAATCGTTTCCTGCCTAGCCGCACTTGTCCTCAGTTGCACGACGCTCACCTGGGCCGCGCCGCTAACCCCAGGCGCCGGCGGCGGCCCGTGCGCAGACGACATCAAACGCCTGTGCGCCGACGTGCGCGGCGGACGCAATGTTGCACAATGCTTGAACGAACACGACGCCGACGTCTCCGACGCCTGCAAGGCGCATCAAAAAATGGTCGTCGAAAAGGGCAAGACCTTCATGCAGGCCTGCCGCGGCGACATCCAAAATTTGTGCAAAGACGTCAAACCCGGCGAAGGCCGCACCTGGACCTGCATCAAGTCGCGCGAAGCCGATCTTTCCGGGGACTGCAAGGAATTCGTAACGGGTCAATAGTTCGCCCCGGCGCCCACGGAACTTTTTCGCATCTGTTCGTCTAATGCCGTGCAAACGTATGCTACGGCGCGCCGCGCCGTAGCGACACTCTTAATAGCCTTATTCGTTCTTATGGCTTTTGCTTTGCTTCTATAGGAGGTAAGAACTATGAGCACCAATATCGCCGTTATCAGAAACGTTCGTCCGCTTGGCCGAGCCTTGGAATCCACTCTCTACCTCGGCGTGGCGGCGGGGTTGATCGGTCATATCTTCTTCGTGCAAGGAACCGTCGATTACGTCAATTCCGCCTTGGTCATCCTCGGCGCGGCGTTCGGCTTCCTTGCATCGTGGGGAATAACGCCGATCGCGGATGCGCTGCGTGCAGTGCCCCGTGACGCGCACACGGCGGACATCTTCCAATTTGCTGGCCGCGCAACCGAGCAAGCCCGCGATGGGGACAACACGCGCCGAGCGGCGTAATCAACGTCACGCATCAATGGCGCGCGCCGACTGAAGGCGTGGTCCCGCGCTTTGGCGCGGGACCGCCGTATTTTCCCGTATTTGTGATCTACGGCCCTTTCGGTGAGTATTAGGCCCTCAAACCACGATTGGGGGAGATCATGCAAACAACAACAATAAACAAATCAGTGCTTGCCATCGCCGTCGCGAGCGCGCTCACGGGTTACGCCGTTCCGGCAACGGTCTCGGCCGAAGCCTTTCCCGCCGCGGCATTGGTTTCGGCGCAAGACTACAACACCTGGCTCGAAATCAGCGCCGCCAGCTTCGAGAACAATCTGAACATCGTGCGCAATCGGATCGTCGGCCGGAACACGGCTGTCTGTGCCGTGATGAAAGCGGATGCCTACGGGCACAGCATCGGTTTGTTGATTCCATCCGTGATCAAACTCGGCATCGACCGCGTGTGCATCGCCAACAACAGCGAAGCGCGCATCGCCCGCGAAAAAGGCTTCACCGGCAAACTCATCCGCATCCGCATTGCCTCCCTCGACGAGATGGAAGAAGCCCTGGCGTATGATGTCGAGGAAATGGCGGGCACATTGGCCCTCGCACAGTCGTTGTCGGATCTGGGCAAGAAACAGCAGCGCAACATCAAGGTTCACCTCAACCTCAACTCGGGCGGCATGAGCCGCAGCGGCCTGGAAGTGGACACCGCCATCGGCATGCGCGACGCGCGGACGCTGCTGCAACTGCCAAACATCCAGCTGGTCGGCATCATGACCCACTTCCCCGACGAAACCGTCGAGGGGGTGCAGGCCGGTGTGAACAAGTTCCTGGAGGAAGCGCAATGGATCTTGGATACCGGCAAGCTCGACCGCAAGAACGTGATGCTGCACAGCGCCAACACTTACGCCACCGTTAACGTGCCGGAATCCCATTTGGACATGGTGCGCGTCGGTTCGATTTTGTACGGCATGAACGCGCCGAACATCGAGGGCTTGAAGCCCGTCATGTCGATGAAGACCCGCGTCGGCAGCGTGCACAATTTCAAAAAGGGCGACACCGTGGTGTACGATCGCACCTTCACCCTGCAACGCGACTCCCAACTGGCCAACCTCGCCGTGGGCTATAGCGACGGCTACAACCGCTCGTTCTCCAATCGCACCCAAGTGCTGATACGCGGCAAGCGTTATCCGGTGGTCGGCAAGATCACCATGAATACGGTGATGGTCGACGTTACCGGCTCCGGCGTGCAGCCGGGCGATGAGGCGGTGTTGCTGGGCAGCCAAGGCGATGACGCCATCACCATGAGCGAACTGATGGCGGCGTCGTATACGTTTTACGGCGAGTTTTTCATGAACGTGGGGGGCAGCAACCCGAAGATTTTGGCGCGCGACGGCAAGTAGCGCGAAAACGACGCTCCGCATAAGTATTTCTCATATAAAAGAAATATTAGACCCCTTCTGATTGCGCAGCACTATTATTTCGCCAAAAAAAGAAATTATTGACTCGGTCATGCGCCAAAGCCTATAGTTTCGCCAATTGGAGAAACTATTGTGGCCCGAAAAATCACACCTACGCCCTTACCCGCTTCGCCCACCATCGAATCACTCGCCGATTTTGGCGCCTTCATCCGCAGTATGCGCACCCAGCAGCAGCTACGGATCGATGACGCCGCCGCCCTGTGCGGTGTGTCGGTTCAATTGCTTTCCGATTTGGAGAATGGCTGCCGCGCCGTGGGACTCGACAAGGCGCTGGCCGTGGCCCGCCAACTGGGACTGGCCATTATTGCCGTGCCCAAGTCCGCCCTGGCCCACACGCTGAGCTGCATCGAGCACGAGCAACCATGACCATTCACAGCCTCGCCGCCTGGATCGGCCGGCACAAAGTCGGCACCCTGCGCTACCACGACGATACCGGCCGCTTCGCCTTTGATTATGACGGCGACTGGACGGCAAATCCCGCTGCATTTCCGATCTCGCCGGCGTTGCCGTTTCAGCGACCGGTCGGCCCCGATGGCGCGACCCAGACTGATGAACTCCACTCGGTCAACGTGCGGCGTTTTTTTGAAAACCTGCTGCCGGAAGGAAAGTCGCTCGAAGATGCCGCGGCGGCCCACGGCGTGTCCAAAGGCAATCTGTTCGGCTTATTGCGCTGGGTCGGCAAGGAAAGCACCGGCGCGCTGAGTCTGCTGCCGGAACAAACGACACCGCCAGAACTTGACGATTCGACACGCGAGATCACGTTTGCTGAATTGTCCGAACGCATCCGCGATCGCGCCAATCGACCCTTCAACGTATGGGATGGACGCGTGCGCATGTCGATCGCGGGCTATCAGGACAAGCTGGCGGTGTTGGTGAGTGACGACGGCCGCCTCTATCTCGTCGAGGGAAATCTCGCCTCTACCCACATCCTCAAACCCGAACCTTTGAGCCCCAAACTCGCCAAGCTGGTGGCCAACGAACACTTCTGCTTGACCCTCGCCGCCAAACTCGGCATCGCAACCGCGGAGGTGGACATCCTGCGCGTGCCGGAACCGGTGTTGATTGTTAAACGCTTCGATCGCGTTAAAAGTCAGCAATTCGTGGAGCGTCTGCACGCGGTAGACAGTTGCCAGGCGCTTAACCTCGGTGTCAGCCACAAGTACGAGCGCATTTTCGGCAGCGGTCGCGACGTCGCCCATATTCGCGACGGCGTCAGCCTCGAAAAGCTCTTCTCCATCGCGCCCCAAACCCAAAGCGAAGCCGCGACGCGGATGGGGCTCTTGCGCTGGACATTGCTGCAATATCTGATCGGAAACAGCGATGCCCACGGCAAAAACGTTTCTTTCCTCGTCGAGCCTGGCGGACTTCGCCTCGCCCCCGCCTACGATCTGGCCGCCGTGTGCGTCTATCCCGACGTCGAGCATGAGCTGGCCATGGCCATTGGCGACGAGTTCGACGTGTCAAAAGTGCGCGCGTTCGACTGGGCCGACTTCGCCGCGCGCTGCGGCATAGAACGACGGCTGCTGGCACGAGAGATGAACCGCGTCGCCAAGGCCTTGCGCAAACATTTGCCCTCGGTTGTTGCTTTGCCAGACTACGCGACCGACGAGCGCGACATGGTACAGCGCATCGCGCGGTTTGCTTTGGCACAGACGGAACGAATGGAAAAAGACGCCAAGCAAGTCACGAAGGTACGGCTCGACTGAGTGCGCAGCGGCGGGTTTGGAGTAACATGGACACGAAGAATTGCGCATGATGCGCGTTCGGGGAGGAACCGTGGACAAATCCAAGTTTTCCTGCAAGGCATTTGCCGTTCGGCTGCTTGCCATCGCGTTGTGGATCGACGCCGCGACCCCAGCCATGGCCCAACAAAGCGGTAAGATCAGCTATCCGGCTCTGGGCATCGAATTCGAGGTGCCGGACGGCTGGATCGGCCAAGAGTCCGCCGATGGATTTCTCATCGGCTCCAACACCGAGCCCGGCATGATTGTGCTGAGCACTCACGAACACAAAGATCTCGCAGCGCTAAAACAAGAGGCCGAGCAGGGCATCGCCGAGGAAGGCGGCAATGTCCTGCGCAAGAGCACCGACTTCGTTGCCATCGGCGATAACGCCACCGCAGCCGAGTTCAGCGGCACGGTCGAAGGCCAGGACGCCAAAGCCTATATCGCGGGCGTCATCAATCCCCACGGCGCCGGCGTCACCGTCATGGCATTGACCACGACAGACGCCTATGGCCCGCGCTATTCCCAATTGGTGACGGAGATCGTCGAAAGTTTGCGCTTCGCCAAACCGGTGGAATCCAGCGCCGTAACCGAATGGCGGCAAGCGTTGACCGGCGCCAAACTCACCTATCTCGAGTCTTACCGCAGCTCGGGCCCGAGCGTCGACGGCTTCGCCACCGGCGGCGGCTACAGCACCCAAATCGTCATCCGGCTGTGCGGCGACGGCACCTTCACCGATTCCAGCAACAGCAGCATGTCCATCGACACCGGCGGCGCATTCGGCAGCTCCAGCGGCCGCGACCAAGGCGCGGGCCAGTGGTCCGTCATCGGCAACGTTCAGGGCGGCGCGACGCTGAAACTCGACTACCCGAATGGCGACGTCGCGCAGTACGCGTTGGACTACCGGGATCAAAAAACCTATCTCAATGGCACGCGGTATTTTCGGACGCAGGATGCGGGGTGTTGAGGGATCATGCTCCGGCAAAACCGGCGCACACGGGCTATTTGCCCAAAGCTTTTCCAAGCTCCTTGGCCAACGCTGGCAAATCGCTTTGCACGGTCTGCCACAAAATATCAAGATTGATATCGAAGTAAGCATGGATTAGTCGGTGGCGCATTCCGATGATCTCGGGCCAGGGAATGTTCGGATAGGTATCGCGCGTCTCCTTCGCGACTTGGTTCGCCGCCTCGCCGACAATCTCGACCGCCTTTACGAGTGCAAAAACCAACATTTGGTCGGAGTCGAGATCCGAACGAGAGCGTGACCTCGCAAACGCGATCGCTTGTTCGGCGGCGTCGAGCATATGCCGGAGACGCACTTCATCCGATTTCGGCAAACTCGACCTCCGCTTGTTCATAGACCTCATCTCGAAAGTAACGACTGAGGTCTTCCAAGGTCCGCATATCCACTCGCCGACCACCAAACATCTCCGACAGCTCGCGCTCCATCCGGGCAATACCCAGCAACCCTGGAATGTGGTCAGCCTCAAACTCAACCAGAACATCAACATCGCTATCTGGCCGAAAATCCTCGCGGACAACGGAGCCGAAGAAGGCTAAGCGCGAAATATGGTTGGCCCGGCAGTATGCGGCGAGCTTCTCCTTTGGGACGTCAATATGAACAGTCATTCTGTTGTTTGGCCTTCGAATTCCTAGCTGGGAAGGACACTCTTGTCGAATTATAGCCAATCCACAGCAAGCGCCTCAATTTTGCGAAAACCCCATCATGGCAATTCTGCACGGAAGCACGCGGTATTTTCGGACGCAGGATGGGGGGGTGTTGATTGAAAATTCAAATGGTTACCAATAGGCTAAACATCGTTCAACTGTAGTCATCAGGCGCTTGAGACACACCGGCAAGAAATTCGCGAACTGGTTCGGCAGCGAAAGGCGTGCAATCCGCGCATCTTTGGCTCCGTCGTGCGCGGCGATGACGGGGATGGAAGTGATTTGGATCTTATTGTCGACCCGTTGCCCGGCGCAACGCTATTCGATCTTGGGGGTCTGCAGGTCGAACTAGAGGCCCTTCTCGGTGTGCCAGTCGACGTTTTAACCCCCGGCGACATCCCCGAAGGTTTTCGTCGCAAGGCGATCGAGGAAGCCGAACCCGTATGACCGCCAAAATGAACAAGCGGATCGCCCAAGACAAAGCCAGTCGTTCCGCCTAACTCGGCCCCAAAAAATCCGACTTCCCAATCTCCACACCGTTATGGCGCAGGATCGCATACGCCGTCACGACGTGGAAGTAAACATTCGGCAGCGCCAGGTGCAACAAATACGGCATGCCCTTCATATTCACTTCGCGAGAACCAAGCTTGAAGCGAATATCCCGCTCATCCGAACCGTCGATCTGCGCCGGCTTGATCGTCGCCATGAAATCGATCGTTTTCTTCAGCCGCGCCACCAAATCAGGAAACGTTTGCTCGACGTCTTCAAAGCGCGGCGGCTCAACACCCGCCAATCGCGCCGTGCACCCCTTGGCATTGTCCGTCGCGACATAAATCTGCGTCTTGAGCGGCAGCATATCCGGATACAACCGGGCATTGATCAACACCGCGGGATCGATCTTCTTGGCCTCGGCATGGGCCGCCGCTTTCTGCAAAATCGCGGACAGATTCGTCAACGTGCGCGTGAATACCGGAACGGAAGCTTGATACATGGATACGGGCATGGGGTGTTCTCCTTGTTGGGAATTGTGGGGAGGTGAAACATTATAGGGTGACTCGGCAAAGGACGTGCAATTTTGGCCCGCCCGCTTGGGTTGGTGGTGCGGCAGCACCCAGCGCTCGCGATTACGTGCCTACCGCGGCCGTTGCGTACCGTCCGTCGCCGCCGTCTTCGGCTTTGTCGATTTCTACAGGGATCCAGTTCGCATGGGTCCGGCTCATTTGTATTTCTGCATCACCTCTTCAATCGTCATTGCCTTCATCTCCCCTCGCTCGTAGGCGTCGATTCTGCGCTCGACCTCATCCATCCATACCGCGTCGATTTCCTTGTCGGACGAGTCGAGGCTTGCGAGCAAGCAATTTACCAGTTCAATTCTGTCGGTCGGCGACAACAGCAAAGCCTCGTCGAGAATCTTTTTGGGTTCATTCATGTTAGTGCGTCCTAATGCGCGCCGCTGGCGGCCGTCAATTATGAGGGAAGCTGGGCCGGACGAAATGCCACCGTTAATGTAGCAAAATTGGCTACGGTTGTAGCTAATCTAGCTACACTTAGGTCGTCAACGACGTCAGAATCTCCGGCGTGGGAACAATTGGCCGTACATCGTTTCGATCCACGCCCGCTCCGAAGAGCGGGCGACCGCGAACAAGATCGTTCCGCTGCGGTTCATCCCCGCGCACACGGGGGAAACGACTTCCGCACACCGAACACACACGCTTAACCGGGCCTATCCCCGCGCACGCGGGGGAAACATGCCGTCAACCTGCGTCACTGTGCATTCAACGGGCCTATCCCCGCGCACGCGGGGGAAACCGGATCGTTAGCCTTGAGCGCCAGCCGCTCTTGGGCCTATCCCCGCGCACGCGGGGGAAACCACCTATCGACTACCCCGGCACCTACCCCAACGCCCCTATCCCCGCGCACGCGGGGGAAACCAGCGAAGAAGAGGCTTTAAACAATCTTAGCGTGGCCTATCCCCGCGCACGCGGGGGAAACGGGTAGCAATGCTACCTCTTCTTTTTCTTGGAGGGGCCTATCCCCGCGCACGCGGGGGAAACCCCGATAGCTTCCTCGAGCGCGGCGCTTGAGAGGGCCTATCCCCGCGCACGCGGGGGAAACGGTACGCCTTCCCATCCGAGATGAACAAGTCCGGGCCTATCCCCGCGCACGCGGGGGAAACGCGGCGCTTCGCTGGCCTGATGGTCGCGGCTGGGGCCTATCCCCGCGCACGCGGGGGAAACTTGTACGTCCGTGCGTTTCATTGCTTTCTCCAGGGCCTATCCCCGCGCACGCGGGGGAAACCCGTTTTGCTTGGTCCCGCGCATCGAGCATCAGGGCCTATCCCCGCGCACGCGGGGGAAACGGTAAGGCGTACTGGGCAACGTCCTGGGAGATGGGCCTATCCCCGCGCACGCGGGGGAAACAACGCGCCACAGTACGGCGGCTACTCACTACTGGGCCTATCCCCGCGCACGCGGGGGAAACTCTCGCTTCCGTCATTTGGTACTCTCACAAATGGGCCTATCCCCGCGCACGCGGGGGAAACCTGGTCATTAGCCTTGAGTGCTAATCGCTCTTGGGCCTATCCCCGCGCACGCGGGGGAAACAAAGGTGTCGGCGTCAAGGCCGCTGACATTGGGGGCCTATCCCCGCGCACGCGGGGGAAACGCGGACAAAAACGCGCCGCCCACCGTAGTGGCGGGCCTATCCCCGCGCACGCGGGGGAAACTCGGTCCAATCGCAATTGGGGTCGACGCGGAAGGGCCTATCCCCGCGCACGCGGGGGAAACAG
>JAKACW010000110.1 GCA_021821045.1 Pseudomonadota bacterium
GGCGGCAGCTCAGGCGGCATGATGGGTGGTTCTTCCGGCGGCAGTTCAGGCGGCATGATGGGTGGTTCTTCCGGCGGCAGCTCGGGCGGCATGATGGGCGGCTCGTCCGGCGGCAGTTCGGGCGGCATGATGGGTGGCGGCTCAAGCGGCGGCTCCGGCGGCGGCATGATGGGTGGCGGCTCGGGTGGCGGCGGCTCCGGTGGCGGCGGCTCCGGTGGCGGCGGCTCCGGCGGCGGCGGCTCCGGCGGCGGCGGCTCCGGCGGCGGTGGTTCCGGTGGTGGCGGCTCCGGTGGCGGCGGTTCCGGCGGCGGCGGTTCCGGCGGCGGTGGTTCCGGTGGTGGTGGCTCCGGTGGTGGCTCCGGTGGCGGTTCCAGCGGCGGCCCCCCAACAACGGTCCAACCCCAATCCTTCCGCGTCTCCTGGGAAGAAATCGTCGTCGTCAACACAGTCACAACGGTGACCAGCACTACCACGACCACGCTGGGTGGCGGAGGCTCCACTGGCGGCGGCTCGACGGGCGGCTACCCGTATTACCCGCCCTCGCCGTAGATCTGGTCCTTTTTACTGAACATTCCCTCAGCACGGGCCGCATGCGGCAATGTGCGCCGCTCGCGCGGCTTCGATCCACCCTACCGCGTCATCTGCACCAACTTCCAGCCGCCGCCCCGTGCCACATTCGAAGTCCGGGGCGGCACGTGTGCGCCCGCCCCACAACTGTGACGCGAATCGCGGTTCTGTTCGATCGCGGTAAGGTCTAATTAGAAGCGTAACGATAAACTGATAGTCCATTTCCGCTCTATTGAAATTGATGCACGGGCGGCGCTTATGAAGGCAAACATGCACCCAAAGCAAGCCGGCTTCACCATGATCGAGCTCATGGTCACCCTGGCCATTCTCGGCATCATGCTGGCTTTGACCGCACCGAGTTTTCAGACATTGGTAAAAAACAACCTCATTGCCGCAGAAACCAATCGACTGGTATCCGATATGCAGTTCGCACGTAGCGAAGCGTTGAAACGGGGGGGGCCCGTCATCCTGTGCCGCACCGGCGATCCGACCGCCGCTACACCGACCTGCGGCGGCGCGCCCCACACTTGGAGCAACGGCTGGCTGGTCTATGTGTCGGGAGACTCTAATAATACCTATGAAGCCGCCACGGATACCTTGCTACGCGTCGCGCAAGCGTCGCCCGGCGGACTGACCATCAAGGCTAACGGGGCGTCGAACAGCAATCTCGAATTCAACGGCGACTCCTCCACCAACCAAGGCGGAAGCACCGCGCGGTTCGCCATTTGCGACGACCGCGGCACAGCTCACGGGAGAATGGTTGAAATTCCGCCCGTGGGCAGACTCCGGCGCGCCGCCGCCGTACCCAGCTGCGCCGGTCCACCATGAAAAGCAGAGCAATTCGATCAGGTGCGTCCAGCGTAATGGCGATATTCGTCGCGCTCGTGATGCGCGTCCGACCCATCCCGTGGCACCTTTATGGGCTGCCGTGGAACCCGCTCACATTTGTTTCAAAAATGTGACGCACCCCACGCTCCCACTCAGATACCCATCAGGACTCTAGAGAATATGTCGATACCGTTACAGTCCAATACCGCTTGATTGCAGGCAATGTATTGACGGCGCTTATGAAAACGAACAGACCGAAACAACAGACTGGCTTCACTCTGGTCGAGTTAATGGTGACGCTGACTATCCTCGGCGTCATGCTGACCATTGCCGCGCCGAATTTCCAGAACGTGGTGAAAAACAATCGCATCGCCACGGAAACCAATCGGCTGTTAACCGACCTGCAGTTCGCCCGCAGCGAAGCGATGAAGCGAGGCGTACGCGTCGTGTTGTGCCGCTCGGGCAACCCAACAACCGCCACCCCCGAATGCGGCGGCACAGCCAACACCTGGAGCAACGGCTGGCTGATATTCGCCAGCGGCGATACCAACAATACCTATGATTCCGCTACCGACACTCTGTTGCGCGTCGCTCAGGCATCCACGGGCGCAGTGACCATCAAGTCCAACGGCACGCCCAATAACGGCCTGGAATTCAATGCCAACTCATCCACCAACGAAAGCGGCGCCACCGCCCGCTTCGCCGTGTGCGACGAACGCGGAATCACTTACGGCAGGATGATCGAAATACCGCCGGTAGGAAAACCCCGCCTAGCTTCCTCCGTATCCAGTTGCACCGCCCCCAGTTGAGATAAGAGGTCCGCGTATGTGCGCGAGATTCAAACCACCGCATCAATCGGGCAACAGCATGATGGAGATACTCGTCGCCCTGGTCATCATGTCGCTCGGTGCATTGGGCTCCGCTGGTCTACAGCTCACTTCAAGAAAGGCCGGCCATGAGGCGCAGCAACATCTGACGGCCACCTTCTTGCTCAACGACATCGTGGAAAAGATGCGCAACAATCCCGGCGCGCTGGCCACCTACGCCGCGGCCGACGTGGGCGGCGGCACAATTTCCGCCCAACCCAGCCCGAATTGCACCAGCGGCAGCGCCTGCACATCGACCCAGCTTGCGGCCCATGATCTATGGCAATGGGAACAGGCGATCGACGGCGCGGCCGTCAAATACGGCTCCGACAACGTCGGCGGCCTCGTCTCGCCAACGGGCTGTATCACCAATTCCAGCGGACAAGTGCAAGTGGTGATCTCCTGGTACAGCACAACGGCTCTCGCCGACACCGGCACCGAAGGCGGCGGCGTTAACACCTGCGGAACGGCCAGCGCCAACCGCCGCCAGATTGTCCTGAACACCTTCATAAACTGAGAGTCTATGGGCAAGACGTCGAACATCGTCGCCTATCGCTACTGCCGGGGGCTTTCCCTGGTGGAACTGATGATCGCATCCGCGATCGGTCTGCTCATGCTTGGCGCCGTGGTGTCCCTGTTTCTCTCCACCAAGGTTTCCTACACGGACAGCGAACGAATGAGCGCCATGTACTCAAACGGTCGCTATGGGTTATCGATGCTGGCGGAGGAACTGCGCCTGGTGGATTTCTGGGGTCCGACCAGAGCCAGCAACATCACCAACCATGCCGCCCTCGATGCGATCGCCTCCGACTGCTCGGGCAGCGCCGCCGGCTACGATCTCGCCAACGCCCTGTGGGCCACCACCGCATCGGCGGCCACGGTTGCAACGTGCATCACCGATGCCGCAATCAACTCCGACGTTCTATTCGTCAAACATGCCGCGCCAACCGAGACGGCGGTCGCGGATATCGACTCGGATCTCACGTACGTTATGTCCAACGACACAGTCGGCGTGTTGTTTGACGGTGCCGACACCGCCCCGAGCACGACGACCGGGGGCGTCGTTCCCGGGGGAACAGCTTGGGAACTGCAGGTCACCGCCTACTACGTTTCTAACGAGGAGCCGCCGGTGTTGTATCGCAAACAGCTTCAAGGCAACACCTGGGCCGCCAGCGAAGAAGTCGCCAGCGGCATCGAACGCCTGCGCGTGCTGTTCGGCCAAGACACAAACAACGACGGCATCGCGGACACCTACAGCAACGCCGCCGACGCGACCTGGGGCAACGTGGTGAGCGTCCGCGTTTATCTGTTGGTGCGCAGCGAACAAAGCGACGGTAAGTACACCGATGAAAAAACCTATCAGCTCGGCGACGTCACCGTCGATCCGGCTGCAAATGACCACTTCCACCGAATCGTTTTCGACACTTCCGTCAGCGTGCGCAATCGCCGGCTACTGATCACGGGAGGGTTTTAGCTATGACTGGCGCAAGAAATCAACGCGGCTCGACCCTATTCGTCACCCTGGTCGTGCTGGCGCTGCTGATGATCCTCGGCACATCGACCATTACCTCGAGCATTGTCGACGTCCGCATCGCGGGCAACACCAAGGAAACGTTCGAGTCGTTCCAGAAAGCCGATGCCGGCGTCAACGCCGTGGTCTCCCTGGTAGGCACGGCCAACGACCCGTTCGATGGCGCCAGTCACGCCGATCCATTCGCCGACTTCGCGGCGGACGAGAGCCCAATCAAAAATATCGCCGACCTGACCGTAAGCACAACGTTGACCCAGTCCGTCGGCGCCTGCGGCCGCAGCGAGGTCGCCACCAGCGCCAGCAAGGTGGCGTGCGAGTTTTACGAAATCAACAGCAATCATGCATCAACCACCAGCGGCGCGAACAACGCCGTGGTGCAAGGCATGCGGCGGCAAGTTATCGCCAACTAAGTTCCCAAACGGCGACGACGGATCGGTGCCAAGTGACGAGGTAGACCGTTATGAAAAAGCTGACACACTTGAGCCTCACGATGCTGTTGGTGTCGCTGTGCTTTCCCGCATCTGCCGATGACACGGAACTCTACGTCTCCGACGTTTCCATTACCAACAACGGCCGGCCGAAAGTACTTATCATTTTCGACAACTCCGGCAGTATGGACACCGACGTGCCTGGGACAAGGCCCGCCTACAGTCCGGGCACAACCTATACGACCCAAGGCAGCGTCAGCAGCAGCCGTTTGTATTGGTCCACCACCGGCAAACCGCCAAGCACCGGGACGGACCAGTGGATACAAATAGACAGCAACCGTTGCGCATCCTCCACCAGCTCATTGGACGCTCAGGGAATGTACACGGACCGTATGCGCGTGTGGCGTTCGCGAAAGGGCAACTTGTCGTGGCGCCAACTCGCCGGCAGCAGCGGCACCCAGGATTCGGACTACGTCGACTGCCGCACCGATGTCACCGATGAGAACGACGGCAATCCGGGCACACCGGCCCAAGGCGCGGGCTACCCTACGACATCCAGCGGCCCCTACACCGCCGCCGTGACTGACTCCAATATCTCCTGGGATTCGGATGACACGGTCACCCTTTACACCGCCAACTACATGAACTGGTATCACGACAGCTCTCTTGCGGCGCCCACGCGCACCCGCCTCGAGATCGCCCAGGAAGTGGTCACCGGCATTATCGAATCCAACCCGTCCGTCGACTTCGGCCTGATGGTATTCAATGACAACAACTCCACGCCCAACGGCGGCCGCGTGGTACATAAGATCAACGAGAATATGACCGACGCGCAGCGCACCGCGGTGATCGACACCATCAACAGTTTGGCTGCCACCACCTACACCCCGTTGTGCGAAACGCTCTACGAAGCCTATCGCTACTATGCCGGCCTGAGCGTGCTCTATGGTGATGACCAAACTTCTCCGGACCCCGCGCGCGACACCACGGCCGAAAGCAGCGGGACATACATCTCGCCCATGGGCGACTGCCAGCAGGCCTATGTGATCTACATGACCGACGGCGCACCCACCAACGACACCGCCGCCAACACGGCCATCGACGCCCTTCCCGGCATCGGCTCCACCAGCGACAATCGCTTGGATGAACTTGCCGGTTGGTTGTACAACAGGGACTTGGACGGCGACGACAGCAACGGCACCCAGCGCGTCGTCACCTACACCATCGGCTTTCAGACCGACCAGACGCTGCTGAGCAACACCGCGGAAGCGGGCGGCGGCCTATACTACACGGCCGATGATGCCGCCGACCTCACCGACGCGTTCCAAGGCGCCATCAACGAAATTCTCGAAACCGACACGACGTTCACGGCCCCCGCGGTCGCGGTAAATAGCTTTAATCGCTCGCGCAGTCTGGACGACGTCTACATTGCGATGTTCCGACCCACTAGCAAACCGCGTTGGTCGGGCAACCTCAAAAAGCTGAGCATCACCAGCGATGGAACGTTGGTTGACACTAACAACGTGGCGGCCATCGACCCCCTCACCGGCAACATCAAAGACACCGCCACCACCGTGTGGAGCACCTCCGTCGACGGCGCGTCGGTCGAGAACGGCGGCGCCGGCGCCTTGCTGGCCGCGCGCAATCCGTCGACTCGCACCATTAAGACCAACACCGGCACCGATGGCGCGCTGGAGAACTTTGTCACGACCAACACCAACATTACGGCCGCCGCCTTCGGCGCCGCCGACGACACCGAAAAAGACCAGTTGATCAACTGGGCCCGCGGGGTCGACGTCGATGATGACGACGACGACGAAAGCACGACGGACAACCGGCCGTGGATATTGGGCGATCCGCTGCATTCGCGCCCGCTGGTAATCAACTACGGCGCCCGCGGCACCTACACCCGGGCCAACCCGGACACACGCATCGTCATGGGCACCAACGCCGGCGTGTTCCACATGTTCTCCGGCGACGACGGCCAGGAAGACTGGGCCTTCATTCCGACGGAAATGTACCCGGTGGTGAAGACCATTCGCGACAATACCAATGGGGATGACCACCCCTACGGCATTGACGGCGTGCCCGTCAGCTACACCTACGATCACAACAACGACGGCACCATCAGCGGCGCCAGCGACAAGGTCTATGTGTTCTTCGGTCTGCGCCGCGGGGGAAGCGCCTTGTACGCCATGAACGTGACCGACCCGGACAGCCCGACGTTCATGTGGCGCATCGACGCCGCCACCACCGGCTTTTCCGAACTGGGGCAAAGCTGGTCGACGCCCATCGTCACCACCATCCCCGGCCACACGGGCCCGGTGCTGATTTTCGCGGCGGGCTACGACACCAACAAGGACGTCCACGAAGTCGGCGACGACGACACCGAAGGTCGCGGCATCTTCATCGTCAATGCGGTGACAGGCGCGCTGATCTGGAGCGTAACGCCGGCCGCCGACAGTACCACCAATATGCAGGAAACCGCCCTGGTGGACAGCATGCCGGCCCCGGTTGGGATTCTCGACTCCAATGGCGACGGGCTGACCGATCGCGTTTATGCCGCGGATACCGGCGGCAACATCTGGCGCGTCGACATGCCGGGCAACACGCTACCCAACGCCAGCCAGAACACCTGGTCTATCTTCAAATTGGCGAGCCTCGGCGGCGCCACCGCCAGCACCGACCGACGGTTCTTCAACCAACCCGACGTCGTCAGCACACGTTACAACAACGTGTCCTTCGACGCCGTGGCCATCGGTAGCGGCAATCGCTCGCACCCCAACGAAACGGACGTCGTCAATCGCTTTTACATGCTGAAGGACACCGCCATTGCCACCAGCTACCACGGCAGCGGACCGAACGACACGCCCATACCTTCCGCCATCACGGAAGCCGATCTGTACGACGCCACCAGCAACGCCATCCAAGACGGCACGGCAGCCGAACAATCGGCGGCCGTCGCGACCCTGAACTCCGCCGACGGCTGGTACATCACTCTGGAGGGAAGCGGCGAGAAGTCCCTGTCGTCCTCGCTCACCATCGGTGGGGTGCTCTACTTCACAACGTTCGCGCCGGACGCCGATGCTTCGTCATGCGTTCCCGTTCCCGGCGTCGGCTACTTGTACGCGGTGAGTTTTCACCAGGCGACATCGCAGTACGAATGGAACGGCACCACGGGCAAGAGCAAGGGCGACCGTGCCATTGACGTAGGCGCCCGTCTGCCCGACTCCGTCACGCCCCACTTCGGCGAGGACGCCATCCGCATCATCGGCGTCGGCGGTGGCGATGACGGTAAGGGCTCGTACGACACGGGCGCGCAACTGACCACGTCGGGAACCTACTGGTACCGTCAGAGTAACTAAGGCATTCGCAAACGGAGAGGACACGATGAGGAGCATAAAGGGATTTACGTTAATCGAGCTGATGGTCACCATCGTGGTTGCATCGATTCTGGTCAGCGTGGGCTACAGCGCATACAGCAACCAGATGATCAAGGGCCGGCGCGCCGATGCACATACCGCGTTGCTGCGCGCGGCCGCGATGCAGGAACAGTACTTGATTCAAAACGGTGCTTATACGGCGAACATGACCAAGCTTGGCTTCGCCAGCGATCCGGCGACGAGCGAGAACGGGTATTACTCCATCGACGCGACCGTTGCCAGCGGCGGCTACACGCTCACCGCCACTCGGGTCGCTCCCCAGACCACCGACACGGATTGCGGCGACTTGACGTTCACCAACTTGAACATCAAGTCGGCGGTCAACGCAACCAATTCCAACCCAGGAAAGAACTGCTGGTGAGACAAGAGGAGAACATCATGACAATGCGCAACGTGCTAAGAGCGGTGTTGGTCGGCGGTCTGCTTTACGCCAATTATGCGGCAGCCGACGATGCTCTGACGGAGCACAAGTGTTACGTCAAAGCCGCCGACGGTGGCTTCCACGTGGTGTTCAACATGGCGACCAATCCAGCCGACGCGAAGGGCTTCGCCGGGGAAAAACGGGTCAAAGCCAAATCCAAAGGCGGTGGCAAGACCACGGTAGTAGAAGTAATCGAATGCAAACGGATCGAGGAAAGCTTTAGCTCCGTCGCGGCCCGCACTCTCGATATGAATACGCCGCGTTGAGGAAGTTGTGGGAGCGGTTTCCTACCGCGATGCTTACTTGCCCCAGCAGGCGCGCTTCGCGGCGTCGGAAATATCAGGGCCGTTGTGGGTGATCACCAGCGTACAACTATCGCCGGCTTGGGCGGTGCCGGTTTTCGGAGCGGCATTGGCCGAGAACCCGGTTCCGCTCGCCGCAGACACGTTGATCGTGTAGTAACCATCGGTCGAGACCGCGTTGGCGGCGGCGGCGAATCCTAGCTTGGTCAAATCCGTTGTATAGGAAGGATTGTTGGCCCGCCATTTTTCCTGATTGGCCGCCACCTGCAGCAACGCCGCCTTGGCGTCCGCCCGTCGCGATTTGCGCACCGAATCCTGGAACGCCGGCAACGCAACCGCGGTGACGATAGCGATGATGGCCATAGCCACCACCAATTCGATCAGTGAAAATCCCGAAACGCGTAAAATTCGCATGCGAAAACCTTCCATTGCTGTGACGCTATGACTGCATACCCGTCATCGGCAACGTGGGCACCCGGCTTTAAGCGCGGCCCGCTCGGGTTGCCTTTACAGCACGACCTTTATCAAAGACCGTACATTCGATATTTGTTTCGCCAAATCAATCGGTTATTTTCCCACGCCCCTTCAGACCAGGCCCACAAAAACCGATAACACCTTGCAGGCTAAAAATACGGTTTTTTCAAATGCGGAACCGGCGTCACAAATCGGTTGGATTTTCACTCATAGAACTCCTCGTCGCCATGGCGGTGCTGGCCATTGCTTTGGGTTTTGCAGTGAGCGCGTTCGGCAAGTTGCTGGAACGCCAGCGCCTACAGGCGGCGGCCGAGAACCTCTACGACATGCTACTGGTCGCGCGCAGTGAATCGATCAATCGCAATGGCAACATCTACGTGTCGATCGCCACCGGCTCCGCGTGGTGCCATGGCATGGACGACACCGCCGCGTGCAATTGCGGCACGGCCAATGACTGTCAGGTGGACAGTTCGACCAAGGTAACCTCCAGCAGCGATTTCAACAGCATCACCCTGACCGAGGCCAC
>JAKACW010000111.1 GCA_021821045.1 Pseudomonadota bacterium
TTCTTCGCACTAACACACCGCGCTTATAGCCATCCCTGGGGAATTCCTTCAAACGACACACCGAGCAGGGCGGGCGCAACCCACGTCAGATACACACTCGTCAGCACGATGCACGCGATATTGATGGCGAATCCCGCCTTGGCCATTTCGGCGATGGTGACGCAGCGCGTGCCGAAGATGATGGCATTGGGCGGCGAACCGATCAGCGTGGCGATACCGCCGACCGACGCGCCATAGGCGATAGACAGCATCAAACCGGTGGCGAAGGGCGAATGACGTTCACCCCCGGGGCCGGCATCATTGCCAAGCACGCGTTGCACCACAGCCATGGCAAAGGTGACCATCAACATGGCGGCGGCGGTATTGCTGATCCACATGGACAGAAACGCCGTGGCCAGCATGAATCCCAACACTACAGTGCGCGGCCGGATGCCCACCAACCGAATGGTGTGCAGCGCGATGCGCAGATGCAGCCGCCATTTCTCCATGGCAATGGCCAGCAGCAAGCCGCCGAGAAAAAGAAAGATCAAATGATTGCCGTAGGCCGCGGCTGTATCGCCGGCGCTCACGGCGCCCAAGGCGGGGAACAGCACCAGCGGCAGCAAAGCGGTGATGGGAATCGGAATCGCTTCGCTGATCCACCAGACGGCCATCAACGCGGTGACGGCCGCGACATTTTGCGCGGCGGGCGACATGCCTTCCGGGGCCGGTGCCAAGCCAATTGCGAGCGCCGCGACGATGCCAAGGACCAGACCGATCTTTTGTCGCGTCATGATTGAGCGCGGGTCGCGTCAGCGCCAGGCGCGTTTGAATTCGGTCTCGTCGAAACCGACAGTGGTTTTCGTGCCATCGGTGACCACGGGTCGTTTGATCAGGCGGCCGTCGGACGCCAATAGTTTCAGAATTTCCGCATCGGACAACTCGGTGAGCTTGGCTTTGATGTTCTTTTCCCGATACATGACGCCGCTGGTATTGAACATCTTCTTGAGATCGCGACTGGCTTGTTGCGCCATGTTCTTGAGCGCCACGCTCGAAGGCGGATTCTCGGTGATATCGATAAACGTGTAGTCGACGCCGGCTTTGGCGAGCACGGACTCGGCCTTACGGCAGGTGCCGCATTTCTTATAGCCGTAGAGTTTGATCATTGGGCATCCTTCACCAAATTCTATTGGTTGTCATCTTGATAGAAACCCTTAAATTGTCAATATGTTACATACTTTAATCGGTGGCACGGGCGGCCAGGAACCGCCAATTCCTCTACAACTGGGCCATCCTCTTGACGATAAAGGAAGAGAAGGCAGAGGCTTCAGCATATGCCAACCCTAAGTATCACGAGGCAACGCGCATGGGCAAGGAGCGACACGTAAGACTATTCAGAAATGGGCGCAATCAGGCTTTGCGTATTCCGAAGGAATACGAACTTGACGGCGATGACGCCATTATTCGCAAGGAAGGCAACAAGCTTATTATCGAGCCGGTCACCAAAGGCAGCTTGCTCGCATTGTTGGCGACTTTGGAGCCGATCGAAGACGAATTTGCCGATGTCGACGAAACGTTGTCCCAACTGGATGATGTTGAGTTGTGAGCGGTGATCTGAAGTATTTGCTCGATACGAACATCCTATCTGAGTTGATCCGTCACCCGAGAGGCGGTGTTGCACAGCATATTGAGCGTGTCGGCGAGCGCAGTGTTTGCACGAGTATTGTGGTCGCCGCGGAACTGCGTTTTGGTGCTGCGAAAAAGGCATCGCCGCGGTTGACTCAACAGATGAACGCAGTACTGGACTTGATTGCGATTCTGCCTCTTGAGACTCCCATGGACGAACACTGCGGGCAGGTCAGGTTGTACCTGGAACGACGAGGGCAACCGTTCGGTCCCAATGACTTACTCATCGCGGCGCATGCCCAATCGTTGGGCCTCACGGTTGTAACTGCCAACACAACCGAATTTAGGCGAGTGCCAGGTTTACCCGTTGAGAACTGGCTGGAGTGAAATCACCACAGAAGTAATTTGACATAATATACATTATGCGTCCTTGCAAATCGGCCATGAGAATTAGAATTCGCATGGGCGGCTAATAGCAAAGCCCTGGGCATAGTCGAGATTGAAGTCCTGCGCCCGTCGCACATCGGCTTCGGTTTCCAGCATGGTGCCGATGGTGCGGATTCCCATAACGCTCGCAATTTCGCAGGACGCGGTCAGCATCACCCGTTTGACCGGATCCTCAGCCGCCTGGCGCAGAAACACGCCGTCCACCTTCAGAAAGTCCAACGGCAATTGGTTGATGGAGACGAATCGAAAGGCGCTTCGGCCGAACCCGTCCAAGGTAATGCCGCAGCCGAGCGCTTTGATTCTTTGGCTGAAATGAAGGGCCCGATCGAACTGGGTCAGCAGCATCGCTTCGTCGATCTCGAAACACAAGCGGTCCGCCGGTATCTGAAATCGCCGCAGTTCCGTCTCGACGTATTCGGGCAGTTCCCCATCCGCCAGAGAAGGTCCAGAGACATTCACCGAAACCCGCGCGTCGCCAAGCGCCGCCTCGACATGCCAACGCAAGGCATGGGAAATCACCCACCGGTCCACGGCCGGAAAGCGATTTCGCCGTTCAACGATGGGAAGAAACGATCGCGGCAGCATGGGATGGCCGTGGCGATCCAGGATGCGTAACAGGATCTCGTACTGAACCGGGGACGTTTCCGGCGCGGACGCGGACACGACCGCCTGCGCGTGCAGGCGCAACTGGCCCAGCATCTCATCCCTCGACTGCAGGGCAATCCGGCGCTCCTCGAAGCGATAGTGCTCGGCCGGAGCCTCGTCGGCGCGGTGAACGTGGACCCTGTTGCGCCCCTGGCGCTTGGCCGTGTAGCACGCCATATCGGCGAGCCGCAACAACTCATCATGGGTGATCTGGGTGTATGCACCCGTGCTGACCAGTCCAACGCTTATACCCAAGGTGTAGATTTTTTCGTTCCAGTTGAAACGAAAGTCCGCGACATTGCGCAGCAGGTTATCGGCGATCTGACGGGCGCTCTCCAATGTGCAGTCTTCGAGAAGAAGCGCAAACTCGTCGCCGCCAAGACGCGCGAGCGTGTCGCTTTGACGCACGGCGGACTGCAGGCGCTGGCTCAGCTGGCGCAACAGCGCATCACCGGCGGCATGTCCGCACTCATCGTTGATGGCCTTGAAGCGATCAAGATCAAGATAGCAAAGCACGTGCTCGGCGCCACTCTCGCCCATGTTTTTCAGAACATCGGCAAGCTGCTGTTCGAATGTCTGGCGGTTAACCAGCCCGGTCAGACTGTCGCGGGTTGCGCGTCGCGCGAGTTCCCGGATGTGTCGTCGCGGCGTACTGGCGTCGCGGAACACCACGACAGCGCCGATGATCCGGAACGAATCCGACAGGATCGGGTTGGCGGTCAGGTCCACCGGCAGGTGGCTTCCGTTGCGCGCGACCAGCACCGTGGGTTCCGTTAGGCTGACGGACTCGCCCCGCTGGAGCGCGGCCTGCAACTGCGCACTGCGGATGCCGTCTTCCTCTTCGTCACCCACGGGGCAGATCTCATCCAGCATCCGGCCCAAAGCCTGCTCCGTCGTCCAGCCCGTCAGTTGTTCAGCGACCGGGTTAAGGTATTCGACTGCGCCCTCGGCATCAGTCGACAGCACGGCGTCACCAATGCAACGCAGAGTAACAAGGGCGCGTTCCTGCTCGCGACGGCGACTGCGTTCGGCGCGCAGACGGTCCAATTCAGCGGCGGCGCGTGCCGCGAATATGCAAGTCAGCGATTCGGCCAATTTGACATGTTGCAGAGGTTTGCTGTGGAGCACCACCAGGATACCGGAGGGTCGTCCCTCCGGATCGAACAGCGGCGTACCGAGATAGCCTTCCACGCCCATTTCCACAAGCAGGTCATCCTCGGGAAACAGTTCCTGCACATTCGCGGGATAGGCGCACAGTTGATTACCGACCACGTTTGCACAGGGCGTACCTGCTAGATCGTACTCTAGATTATCGACGATCCGGCCGCGGGCGTAGACGGCGCTGGTGGTGATACGGTTGGGCGTCTGTTCGGAAAGCTCGCCTACGAAGGCGTAGTCCACGCCAAGGGTTTCCCCCAGGTATTTCACCAAGGACTGAAAAAAGTTTTCACCTATTTGTGCCGACACGCCGATAGCGGCGTGGCGCAGCATGTATTCCAATTGCGCCCGTTCGTCGCGATCAGCGCGCAGGTTGGCCACGGCCTCCATGAGCGCGTAGTCCCGCAGCGCGACGGTCTCCTCCAGGTGGTCCAGGTGGCGGCGAAGATCGGTTTCCGCGCGACGTTGCTCGGTGATATCAATGCCGGTGGGGATGACGAACTCCACCCGGCCGTCGTCGTCCAAGAGCGCTGCGTTGGACCAGGCGATCAGGCGCCGTTCGCCCGACTTGGTTTGCCAGTGGTTCTCGTAGGTGTTGGGAAAGTGGCCTGACGTGAGGCTGCGGAACACCGTGCGGACGGCGTCCGCTTCCTCCGGCAACAGGAACAGATCCCAGGGATGCTTGCCGATCACCTCTTCGGCCGTATACCCGGTTAGTTCCTCGCAGGCGCGGTTAAAGCGCAGAATTCTCCCGTCTCCATCCAGAACCAGTACGAGCGCGGCGATGGTGTCGAGCACGGTGGCAACGTACTCGCGGTTTTGCTCGAGTTTGGGTGGGTGGTGCTCGCCGATCGTGAAACCGCAGGTTGTGGCCATAGCAAAGTCTCCCGCACTACGGAAATGGAGATTGCGGACTGCCGGGGGCAACCTGGACACCCCGTAGCGCAGGAGAAATAACGCGGTACGTTGCGAGCATCGGCAAGTGCCTCATTAAAGTACGGCTTAATCGGAAAAGCCGGGTACCAATTGGCCATTAGACCCAAACAATCTTATCTGACTCTTAAGATCAGGAATGTTTCCCGGGCCGCGCAATGCGATTTTGTCGCTGCGACGCCGATCGATCATGCCGAGTCGCCTTTAACCCCCTAGTTCACGCTCATCCGCGTTTCAAAGACAATACCCTGCGGCGTGATGTCGAAGTGTTGAATGAATTGAACATCACGCTCCTGCATGGATTGCAGCATCTGTTGTTGGTGGGCGGGCATTTCCGGATTGCTCGCCACTGCGGAGGTGATGAAACGCATTTGTCTGCCGTAGTCCATGCTCAACGCAAAGAGGCCGTTTGGCTCGCGTCCCTCGCTCGAGATTTGCGCCGACAGTGCAGTCGCTTTGGGGCCGGTATAGAGAACGATGTGTTTTCCGGTGACGGCGATCTTGACCTCGATGTCACCAGGCAACGGGAATGGCAGCACCACCGGGGAGCCATCGAGCGGCACCTCCAAGTCCGCAAGCTGCGGCACCATGTTCTTGGCCGCGTTCAGCACGTCAATCGGGTTGTCAGAAGTAATCGCTACGATGGCATCAATGCCTTGAATGCCCGCGACCGGGTTGGCGGGATCGACCTGTCCGGCGACGTCGAAAACGACGGCCGAAACGCCCTTTAGTCCGGCAAACATGCCCGAGGCCATGCCCACGGCCATGGCGCCGCCGGATTGGGCAAACGACTGTTGCATGGCGCGCAGCCGCTCACATTGATAGCTCTTCTGTAGAAAATTCTGCGTAATCGTGCTCATTACCGGCGTCAGCGCGCTGACGTTGAGACCCACACCCAGGCCGAACAACGGGCGGCTTTTGTCGTCGCGCAAAACTGCGGGAAGGAAGCCGCGCAGCGTGCGTAGCTGCTCGAGTGTCTCCTTGTCCCGGCTCTCGATGATAAACAACGCGTCCAGTTGCATCGGCTTCTTCATCGCCTCGAATTTGGAGTAGCCGAATACCGAACGCGGCCAGGCGTCGGCGATGGCCATGAGTTCAGTTTGACACTCCGGCGTGCGAATCGAGGCCACGGAGGCGCCTTCCTGCGGTACCGGCGCTTCGTTAACGTCGGCCTCGGCGGTGCCCGCCAACTGCGCTGCGCGCTCTTCAACGGCGGCTGCGCGCAGGGTATCGAGCATACAACCCAATGCGTTGCCGTCCTCCTGGGTGATGCCCTTCATGATTTCTCGGTGGTCGATATAGCCGATAAACGCCGGGTGGAGCTTGTAAGTCTTTTGCAACTCGTCGATTGTCGCAACACTGAGCGGATTGGCCGGCTTGTCCAGACCCAAGGCAAGGCGCAGGGTCTTTTCGCGCTCCAGCGGCGTGGACAACGTCAACACGCCGTAGCCGCCGGCAATCGCGGCGATGAGATCGACGTCCGTCTTTTTCTCGGAATTGGGCTCATCCAGACTGAACGCCCGATAAGTCGCGGCGTCTATCGTGCGCTTCTCGCTCGTGACATTGGCAGCCTGTGCGGCGCGATCGAGCAAGGCACTGAATGCCTGTTCGTCCTCGAGCTTCACGCGCAGCACCGGAATCATGCCGATGGTGTAAATAACACTGTCGACTTTCTCACCCACGCCCAAGGTGTTGGTCGTTTGCGCGGTGTTTTGCAGTGCTTTGATGTACTCGATGTTCAGGCCGGCCATGAAACGTATGGCGGGCGGGGTTTTCGGATCGGACCCCAGCTCGGCGCTCGCCTCGTCCCAATTGACTTCTTTTATCCACTGTTCCTCGGTGACGAAAACATCCAGAAGACTCTTAAAGTCAACGGGCTCGAGCCCGCCAAAAAAGGCAATGGTGTCGCTTGGAACGTAAGCGAATATCTCGCGGGGCGGAAGCGGTTTGGCGACGCTGGGCGTTGCGGGTGCCACCACCGCGGTGGGATCACTGACAGGTTGTTCGTTGACGAATTTGTATGCAATCGAGCCGCCGATGATGATCAAGGCGAGCACCATGAGTGAGATGGGTCCCTTCACGACGATGTCTCCATTTTGTTGGTTGGTGTTGGTCGACAGGATGGGTATCGGCACGGGAGGCGGATTTGAAACGTCGCGAGGGGGCGCTTTGGCCCCCTCGCTCCCCTTTCGGGTACTAGGCTGTACTCGACCCGAGTTTAGTCCTTCTTCGATTTCCCAAGCAACCCATCAAAGGTCGCCTTTTTCGGCTCCCCGCGCGGATCGCTCAACGAGACCACACGGGTCTTGCCGATCTGATGGCGGAAGATCTCGCGTAAGTAGCGGATCGCTTTCTTCACGGTTTCCCGTGACAGCCGGATGTCGTTGATGGAAACGAACTTGGACTTATCGCGGATCAACTCGCGGTATTTCTTCTCGTACATCGGTTTGATGGCATACCAGTTCGTGTCGAGAATGCGCGACGGGTTTTCGTGGTCGTTGAGAATGGCATCGACGCGCGCTTCGTCAAACTCATCTCCCGTGATCAAGTCGAGGACGGCGTCATCCAGGCTTTCATTGAAGCGATACGGGTCCTTGGCAAAGCAACGTTTGATGAAAGACACGAACAACGTCAGGAAGTCATCCGACAGACACGGACTCTTGGCGACGAGCGTCGTTAACGAAAGATTTTCCGAAGCTCCGATGACCAGCGCGTAACGCTTCAGCGTGGTGTTCGGGAACAGACCGTTGAGATGGGTTTTGAGCCTGTTCAAGTCGGTGTAAGACAGCTTGTAGCCCTGCGGCAGCGAGATGATGGAAACCACTGACGAGCAGTTCTTGAAGAAGTGCAGGTTTTTCAGTAGCGACGGATCGTAGCCGGACTTCTTATACTGTTCGAGAGCCTCGCGATAGCGCTTGGACTCGATGGGTAATAGGCTGATCCCTTCGATGGCCTGCGTCACCGAGTTAAAATGCGGCAGATCGATCGAGCGGAAGAATAGGTCATCCACGTCGAGTTTTACCGGCTCTCTTTCGAAAATGCGGGCCTTGTCAGCCGTCGGCGACGAACGTTCCGACACGGCGGCTTCGGCGTACGCCACGGCAACCGGACCGGCCAGACTCATGAACAGGTCGTTGGCATCGAGACGGATGGTTTCGCTGATGTCCATGCCTGCGCGGCGGAAGTAGTTTTGGTCGTAGTCCGTCGTCACAGCCTGGGCGGTGAGGATGTTGAAAATCTGCTGCGAGATGTATTGGTTGGCGTAGCGCTCCATTGTATTCACGTCGACGTCGTGGATCTTGGCGTCGTCGGTTTCCTCGGCGTAACGCATGATGTCATTGGAGATCAGCATCATTGCGTTCCATGGGCGGATGCGACGCATCACGCTGTCCGCGCTGCTGTCTTCAACGTCGAAGTTGTAGGAAAAGTCCCACTCTTCCGCCAGATATTTGCAGAGCAAGCGACCGGCATTGACGTGCAACGCCTCCGACATTTCGCTGATCCGGTCGGAGATGTTGGGCAGGATGCAAATGCCGCTGGTGAAAATCGGTTCGAAGACAAAGGTGTCGCCGCTGTTCGACGCCGATTCGTCCGGCGCCTTGTTGTCGAACGTCTTGCTCATGTAGGCGAATTGTTGGGCCATGGCGAATTCCGAGGCCATGCCCGAACCCGTTCCGCCGCCCGCGCTGAAGATATAGAAATACAAGCGCGACTGATTGGCCTTGATACCGCAGGAGTCGATCAAGTAGCTGTGTATGAATTTCCAATCGGCGCTGGAAAAATGCTGCGTGTCCTTGTTGAGAATGATCTTGGCCAAGTATTGCCCGAGAATAGGCGCGTTGCCGGCGCCGCCGGCGTGCACCTCGGCAAGATCCATGATCTTCATCTTGCTGTAGTCGCTCAGGAAGGTGCCGGTTTCGCTGCCGCGGGAAAAACGAATGCGTCCTTCGATGTCTTTGTCCAAGTCGCCGAGCATGACCAAGGGCTCGATCAGGAATACCTGCTTTTTGTGTCGGCCCGATGATCCGAGCAAGTTGTTGCGAATCCAACGCACAGGCCGGAAATTCTGTTCGCTGGCGTGCATCTCCTTGGTCTTGAATTCATTTAAGTAGAATTGACGCGCGCTGTACACCAGCGAGGCGACGTCGACGGCGATGTTCGAACCGCAGCGGCCAAGGCCGATCAGACAGACGGACGGAAAGTGCTGCACCCGCCCCGCTTCCCCGTCGTCATCTTGGTTGGGCTGAAAAACTTGACTACGCAATCCGTCGAGATTGCCGAGAATGCGGTCGATGCTTCTGTCGGTGAAGTACAGATACGGCCCGATCATTTCGCTAAGATTGAGCTTTGGTTCCGTTGGGCTGGACGATGTGTCGTCCATTTCATGCCGCTCGGTTTCCGGCTCGTAGGCGGTAACTACTTCATCTTCATCAATTGTTTTCATGGTCGGCATTCCCGCAAGTGAACATCAGGGCGCGGCGATCAGACGCCTAGCGCGCCAATCCTAGCTATCGGCGGGGAAATCGGTTTAGTTAGATGGAGATTTCTGGGGTCTCAAAATTGTGACGGACGCCACACTTTGCGGCCGGCCGCCCA
>JAKACW010000036.1 GCA_021821045.1 Pseudomonadota bacterium
TTTCCAGCGCCGCCAACCGCTCATCCAAGGCTTCGCGTTGTGACGTAATGTCGTCAATGCTTTTCTGCAGGCCCTCGGTCTTGGTGGTCAAGCCACCGTCCGCCGCCAGCAAATCGTCGATGGAACGAAATAGTTGGTCCGCATATCCACGAGCAAAAGTTATGCCGCCGACAACGCCGGTGCTCGTGCCGGTGTATTGAATGCTCATGCCGACGGCGGAACCCGCATTGGCGACGAGAATCTGGCCACTGCCGGTGGCAGGCGAACCACCGATGGTGCCGGCGACATCCAGGCCGGCAACCGCCGTTCCGGCGGCAAACCCTAGTGTGGCCGAACCCTCGGTCACCTCCGCTTCGGAAGTCGAACCGTATTTGTTCGATGTGACTACGAATTGATTGTTGGTGAATTCTACAGTGACCGCCGCATTCGCGGCCCGCAGCGTTGTATTGCCGTTGATCTGGGATTGAATCTCCTCGACCAAGGTGTCACTGGTGTAATCCACCGCATGAGTCAGAGTTATCACTGCGGTGCTGCCGTCAACAGTGATCTTGAACGTGTCATTGGTGGCATCGACTGTAAACGGAAAATCACCGGGATCAAGCGCGGTGCCGGTGTAGGTGGCACGAGTTGCCGGCTGAGTAATGCGCACCTGATGCAGCCCGCCTTGAGTCAGGCTCGTGCTGCCCAGGTATTTCAGACCATCATCGCCGCTGGCCGAACCCGCCACGGCGAATATACGCGTCACGGCATCCGGATCCGCGGCGATGGCGGCATTAAGTTTCTCTTCGTCGAGACTCAAGGTGCCGTTGGCCTGCGTTCGGATGCCGATGCTGGCCAGCGAATTATATTTCGATCCCACATTGGGAATGGTCTCGGCCATGATGCGGCGCAATTGGCTAGTTATGCTGCGCACGTTCGCGTCGCCCAAAAGCACGCCGGCTTGTTTGGTGTCCTTGTTGAACGAGGTGAGTTGACCCACCACCGTCATCAGCTCGTTGAAGCCAGTGACAAACTCGGTGGCCTTCGCCGCCAAGTTGCCCTCTTCACGGGCGATGCTGATCGTCGCGGCGCCGTTGGTCGAGGGCGCATTTAGGGTCAGCGTGGCGCCGCTGATCAAATCAGTGATCTTATTGCTTTGGCGCGTAACCGTGAGTCCGTTGTAGGACAACGTGGCATCCTGTGCAGCCTGGGTCTGAGTCATTTTGGTCGCAAGCTCGTCTTCGAGGGACGTCTTGTCGTACTGCAGCGCCGTCAAGTTCGCCGAGGCTTCGATTTGCAGGGCGTTGTTCTTACCGGCGTCTTCCGAGGTGAACAGCAATTGAAACTGGTTGCCACCGACGTCGACGATGGTCGCCTTGACGCCGATGTCGGCGGCGTTGACGGCGTCGCGAATTCCCGCCAATGAGCCGTCCGTTATCTCAACGACGTGAGACGCTTTGTCGGTATTCTTGGTAAACGTGTACTCGTCGTCCGCCGGATCTTCTGTGGCTTTGGTATCTTGCGCCCACGACCCGAAGCTAAAGGTCAGCGTACCCGTGCCATCACCGGTCCCAACAATGGTATCCAAGCTGTCGTAGGTCGCCGCGCTCGCCAGGGAGTGCGCTTCAGCAAGCGACGTCACTTCAATTCGATAGTCTCCTTCCGCGGCCAGCGTACCGGCGGCCACGGAAATCGCGCTCTCGTCCGAACTGGTCGCCGTGAACGACGCCAGTGCCGAAACGGAACGCAATGAAGTCAGTTTGGTTTGAAAATCCGATAGCGCGCCCTGCAGCACGCCGAAAGAGGTCAATTTGGCTTGGTATTCCGCTTCACGGGTGTCAAGACGCAGAGTCGTGGGTTTGCGTTCCGCCTCGAGAATATCTTTCACGAGTTCGGTCACGTTCAACCCGGACCCAAGTCCCGGTGAGGAAATACTCGCCATCGATCCTCCAGAATCCGCGTTTCGTTGAACTACACCCGAGGTTATCGGCCGCCCCTTGCAGGGCTAGACCGAACCGGGCAATCAGGCTTCCGAGCGGAACAACAAGCCTTCCATCTGGCTCTCGGCCTGATCCTGCTGCAACTCATGCATCTTCCGGGCCATATCCACCACGTATTCCGCGGGGATTTGCCGGATCAATTCATTAGTGTCTGAATCCCGCACGCTGACGATCACCATTCCGGTATCCTCTTCAACGGCGAACTCCAGACTACGCTTAACGGTTTGCACTTGCTCGTTTAGAAATGAGACCGCTTGTTGCAGTCCTTGCTGATCATCGGCCTTGGCCGACATGTCCTTTTGCTGAGGGGCTTCGATCTGCCCCGTGACGGTAACTTCTTGCCGCTCTCCAGGCTTTTGCGATGGCAAAACTGCGTGGATGTCCCCTTCCTTGCGCGGGCTCTTGACCGGCGCGGGCGGCGGCGAAACAAACCGAACTTTGTTTGCGATTTCGCTAGCCATGATCGTGTACCTGCTTCAAAACTCGATCTGGGGGAAGAAAGGCGTCCGGGGCCAAAAACCCCGGACGCTTTTCCGACTACTATTACTGCAGGAGCGAGAGCGCCAACTGCGGCAGAGAGTTAGCCTGTGCCAAGATGGACACGCCAGCTTGTTGCAGGATCTGCGCACGAGTCAGAGCAGCCGTTTCCTTCGCAAAGTCGGTATCCAGGATACGCGACCGTGCAGCGGTAAGGTTCTCAGACGTTGCCGTCAAGGAGGCGATGGTCGACTCGAAGCGAGTCTGAATCGCACCCAGGTCGGCACGCATGGTGTCTACCAGAGCCAGCGCGCCGTCGACGATGTCGATTGCGCTGTTGGCGCCAGTTACCGTGCTGATGTCGATGTCGCTGACATACTCAGCCGAGCTGGTTTGCAGCTGACTGGCATTGCCGGCAAACAAACCGCCCAAAGCCTCTTCGACATTGCTGCTCACTGAGAACGGACCAGAAGTCGACTTGAAGGTTAACTCACCACCAACGACGGTTGAGTCAGAGTCCGCGCCAACCTGACCTGCGGTCAAAGTCACTGCCGTCGACGCCGTTTCACTGCCTTTGACGGTCAGCGATACGGTATTGACGCCTTCTTCCGCCGCAGAGCTGTTGAAGTCCAAGAGAGAGATGTCTTCGCCTTGGTCATGAACCAAGGTGATCTCCGTCTTGTCCAGGCTCAGCGTTGCAACAATGCCGGTGCTGCCGGTCTTGTCGTTTATGGCCGAAACCAACGAACTCAAGTCGGTAGTGGTGACATTGGCGGAAATCGCCTGGTCATTCAAGGTGAACGATACAACGCCGTCATCCGTCAGGCCACTAAGAGTCGCCGTCGTCCGAGCCGTTGCACTAACCCCCGTCGTGTCGGCAACCGCATTTACTAGCGTTGCGATTTGCTTCGCGCTGTCGTCCTCTTGAACATCGACAGAAGCCACGCCTTCGCCAGTGATGGTCAAAGTCTGCTGGGCAACATAGTTGCCACCCGCGACATTGGTCAGACCCACGTTCGCGGTCACGGTGGCGTCCGTGTCAGCGGCTACGGACAATATGCCGCCAGCGCCGGTACCAACCGTCGATTGCAGGCGATACCCCGGATCCAGGTACGCAGCTACGGTACCGGTTTTGATAGCAGAGTCGTTCAGGTCTTCGTTCAGCGTACGGCCCGCGAATGTCAAGGTGGTACCGGTGTTCGCGGCGTTGGGCGACAGAGTCTGAGCAGCACCACCCGACGTGATCGAACCACCGCCGGAAGTCGCCGTGTTAGCACCCGCAGTGAAGGTCATCGTTCCATCCGCGCCATCAGCGTCCACGAAAGAGGAGACGCTGAAGTTAGCGCCACCGGTCGTCGTTACGGTAAAACCCGCGTCGCCGCCACCGCCTGAGTTGCGGGTGAACGACACACCGTAGGATTGACCTCCCGTGGTATATGTGAAGGTCATGGTGCCATCACCGTTGCCATCGAAGCTACCCGTGCGCACCACCCCAGCGGTGAGACCAACTGTACCTAGAGCCGTGGCCAAGCTTTCCTGGGTAACCTGATCGGATGCACCGCCCGTAAAGCTGACGGCTGCACTGAACAGGTTGACGCCTGCGCCGCCAAGCGGAGCAATCTGGAACATCGCCGTCAGCGCGTCATCAGTACCGCCCGTTTGGATGTTCGTAAATGACGCACCAACCACACCAGTCACGTTGTCATAGACCTCTAAGTCCTGGACACCGATGTTCACACCGCTCGCGCTCGTGATGGTCTTGGTAACCGCGTCGTAGCTCAGGTCCGTATCGCTGTTGGTCGTGTTGATGCTGCCAATGGCGGTTTCCACCGCGTTGTTAAAGTCGTCCTGGAATGTGGCCGTACTCACTACGAAACTTACGTTAGCGGTCGCACCACCGTCACCGGTCGCGATCGTGAAGCTATAACGGTCGCCGTCAGCAGCATTGGCATGCGGAGCAGTCAATGTGAACGCCGCGCTGTTGGTCGCGGACGCGGAAACGCCCTCCATTGAGTTCAGCGATGCAGCAATTGACGCAGCGTCACGGTTAGAATTTGCGGCGCTGATCTGGAACGACTGGGTATCACCTGCAGAGTCGATAACGTTGATCGTTTGAGTGGCGATCAGCGTTCCCAGAGCGGTATCCGCATCAGTGTTGACAGCGGAAGCGGCGCCAAGGGCTGCAGTATCCATCTCGGCTAGGGATCCACTAGTTGCAACCTCAACGCCATAGCTGGTGTTGTTCGTCGTGAACTTGTTAACCGCCAAGATATTCGACGTCGCACCGGCAACCGAAACGTTGATCGTTTGGTTGGCGTCGGCGCCGACGTGGAAGGATTGGCTGGTGAACGAACCGTCCAACAGTTTCAAGCCGTTGAACGTGGTGCTTCCGGCAACGCGGTCAATTTCCGAAACCAGCTGGTTTACTTCTGATTGCAGAGCTTGACGGTCGGCAGCGGAGTTCGTGCTGTTGGCCGATTGAATGGCCAGCTCACGGATACGTTGCAGAGCGTTGGTGGTTTCGGCCAATGCGCCTTCAGCGGTTTGCGCCAGAGAGATACCGTCGTTTGCGTTACGAGCGGCCTGTTGCAAACCACGAATTTGCGTGGTGAACCGGTTGGAAATCGCCAAACCGGCAGCGTCGTCACGGGCGCTGTTAATGCGCAGACCGGAGGACAAACGTTGCAGGGAGACGGCCAGACTGGACTGAGATTTGTCCAAGTTGCGTTGCGCGGTGAGCGACGCAATATTGGTATTAATAATTTGCGGCATTTTACTGCTCCTTTCCTAGCTTTACCTCTATCGATCTCGAGGATCAGAGGACAGCCTGGTTAGGTTAATTTTTAGTGGATAGGCGCGCCTTAAAACGCCTTTACCACCTCCAGCTCCGTTAACGGCCGGTGAAACCGGACCTTTAACGAAATTTGTAACAAAGGATGCGAAAAGGCATCCTGTTGAAATCTTGGCGATTCGATCTACTCTTCCGTGGGAGCGATTTCCTATCGCGATTCTTCGCCGATTTCATCGCTTCCACTTGACTCGATCGCGGAATGATCCGCTCCCACAACATGATCTACTGCCACAACATAATCTAATGCCACAACTGGCCTTGCAGCCGGGCGCCTCGTCGTGGGAGCGGTTTCCTACCGCGATTCTTCGCCGAGACAATCGCGGAATAATCCGCTCCCACAACGTTGTCATCAGAGCAGGTCGAACAGGCTCAGGCCTTGCAGGCGCAAATATGCCTGCTGGGCCGCTTGCAGCGAGATCTGCTGCAAGTTCAGCCTGCCGATGGCTTCGACGAAATCCAAGTCCTCGATGCGGGACTTGGTCTCTTTAACGACCAAAGAGAAGTCATCATTTAGGCTTTGCTGCGAATCGAGGGCGGACAGTCGGGCGCCGACGCGCGAGCGGACGTTATCCATGTTGTCCTGGGCGCGGTCGATGCCGGTGATGGCCCGATTCACCGCGTTGCTAAGTTGCGCGCGGTCCGCCGGGTTGACCGCCGCACCTGATTCCAGCGCGTCCGCGAGATCCTTGATGGTCGAGAAGATGTCGCTGTTGCCCGCCGGGGTAACCGTGTAGCGGTCGCTGAGGGCGGGGTCGCCGGCGATGTTAGTTTCGATCCCCGCGAATTCGATTCTGGCGCCGTCGGTGTACAGTCCCGTCGTTTCGACGTTGTTCTGGCTATCCACCACCATATAGCTGTCGATGGAATCGTCATCGAATGTCAGCGTATTCGTCGCCGTGCCATCGAAAGCCAGCACGCCACCGAAGTAGCCCGTGATGGTGTCGCCTTCGCCGGCCGTGCCGCCGGTGATCTGTTCCGCCACGGTGATCGTGCTGGCGCCGGGATTGGTGTTGGCGAGATACAACGTGCCGCCTGCAACATAGGCGCGCACGCCGGTAGTCCCGACATCGTCGTTGATCTGGGCGGCCAGCTCATCCAACGTTGCGGCAGGCGTGCCGGTTTCGTCGACGCTGTAAACGGTGGTGCCGTTGATACTCAGCGAGTATTGCAGCGTATCGTCCGTCGGCGCTTGATCGCCGAATGTCAGCGTACCCGTCGCGGCCGTGGTGGCGGGGAACACGATGGAATACGTATCGCCGTCGTAAGCGGATGGATTGACCACGCTGCCCGGATCGATCACGCCGCTGCCGCGATTGGCCGTGTTGTCAAACACGCTGAACGTGCCGTTGCCGCCGGGGATCGCCATGAATACGTCGGTGCCAGAGTCGCTGGAGGGGATCTGGCGGTTGTCGCTAATTTGAATGGCGCGGACACCGTCGTCGCCGTTGTAGACGACGTCGCCGTTGCTGTTGACGCTGAAGGGCTGCGTCTGCTCCTGGTAGCCGGCGAACAGAAAGCGGTTGGTCGAGTCACGGGTATTGGCAAGGTCAACCAACTCGTCCAAGAGCTGGCGTATTTCCAACGCGATGCTGTCGCGAGTCTGGTCGTTCTGGCTTGCGTTGGTGCCCTGAATCGCCAGTTCGCGCACGCGATCAAGGACGGTTTGGACGCCGACCAGGGTCGTTTCTTCGAGATTGAGCCGGGTTTTGGCCGTGTCGGCATTGCGTTGAAACTGTTCGGTTTTGCTTAGTGTTTGGTCCAATACCAATAGCTGCGAGGCGCCGGACGGGTCGTCGGCGGGAGAAGTGAGTCGCTTGCCGCTGGACAACTGCAGCTGAGTCTTGGCGAACTTCGTCTGGCTCTCGAGAATCGAGTCGATGCCTTGCTGGTTGATTTGTCCGGTGGAAATTCTCATACCGTGCCGCCTATTAAGATTGCGTTTGTTTGTAGGAGCGGTTTCCTACCGCGATTCTTCGCCCGACCAATCGCGGAATGATCCGCTCCCACACCTTGCACCGCGACTGCGCTTCTCCTCGTGGGAACGGTTTCCTACCGCGATTCTTCGCCGAGTCCATCGCGGAATGATCCGCTCCCACACCTTGCACCGCGACTGCGCTTCTCCTCGTGGGAGCGGTTTCCTACCGCGATTCTTCGCCCGACAAATCGCGGAATGATCCGCTCCCACACCTTGCACCGCGACTGCGCTTCTCCTCGTGGGAGCGGTTTCCTACCGCGATTCTTCGTCGAGTCCATCGCGGAATGATCCGCTCCCACAGCACAATACGCTGCTACGATTTATCTATTCACCGCCGCCAACAGCGAGTCGAACAAGCTGCTCGACACCGAGATAATGCGCGCCGCGGCCTGATAAGCCTGCTGGAAGCGCATCATGTTGGCCGCTTCTTCGTCCAAGTTCACGCCCGAGATAGCCTCGCGGGTGGCTTTTGCCGTCCGCAGCAGGGCATTTTGCGCGTTCAAATTGATATCGGCCTGATTGGCCGTCGACCCCACTTGGGCGACCATCTGGCTATAGGCCTCTTGGTACGTCGAGGTGCCGCTATCCAGGCTGCCTGTGGCCCGCAGCGCCGCAAGTGCCAGCGCGTTGCGGTTATCGCCCACGCCGCTGGTGTTTTCTTCGATCGTGAACAAATCGCCCAGATTGGCGTTTCCGGTCACCGCGGTGCGAATGCCATTGAAGTCGATATTAGCCCCTGACGTGTACGCGCCGCTGGTCACCGCGGTTCCGCCGCTGTCCACAACGACATAACTATCAGCGGCTGCGGTGAACGTGATCGAATTGGAGATCGAACTGCCCGGCCCCGCGGCCACCAGAACGGACCCGAAGTAGCCGGTGACCTGATCACCCGCTTCGAGCGCATCGGGCGTCGTGGCGTTGAGCCGCTCTTCCACCGTGATCGGCAGGGACGTCCCCGGCTCATTGGCGAGAAACAGCGAGTTCGAGGTGTTGTCCACGTAGGCCCGCACGCCGGTTTGCGCCACATCGGCGTTGATCTGCGCCGCCAGTTGGTCGAGTGTCAACTCGCCGGTACCGTCATCTTGGGTGTAAACGGAGTAGCCGTTGATGATCAACTCGTACTCCAGCACGCCGCCGTCGGTCACATCGGTCGGCTGCCCTGTTCCCGCCGCCGGAACCGCTGTGATCGCGCTGTCGCCAAAGGCAATCGTGTAGGTGTCGGGCACGTAGGTCGTCGCGTCGATCACGCTGGGCGCGGTGAGTACGCCCTCGCCCGTATTGGCCAAAGATGTGATGCCGCGCACCGGCGCCGCCGCCGCGATGCGCGTGACGTCATCCAGAATAATGTCAATGGTGTCGGCGCCGCGCTGTGTCGGAAGCAACTGGAACGTGTCGCCGGCGATCGCCGCGGTGTTGACCGTGATCTGAAAGCCGTCGACTGTGGCCGTGGTACTGCCCGCCGGAATGGTCAGCGAGGTGGATTGTCCGTCACTGGATCGCACCAGGGTGTAAACGTTCGCTCCGTTGTAGGTCAAGCGATAGTCGCTGAGCGTAAGCTCGCTGGCGTCCACCACGGTCAGCGCGATGTCCGCCGATCCGGCGTTGCCGTCGCTATGGGCGACAGCGGACGTCGGAACGCGAAAGAAGTCGCCACCCATATCCCCTTGCAGATCCAAACCCAAGCTGTGCTGATCGTTGAAGTCCATGGAGAGGCCAAAGGCAATGCGTCCCAGCGCCGCCCGCGCCGGATCGAGCACTTCGTCGCGAAACTGCAGCGCCCCGCCGAGTTTGCCGCCCGAGACGAGATTGGACACTTCCACCGTGTTGCCCAGGCTCGTCAACGCGACTTCGTAGCGCGTGGGATCGAATTCGTTGCGCGTGTAGGACATCGTCTGGGTGGAGAACCGATTGACCAGGAGCTGACCTTTGCCGACGAACACATTGATTGCTCCGTCGTCCTCTTCCACCGCCGTCACCGCGACATGCTCCGCCAACTTAACCAAAAGCTGATCTCGTTGGTCGAGAAGGTCGTTGGGCTGCGCGCCGCCGCCCGCGCCTTTTGCCGCGACGATATTGCGGTTCAAGTCGGCGATGGCCGACGTGAGCGTATTGATTTCCGCCACGGAGGTGTCGAGCGTGTCGTTGACGTTGCGATCCAGCACATCGAAGCGCTCCTCGAAGTGATCGAAGCGATCCACCAATGCCTCGGCCTGACTGATCATCACTTGGCGCGCGGGAATGGAGGCCGGATCGTCGGCGACATCGTTCACTGCGTCGAAGAAACTTTGCAATGCAGGTGAAATCCCCGCGTCGGCGTCGGCCACCAGATTATCCAACTGGCCCGCCATGAGCGACAGCGTGTCCATTTGGCTGGCCGTCGCGGTGGTGTTGCGGATCTCTTGCGTGATGACCTCGCTGTGAATTCGCCGCACATCGGTCACGTCCACGCCGCGGCCGACATAGCCGTAACCGGCGAACTGGGGATTTTTCTGACCCAGCTCGACTCGCTGGCGGCTGTAGCCCTCGGTGTTGACGTTGGCTACGTTGTGGCCTGTTGTGGCCAGCGAGCTTTGAAACGCTAAAAGTGCCGAAACGCCCGTACCGAATATATCGCCGCCTGCCATGATGTCACCTTAGACCGAAAGGTCCTTGAACCTCGCGATTGCCTGCTGGAATGAGTCGCGGTCGAGAATTTCTTGCACCTTATCGGCGTAACGCGGATCGGTGGCGTAGCCCGCATCCTGCAATCCCCGCAGATAGGCGGCGTTGTCGGACGCATTGGCCACCGCGCCGCGATAGCGCTCCGATCCGGCAATCAGCGCGGCGTAGTCATCGAAACTCTCGCCGGCGGTTTGGTAAACGCGGAAATTTTCGTTACGCTTTGACGGCACGCCGTCATGAAACTCCGTCGTGAGACTGCTCGCCACACCGCCCCGCCAATTGGCGCCCGCCTTGATGTTGAACAGGTTCAGGCTGGAGCCGCCGCGATTGTCGCTGACGAGGCTCTGACCCCAACCGGTTTCAAGGGCCGCCTGAGCAACCAACACTTCCGGCTCGACACCGATCTTCTCGGCGGCGCGCTCGGCATGGGGCCACAGGCGGGCAACAAACTCATCGGGTGTCGCCGCGAAGGGTCCGCCAGCACTCGGGCGACCGGAGATCGCCGCACCACTGGGCGATACGCCTTGGTAGCGCTTGATGGCGCTGAGTGCCGCGCCGGTCGCGCCTTCGCTCACGGTCGCGGCCGATTGGTCCGCGGGCGTCAGTTGACGCACCAGCATGTCGGCGATGCCGATCTGGCTTTTCTTCGCCATGTCGAGAGACACCTGCCGATCGAACATCTCGTGATACATCTTGCCTTCGTCGCTATCGAACAAGCTCTCGCCGTCGACAAGGGAGGAATCGCGCATGTTTTTGAGCAGCATTTGAATGAACAAGGCTTCGAACTGCTGCGCCGCGGCGCGAATCGTTTCGGGCGAGTTCTGTCGGCTCTGGCCTTTGAGTTCGGTCAGTTTGCCGAAGTCGGCGTAGAAGCCGGATGTTTGAACTTCACTCATTTCGTTAGCAACCGCTCTTTTGTCTTTTCATGTGGGAGCGGATCATTCCGCGATCGAATCGACGCAAACGGCGATTCAATCGCGGAATGATCCGCTCCCACACTCTTTCACCGTCAACATGTCCCCAGTTAGATCACAATCAGTTCGGCACGCAGGGCGCCGGCGCCCCTTAGGGCTTCGAGTATGGCCACCAAGTCACCGGGAGCGGCACCGACTTCATTAACCGCGCGCACGATGTCGCCGAGGGACACGCCCGGGTTGAACAAGAACATGCGATTCGCGTCCTGCTCCACCGCCACGTCGCTGGCCGGCACGACAACCGTACTGCCGCCGGACAACGGGCCGGGTTGGCTCGCTACCGCCTTTTCGGTGATGGTGACCGTCATGCTGCCGTGGGTCACCGCCGCGGACATCACGCGCACGTGGCTACCGATAACGACCGTACCGGTGCGTGAGTTCACGATGACGCGCGCCGGCGCGGCGCCGGGCTCCAAGGTCAAGTTCTCCACCATGGAGACATAGCTGACCCGTTGCGCGGCGTCGCGCGGCGCGGACACGTGAACGGATACGCTGTCCATCGGATGAGCCGTCGCCGGGCCCATGAGTGCGTTGATCGCTTCGGCCACCCGGTGGGCCGTCGTGAAGTCCGGGGAGTTCAGATTCAGGATGATTGAATCGTCGCCGCCGAGCAGCGTGGGGCTCACCCGCTCCACCATGGCGCCGCTGGGAATTCTGCCTACACTCGGAATGTTCACGGTGACCTTGGAGCCGTCCTTGCCTTCGCCGCCGAAGCCGCCGACGACCAGATTGCCTTGCGCCACCGCATAGACGCGCCCGTCCGCGCCCTTTAACGGCGTCATCAACAGTGCGCCGCCGCGCAGACTCTTGGCGTTGCCGATGGACGAAACCGTGACGTCGATGTTCAGGCCGGGCTTGGCAAAGGCCGGCAGCTCGGCGTGAACCGCCACCGCGGCAACGTTCTTCAATTGCGGGTTAACATCCGGCGGCAGACTGATGCCGAACTGGGCCAACATGCTCTTCAATGATTGGACGGTAAACGGGGCCTGGGTCGTTTGATCGCCGGTTCCATCCAGACCCACCACCAAGCCGTACCCGACCAACTGATTGGCCCGCACACCGGCGATGGACGCCAAGTCCTTTATGCGCTCGGCTTGCGCGAACTGGCTGACCGTGAGCGCCAAAAGGGCGAATCCTACGACGACACTGCGCAACATACTCACCTCTTCATACGCTCTTAGAATGGCCACCACTTGTTGAAGAACCGGCTGACCGCGCCCATGCGAGTGGATTCGGCCACGTCACCGTCGCCGGTGTAAGTGATTCGCGCGTCGGCAACCAACGTCGACAGCACCGTGTTGTCCGGCCGCACGTCGTTGGGGCGCACGATGCCCGAGATCTTGATGTATTCATTGCCTTGGTTAATCGTCAGACGCTTCTCGCCTCTCACAATCAAGTAGCCGTTGGGCAGCACATCCGCGACGGTTACGGTGATATTGCCGTCCAATGCGTTGCTCAAGCTGCTGTCGCCTTCGCCCTCGAACTCCTGTAGCGAGTCGTACTGGTTCGCTAAGGACATGTCGAAACCGGGTCGCCCCACCGGACTGAACGTCACTGGATTGCCGAGGATCGTCGGGTTCCCCAGGTCAACAGAGGTATCCTTGGATGTGTTTGTGCTGGCTTGCTTCTTGGCGCTGGTCTGCTCCACCAAGACGATGGACAGAATGTCGCCAATGCGGCGGGCGCGGGCGTCCTCGAACAGCACCAGGGAATTGCGCTCGTAGTACAGCGAACCGTTGAGCTGTTCGGCGGGCAGCGGCGCCGGCGGCATCGTCGGGCTGTAGTCTTGCGTGTCGGCCGGCGGATTGATGGCGCAACCGCTTAACCACAGCAGACTCAGGGTGCCAAGTATTCGATACCACTTCATGCTCATCACAGCCACTGCTTAATCCTCATTAGAGGTTGTTCGTCACGTAGCGCAACATGCCGTCGGTGGCTTGAATGGCCTTGGCGTTCATCTCGTATGCGCGCTGCGCCTCGATCATGCCGACCAGTTCTTCCACCACGTTGACGTTCGACGACTCAAGGAACCCTTGAGTCAGGGAACCAACCCCGTTTTCGCCGGGCGTGCCCACTTGAGGGGTACCGCTGGCGGCGGTCTCGGTGAACAAGTTCTTACCAATCGGCTGCAACCCGGCCGGATTGACGAAATCGGCCAGTTGAAGATTGCCGACCGTGGTCGGCACCGCGGAGCCCGGCGAGGTGGCGGATACTGTCCCATCCGTACCGATCGTCACATTGAGCGCGTCGGCGGGGATGGTGATCGCCGGCTGGATTTGCATGCCGCCGGAGGTGACCAACGCCCCGTTGGCGTCGATTTGAAACGAGCCGTCGCGCGAATACGCCAACGTCCCATCGGGCATCAGCACTTGAAAGAAGCCGCGCCCTTCAATGGCCGTATCCAGGGCGCCGTCGGTTTTTACAATATTGCCCTGAGAGTGCTGCTTTTCCGTGGCGACGATGCGAACGCCGGTCCCAAGGTACAGACCCGTAGGCAACTGTGCATCTTGGGTGACCTGACCGCCGGCTTGGCGCAGGTTCTGATAGATCAAATCCTCGAACACCACATTGCCGCGCTTGAAACCGGTCGTGGTCACGTTGGCCAAATTGTTCGAGATCGACGCCATGCGCCGTTGTTGCGCCTCGACGCCTGTTTTTGCTACCCACAAGGATGAATCCATCGTTTTTACTCCAGTGCTACGTTAATCTTGCTTTCGCGATTAGGTCAGTCTCAGCAGCTCATCGCCGCGACGGTCGTTCTCTTCCGCCGACTTCATGGTCTTAACTTGCATTTCAAAATGGCGCGACAGGGAAATCATATTGACCATAGCTTCCACCGCGTTGACGTTGCTGCTCTCCAAGGCGCCGGACACCAATTGCACCGATGCATTGGGCTGCAGTTGTCCGCCGTCGACTGGGCGCAACAAACCGTCGGCGCCCTTTTGCAGCGAACCGGGAGGGGCGTTCACCAGTTTGATGCGATCCAAGGTCGCCAAAGCCGATGCTTGCTGGCCGACGGGACGAATGGAGATCGTGCCATCCGTTCCGACTTCGAGTTTCTCATGGGGCGGTATGGCCAGCGGCCCGCCATTGCCGAGCACGCGATGACCGGCACCGTTGACCAGTTGCCCGCCGCTGTCGACCCGCAGATCGCCTGCGCGCGTATAGGCCTCCGTGCCGTCAGGCGCGAGAACGGCAATGTAACCGTCACCACGTACCGCAACGTCCAAGTCACGTCCCGTGGTAAGCAGACTTCCTGTCGCGAAATTGGCCCCCAGCCCCTCACTCTGCGCGTAGGCGCGGCTGGCATAGCCGGGCCCGTTCACGGGCAAACTTTCGAAGGCCGCCAAATCCGCGCGAAATCCCGTGGTGTTCACGTTCGCCAGGTTGTTGGCGTTAACGGTCTGCGCCAACATGGTCTGCTTCGCGCCTGACATAGCTATGTAAAGCAATTTGTCCATCTAATCCTGCCTACCGCGATTCTTCGTCGACTCAATCGCGGAATGATCCGCTCCCACAATGTCTCGCCTACTCACCGTTACCGGATATTGATGATGGTCTGGGTCACGGTGTCGGCAGTCGTGATCACCTGCGCGTTCGCTTGGAAGTTGCGCTGCGCGGTGATCATGCCTACCAACTGCTCGGTCAGGTCGACGTTCGACCCTTCCAACGCACCGGACTCGATCAAACCCAGGCTGCCGCTGCCGGGGGATCCGACCAGTGCCGCGCCCGACTCGAACGTCTCACCCCAGGTGGTGTCGCCCAACTGGCGCAAACCCTGGGAGTTCTGGAAATTCGCCAAAGCGACTTGGCCCAAGGTGCGCGACTGACCGTTGGTAAACCGCGCAGTGATAACCCCCGTGTCGGCGATGTCGACACCGCTCAGACGGCCCGTGGCAAAACCGTCCTGACTCAGAACGTTCACCGAGAACGCGCTGCCGTACTGCACGACGTCCGCCATATTGAACGTGAGAGATTGCGCCGCGGCCCCGGTGCCGGGAATCGTGAAGCTTTGGGTCGCCAGCGTAGAAGTGATCACGCCGTTGACCGTGTCCAATTGGCCCGCCGAGCTGAAGTTAAGCGTCTCCGCGCCGGTGGTGGGATCGGCACCCGTGCTCGTTACCTGGTTGCCATTTATAAAGGTATACATCTCCCACTCGTTTGGCGTTCCCGTTTTGCGGTAGTACATCGTGGCCAAATGAGCGCTCCCCAACGAGTCGTAGATGGTCAGAGACGTTGAGCTGTTGTAGGTCGTTGCGTCAGCAACGTCAAACGGGCGCTGTGGGGCGCCGTTGCCATTCTCCGTCACAGTAAACGCATCTTGATTAGCAACCACGGCGTCACCGGCCGGCTCGGTCATGAGTGCGCCGTCGGCCGTCAAGGTAACCGTACCGCCGTTGGACGTGGTCACCTCTGCAAAAGCGATGTCCGTGATGCCCGCGGTGCCGTCAACCGACGCAATAGCGCCGCCCGGGGTAAATACGATGTCGTTCACCGTCGCTTCGACGACCCCATCGATCACCAGCTCCGCGTCATAGGTGTTGGCCGCTGTTTTGACGAATTGCACTTGCGCTTGATGCTGAATCCCATAGGAGTCATAGATGTTGTCCACCGCGACGGCGGGAAAAGGTCCGGAGGTCGCAGCAACGGCGTTGTCCGCGTCAACCGTCCCGTTCAGTACCAATGTATCGGACGAGACCGGCGCGGCCGGCACGACATCCGATGCATCCAGATTGATCCCCATCGTCACCGCGGAAGTCACTTGCGGCGCGATGTCCGAGGTATCCAGGCGCAGCGAATCGCGCGCACCGGTGATGTTGCCCGAACTGTCGGCCTGAAATGCCACTAAGCGCTGATTGGAGCTGTTGACGACGTAGCCGTCGCGATCGACGCGGAATTGGCCTTGGCGGGTGTAGTTCTGCACGCCATTATCGTCGACGATGAAAAATCCCTGACCGCTGATGGCCAAGTCGAGGTTGTTGTCGGTAAACCCGATGTTGCCCTGGGTAAACTGCTGGGCGATGGACGCAACGCGCACACCGGCACCAATCGCATTGGCTGTCGTACCCAAGCTGGAGGTGGCGAAGATATCGGCGAACTCGGCCCGGGATTGCTTGAATCCCACGGTGCTGGCGTTGGCCACGTTGTTGCCGATTACTTGCAGTTCCGCCGAGGCGGCATTCAGACCACTTAACGCTATACGAAACGGCATAGCTTTCTACTCCTATTGTTCCTAGTTAATCGCTAATACTTGGCTTCAACTGTGGGAGCGGATTATTCCGCGATCGACTCGCCGGAATTTCGCGGTAGGAAACCGCTCCCACAATCCACATCAAAACCACCGTCATCGGATCTCGCGCACGTCGCGGAAATCCCGGGCACCCAGTCCCGCCAGATTCAAGCTCACCGAACCGCTCGAGCCGCCCAGCGAGACACTCGCTACGTGGGCTTCCACCATCGTGTCAGCGCCCACCGCTTGACCCGCTACTTTCCCCGCGGCCTGTACGCCGTAAAATCCCGGCGGCATTAGCTGACCATTTTCGGCCTTGCCGTCCCAAACAAAATCGACAGTGCCCGCGCGCTGGGCGCCAAGGGAAAGGGTTCGCACCGTTTGCCCTACCGCGTCCGTGATGTGAACCTTCAAATCATCCACCGGCGCCGGCAGCTCCGTGGCGCCGACCAACGTTCCGCGCTCCGCTGTCAACATGCCGACGTTGCCTGGAATCAGAACCGATCGTCCAACGAGCGTGGATGCTTGAAACGCTTGGTTCGAGTACAAGGAATCCTTCAACGACGCGAAGCTTTCGTTCAGCGTCTCCAAGCCGCGCACCGAGGCGAACTGGGCGATCTGACCGAGAAACTCGCCGTTCTCCATCGGCTTGAACGGATCTTGATTCGTTAACTGAGTCGTCATGAGCTTGAGAAAGTCATCCTGACCCAGTTCCTTCTTCTTCAATGGTTCGCGCCGGGTGAGCCCCAGGCTGTCCAGTTGATCCATGTTGACGTTGGTTGTCATGATGCCTGCCTCAGTTGATTGGTCGATTGGCGAATCGGTTTATTGTCCAAGCTGCAAAGTACGGACCAACAATTGCTTCGCGGTATTCATGACCTCGACATTGGTCTGATAGGAGCGCGAGGCGGAAATCATATTGGCCATCTCCTCCACCGCGTTGACGTTCGGGTAGTAAACGTAACCTTCTTCGCTCGCCATAGGGTTGTTCGGCTCATACGCTTGGCGCGGCGGGGCGTCGCTGGTAACCACGTCCGCCACCTTGACGCCAACCGCCGATTGATCGGCGCCGAAGCCTTGCAGCAGGGTTTCGAACACCGCTTGTTTGGATTTGTAGGCGTCTTCCGGCGTCGTCGCCGCACTTTCGGCGTTGGCGAGGTTGCTGGCGACGGTGTTTAGTCGGACAGACTGCGCGCTCAGCGCGGTGCCCGCAGTGTCGAACACTTTAAACAGCGACATGACTATTCTCCTTTGAGGGCCGCGACAATGCCGCGTAGCTTGCTGTCGACGAATTGCAGCGCCGCTTGGTAGCGAAAGGCCGCTTGGGCGAATTCGCCGCGCTCCGTCTGCACGTCAACAGTGTTGCCGTCCAGCGAGGATTGCAGCGGATTGCGATAAAGAGGCGTCATTCCGCCGCTGCTCACCGCCGCGCCGGCCTGGTGGCCCGCATGGGTGCGCTTGACGGGTGATGCGGACAATTGGGCATTGGCATCGGATAGCGCGGCGCGGAAATCGATATCGCGCGCTTTGAAGTTCGGCGTGTCGGCGTTGGCGAGATTGCCCGCCAGCAACTCCACGCGCTTGGCGTGCACATTCAGCGCCTTCTCGTGTACGCCTAGGATCTTGTCGAAACTCATGCTCATGACACGGCCATCCTCGATGTATTCATTCTCCACCGAGGAGCATTGCAACCGTTGTGCCACGTTAGCTTGATTCGGCTAACGCGCTGAAGGAAGGGGGATTAGCGTATCAATATAGTATTGATCGAGGATGTGGCCGCGGATTCAGCGGCAAAGGGTTGCCGCCGGCGGCAAGGTCGGGAGGCGTTTTTGTGGGAGGGTATTTGTGGGAGCGGATAATTCCGCGATATGAATCGACGCAAAAGTTGATTCCGACGAAGAATCGCGGTAAGAAACCGCTCCTACGGCGGCCGGGCTAGGGTTTCAGCTTGAACACAAGTCCGCCCTTGTAGCGGATAGTTTCGAAGCGATCGCAGTACGACGCCATGGACTCGGCGCCGCCAAGAAACAGATAACTTCCCGGCTTGAGCGAGTCGGCGATGCGGTTGAGGATGTCCTTCTTCAGCTCAGCGGAGAAGTAGATCAGCACGTTGCGGCAGAAGATCAAGTCGAAGTGGCCCAGGTTGCTGAAGTTTTTCATCAGATTCAGCTCGACGAACTTGACCCGTTTGCGGATATCGCCTTTCACCCGCCAGGCGCCGTCTTTCTGCTCGAAGTACCGCTCTCGCCGCTCTTGCTCCATACCGCGGGAAATGGTCAGCTCGTCATAGACGCCTTCGCGGGCCCGCGCGAGCATGGTCGGAGAAATGTCCGTCGCGACAATCTCTACCTCGCGGCGCAGCCTTGGACGCCCGCGGAAAAATTCGTCCAGAACGATACTGATCGAATACGGCTCCTGGCCGGAGGAACAGGCGGCGGACCAGATTCGCAACGGTTGGCTGGCGCGTTCGAGCAGTTCGGGCAGCAGCACCTCGTGCATCATCGTGTAGGGTTGAAGATCGCGAAACCAATAGGTTTCGTTGGTCGTCATGGCGTCGACGATCTTGCCTTTGATTCGTAAATTGCGGCCCGAGGCGACGGCGTCGATGAGCTGGCCAATGCCATCCAACTTTTCTTCATCGAGCAGCCGTCTTAGCCGGCTCTGAACCAGATAGAGTTTGTTCTGCCCCAGCACGATACCGCAGGCTTCCCGCAAAAAGCGGCAAAATGCTTCGTATTCCTGCGCCGAAATATTTTCCGTGGCCACGACTTCCCAACTACCTAATATTCACAAACAGGTTCACACTGCGCGCAGTTCGCGACTACTTCCTGCGGGCCGAGTTACTTTCAATGCTTTTGATACGCGCGACAACGGCCTGACCCAAATCATCGGCGGCGAACTTCGGCACGAACTCATCAGCTCCGACTTGCTCGACCAGCGCCTCGTTGAAAACACCGCTGAGGGAGGTGTGCAGCAGGACGTACAACTTGGCCAAGGCAGGATCGCGGCGGATTTCCGCCGTCAGCGTGTAGCCGTCCATCTCGGGCATCTCGATATCGGAGATGACCAAGGCGCAGCGCGCCAGTTTCTCCGGATCGGTCTGAGCCCATTTCTTCAGCACGTCCAGGGCTTGTTTGCCGTTGTCCGCTTTCACGCAGGGCAATCCGATCTGCTCCAGAGTGCGCTCCACCTGGTTGCGGGCGACGGACGAATCGTCGGCGATCAGCACGAACCAATCGCGCAGCGCTTGCCTGACGGAATCGTCGTTCAGCCCCGCCGTCACCTGGGTGGGCATCTTGACGACCTCGGCCAGCACCTTCTCGACGTCGATGATCTCGATCAGCTCCTTTTCCACATGGGTCACGGCGGTGAGGTAGTTGTTCTTCCCCGACGCGCGCGGCGGCGGCTGAACTTCGTCCCATTGCATGTTCACGATCCGCTCTACCGCGTTCACCAGGAAGCCCTGCACGGAGCGGTTGTACTCCGCCACGATGACGAAGCACTTGAGCGGGTCGTCCACCGGCTTCATGCCGACGGCGCGACTGAGGTCCAGCACCGGAATGGTTTTGCCGCGAATGGTCACGACGCCACGCACGACCGGGTTGGCGTGGGGAATTTGGGTGAGCGGCGGACACTGAATCACTTCACGCACCTTGAACACGTTGATGCCGTAACGTTGGCGCCCCTGCAGACGGAACAGCAACAGCTCCATACGGTTGTTGCCCGCGAGCTGAGTTCGCTTGTCAATGTCCGACAGAATGCTTGCCATAACGACACCTTAGTAACGTTGCGCTCATGGTGTATCGGAAGGCGACTCGGTTCCTTGAATGAAAGCCTGATGAATACGCGGTTTAAAAATGTGACAAGGCACACGCTTTGCATTGTTACGCAGTGAGTGTGGAATGGGGACAGACCCCGAGTGAATTTTGCGATATGAAAAACCGTTTTCTCAGCATGCTGTTGTGTCTTGGCGCGGGGCTAATTAACGCTGCCGCGGCGAGCCAACCAAGCCATCCGCTGCAATCTATCAGCCAAACGGCACGGCAATGGCTGAGCGCATCGTTGAACGAGTTTGACGGTCGCACGGAGTTTTCAATCGGCAATCTCGACCCACGCTTGAAGCTCGCACCGTGCGATCAAGCACTGCAAGGATTCGCCTCACCCGGCAGCCGCTTGCCGCAGATTTCCACCGTCGGCGTGCGGTGTACGGGCGCGGCGGCATGGACGGTATATGTTCCCGTGACCGTCACCGCCTACCGCGAGGTGGTGGTGGCGAAACGGCCGCTGGCGCGCGGCACACGCATCGCGGAAGAGGATCTCGCCGTGGAAGACCGCGAAGTCTCCCAACTGCGCGGCGTCTTCCTCACCCGCAAGGCCGACGCCATCGGGCTTGAATTAGATCAATCGATCACCGCCGGCGCGCTGCTGGATCGGGATCAATTGAGAAAAGCGCGGATCGTAAAACGCGGACAAAACGTCGTTTTATTTTCCGCACACGGCCCCCTTCAGGTTACGGCGCCAGGAGAGGCGCTGGCCGATGGGGCAATGGATGACATCATCCGAGTACGCAACGCACTCTCGCGACGTGTGATTCAAGGACGAATTCGAGACGGGGGCAAGGTTGAGGTAATTTTTTAAACAGAAACATTTAGTTACTGAGTTAAAGATTACCTTTGACGGTACCGCTAACCAAGTCACGATACAGGAGTCCTTACAATGAGCATTGATTTTTTAAACAAACCAAACAACGCCGGGCTATCGAATTCGGGGGATTCGAACCGGACCACGCAGGTTACCCAGACGGCGACGCCTACCCATGTTGCAGAAAAGGGTAATCGCCAGAATGACACGGTTTCCGTCACCCACGACGCCCGGCTGCTGCACCGCGCCGCCGCCCTCGCCGCCGATGTGCCGGCCTTCGATACCCAACGCGTACAATCTCTGCGGGTTGAAGTCGCCAAGGGGACATGGGCGTTCGACTCGACCCGCGTTGCGGAAAAATTCATGCGTTTCGAGCAAGCGCTTCGCTCATAAGGACGACCATAATGACTACCCAGGCCATGGCACAACTGACCACGTTTCTCGACGGACTGATCGCCTCGGCGCGCAATCTCGATGCGCTGCTGAGCCAAGAACAGACCATTCTCGAAGAGCGTTCGCCGGAAGAACTGGAGAGCATTACCCAAGCGAAACTCCATCTGGTCGTGGAACTGGAGGCGGCGGAGAAAGTTCTGCGCCAATTCACCACAACGAAGTCGTCCACCGCCACGGCGTTCACCTGGTCGGGATTCATCGAGCAAGTCGACCCGCAGGGCCAACACGGCATTGCGGCCAGAGTCGAAGAGTTAAAAGCCACATTGGCGAACTGCCAGCGCGCCAACGAGCTAAACGGGGCGGTCGCTATGGCGAAAAAGCGCTTCACCGAGGAATTGAGCGCGATCTTGCACGGCCGGCCAAGCAATCAAGCGGCGGAAACCTACGGCAAACGGGGCCAGAAATGCCACCAAGAAACATCGACCACACTCACCCGAGCGTAGGCGCTTTCCTATTCGGGACGAAACCCGCTAGAATCCCAGATGTCCCGTCCCGCCAACGTTAGCGAGCATCTATGGCGCAGGCCGAACCGAAAACCAGTGCTGAGCGCATTACGCAAATAGATCGAATCATTTCCATCGCACAGCGAATTCGCGATGCCCGTTGTGTGCTTCTCGTCCATTTCGACAACGACAAAAGTATTTTCACCAGCACCCTCTTGGAAGTCGATCCGGCCAAGCAGCTCATGATGTTCGACGAGCTGAACCCACAAGCTGGCCACGAGAAATTCCTGCAAACGAAGTACATGCATGTGACGGCCCGCTTGGACGGCATCAGCGCCCGGTTTCGCGTCACGCTGAAGAAGGCGCAGCTCGAAAATGACCCCGCGGTGTACGTCACCCTGCTGCCGGACAAAATCATTTACGAGCAGCGTCGCGCATCGTTCCGCGTGCGCGTGCCGTTGAGCATGGAAATCCCCGTGACTCTGCACCTTCGCAGCGAAGGCACCTATACAGGGACACTGATGGATATCTCCTCCAACGGCGTCGGCGCCTACATCGACAAATCGGCCCCACTGGACAAACCCGAAAAAGACGTTTCCTGCCGCATCACCCTGCCCGACGGCACGTTCATCGCCGGCGAAATGGAAATGCGCTTCCTGAAATTGGACGAAAAACTCGGTCAGTGGCAGGTCGGCGGCCAGTTCGTGAATCTGACGGGACCCCAGAACCAAGCGGTGAACCGCTTCGTCATGAGTCTGCAACGGGCCATCATCAAGCAAGGCCGCTAAATTCGCCGCCGTTCACCGCTGGTATACTTTGCGCCATGACCAGCACAACGCTCCACATCGACTATGTTGCGACGTCCGATCCGAAACGGCACACGCCGGCAAAGGGTCATCGGCTGGCGGTGATCAGCTACGGCGGCGCGGAGCCCGATATTTGCGACGGCCTTTCGATCCGCGTCCCGCTCGCCATCGCGGCCGGAACGGATTACGCGGAAGTGTGGAGCAGCTCCACACCGATCGAGCGCTATCGGATCGGGCGCCTCGACATCGCGGCGACGGGTGACGCGGCACTGGTGTCGTTGATCGTCCCCAACACCGGCACCGACCTCGAACAGGCGGGCCATGACGCCTACGCCGAGTTGCTCGATTACCTGCAGCGTCAAAATTATTCCCATTTGATTCGAACGTGGAACTACTTTCCCGCCATCAATGCCCGGCATTTGGGCGAGGAACGCTATCAGCGCTTTTGCGTCGGCCGCTATCGCGCCTTCTCCGAGCGCTTCCATGACTTTCTGCCGCTGTTGCCCGCCGCCACGGCCATCGGTTCCCACGACGGCGACATTACCTTGTTCGTGCTCGCATCGAAAACGCCCGGCATGCACATCGAGAATCCGCGCCAAGTCAGCGCATACGCCTATCCGCGCCAGTACGGCCGCGTCAGCCCGAGCTTCGCCCGCGCCACGGTCAAGTCGTGGGGCGAAGAGTTGCATCTATATGTCTCCGGCACGGCGAGCATTGTCGGGCACGAGAGCCGGCACATCGGCGATGTGCAAGCGCAGCTCAGCGAGATCGGCACGAATCTGGATGCGCTGGCAAATACCTGTCGCGCCCATAGCCTGCGCATACCGACAACGCCCGCGCTACGCGGCATGGATTTCATTAAAGTCTACATTCGCGATCCGGCGCACGCCGATGAAATACGCGGCGTCATTGAAAACCACTATCAACGCAGCGCGCCGACGCTGTATTTGATCGGCGATGTCTGCCGCGAGGAACTGCTGGTCGAAGTGGAAGGCATGTGGCGCGTCAGCACGCGGGACTAACGAACCGCACGGATGTGGGAGCGGTTTCCTACCGCGATTCTTCGTGCGGTCAATCGCGGAATCATCCGCTCCCACAGCCGTGCACCGTGCTGTTGTGGGAGCGGATCATTCCGCGATTCTTTACCCCGCGAGATCCAAGAACGGCTTCACCGTAAAATACAAAATCAGCCCGATGAACAGAACAAGAAAAACAACCCGCAACGGCTGCTCCTTAACCGCATCGAACAACGTCTTGGTTTTCCCTTCCGACCGCATTTGTTCATACGCCGCGCGCTGGGTTTTCGCACGTTCGACTTGGTAGTCGCTGATCAACCGCCGCGCCCGCTCAGACTCAGCCTCATCCTCCAACCAAATCGCCGGCGTCGAAATGCCCCAATTCCCCGCGCTGGTTTCATAGAACGGGATATCATTGGCGCTCAACAGCGCGCGCACCTCCTCGGCCTCATCGTCCGGCACGTTGCGCAGGGAAAACAGGAATTTGGCCATGAGGGATCCACAGAAAAAAAGATGGTGCCCCAGACCGGAGTTGAACCGGTGACCTTCCCCTTAGGAGGGGGATGCTCTATCCAACTGAGCTACCGGGGCGTGAGGATAAGGCATTGTACCATTGGGTCCAGGGTTGGCCCCCACTTCGTAGTCAATAGCCTGTGACCCGCTTCGCCGGGCAATCGGCCACTATAAGCACTCATCGGCGGGTTCTCCCCGGTGAATTCGACCGTTCCCCGGTCGAGAACCAGTGCTCCACCTAAAAAAGTGTGGTCCCAGACTTTTCGCTCTGCCCCGAAAAACAACAACGGCGCCGGACTGGCGACATTGCTGCTCCTTAGCCGTCACTAGCAAATTGCTATAGTCGCCGTCAAACGTGAGTTACTGAATGGGCATCGGACCACCGCCACCTGGAATCGGATTCGAGAGCGAGTGCGAACCGGTTGAGTCCGTATAACTGAATGGGTAGGAACTGGACTGCGACGTCGTATTGCACTGCACGTTGCGGAATTCATAGGAATGCGGCCCCGGTATAAGCTTGAGTGAGGCGCTCCCAGTGCCACCGAAAGCAAATTTCTGAAACCCATCTATATAGAAAAGCCCGCTACAATACACACACCCCACCGCATTGCAGCCGTAAGAAAAGGTGACAGTTTTTTGGTCAATGGCCCTGTCGCCATCGTCGATTGTTTCGCCCGGGCAACCCATCGTAAATGTCCACTGGGTTCCTGGATCCGCGTTGGCAATTACTTCCACGCTGACGTCGTTCCCGTACTCGCTTGGGTTATGATCGAAATTTAGACTGTGGAGGCCCGAGACTTTTTGGGACGTCCATGCCAAGACCACATTATTGTCCGGGCGGCGCACAATAATTTGATCCGGAATGCTGTAAGCCTCGAATTCTACCTGCACGCGGCCAGGAACGTTACCGAGTGAATGCGTTGTTCGCGAATAGCCTTCGTCTCCGCCCGCGGCAGACTTGGCCTGACCACAGGGAATCGCCGGAACGTCGGGCGGAGTAACACTTGAAAACGCCGAAGTCACGTTTTTGGCTTCGGCACCCAGCTGGCCGTGAAACACCACAGCCACTGCCACTGGGTCAGTAATCGCTGCAGGCATTTGAATCGCGTAGGTTGTTGACGTTTGTCCAGGCGACAATGAAAGCGCTCCAATCGTGTAAAAAGCAGTTCTCACGCCAGCGTTGTCATAGTAGAACGTTACCGGTCCCGCCATGGCTTCGTTCGACATATTGCGCAGCTGGACGTCCCAGTACCAGTTGCCATCAGAACGACGGGTACCTGCTTCAACAACGTCTAAACGGCCGCGAAAAAAGTACTCCATAAACCCCGACGACAGGGCAACGGCACGAGGAATCAGCACCTTCATTCGCGAGTCGTATGTGAACTGATTCTGCGTAACAACTTTCTTTTTCCCGGCCGCAGTCAGGGCCTCATTGAACACTGAGAATGCGGTCATTCGATTGACGGTTTCCAATGTATCTGTAAGCGAGTCAAACACGCTCGCCCTGACAAAATAGATGTCTCCGGTGAGCGAGGTGTCAGGCAACTCCGGTTTGAGCGTCGGATCCTCGGCTATGACGTTTTCGATTCGCTCCGCGACGACATATGCACCAAGCTCGGCGGGGTCAGGCTTTGGGATAGCGAAAAAAAATCCACCGTTAAACGGCCCAACATTAATGTTTCCTGCGCTCTCCGAAACCTCGAAATCTGTCTCTATGGAGACAAAATTCCGAGAAGTAAATTCCGCCATCCCACTTCCTTGTGTATTTTCCCAGTAATCGCCCGGCAGAGAGAACACACGATTCGATGCAAATAGCTGGTTCGCGTATGGACTGGCAAGGAGCTCATTCAATTTACTGTTGTTGTTCGACGCCAATCGCTTGAAAGAAAACTCTTCGTAGGCGCTTGGTTCGTGAACTTCAATTTGCGAACCGACAAATGCTCCGATTAGTCCTCCAACGGGATTGCCACCGGACAGCGTCCACCCCGCAGCGGCTGCCGCCGTGATAACCGCCTGTTCAATTTGCTTGCACCCTTCGCTCGATCCGAGACCGGACACCAAAGGTTCTCCCATATGGCAGTGGATATCATCGCGAACATGTTGAGGCTGCGCCATGTCTTGTATGTGATGCACAATGTGGCCGAGCGATTGGAATAGCTTGCCAGTATAGTTTGCCCGAACGACCGGGTCGGGCGATGTGAGAGAGTAGAGGTGATAGTCACGCGCGTGGGCGTAAGAGTATTCCTGAGGCGTACCCAACACAGAGCGATTCGCGCCGTCGACAACCCACTCTTTTGAGCTTGGCATGACGCCGTAAACTGCACCCTGACGACCGGCAGCCCATTGCGGGTTGAAGAAATGGGCGAGTGAGCGTTTGCCCTTGTCTTCCTGGACTGCGCCAGATCCGATAAGCTCTTTAGGGTGTTCGGGCTTTCCGTCCCAATCCAAATAGTCGTCTGACAACGAAATGCCCAGCCCCGTTTCGATTACAGACTGCTGCGTAATGTCGAGCTTCTCGAACGCTGTCGTGCTTAGCTTTTCATGTAACGCCTCTCTGTACGCCCATGATGCATTTGGAAGCAAGAGGATAAGGTTAACCAATGCGACTCTTAGTTTGATCATCATTTGGATTGCTCGAGAAATGTTTCGACGTTGATTTTGCAGTGTTTGTTGAATTCGGAGTGCGTTCGCAATGTTTCAGCCAAGGTGCCGGTCAAATAAGCTACTCGGGCACGATTTTTGTCTAGCTCGGACCAAATTACGTCAACCGCGGCGATAGCCTTAGGGAGAAATGCCCACTCACATTGATCGCCCGAGACAAACCTGTGAATCTCCCCATAGACGTGTCGAAAACTATTCGCCAGGTCATCGATTGAAGTGTCTAGTGTCAACTCCACCGTCCTCCCGTTCATTTCCGCCTGCAAGTGCGGTCCGACGTATTCCGGATTCGAGAGGCTTTTCTCGACCCCGTTGAAATAGTTCTGGGGACCGTACCAGGGCTTGAAGAACAACATAATTGGCGCGTTTCGCTTGCGCAGCCAACCGGGGTTCGGATTTTTCTTCGGCCCCCACCCCGGAATCAGATACTCGCCTTTGGCGTCCGTGACAGCTTCTTTGATTTCGATCGACCCTTCATAGTGTTCGTGGCTCCCCGTGTAGGTCGGCCAGTAAGCCAGCACATTCACGCCTTCCAAGGGCAGTTTGGTTTCCGCGTCGATCACCTTGCCGCGAATGGGTTCGGCAGTGTAGGTATCGGGGATTGTGCTGCAGCTTTGCAGCATCGCGACGATAAGCATCACCCCGAAAAACGGCCTATAAGCTCTCAATGCGCCAAACATCTTTTGAGTCCTTGAAGAAGGTGACAATGTTCACCCGCTTTTGGCCGTTCAAATCACGTGTGATGGCATAAGTCGCGAGGCGCTCGGAGACGTTGATCGGCGTAAAGGCGGCAACACCATTTAGCACGGCGCCTGCAGCGGCCGGGCCAAGGTCGGCAAATACGCGGCCATAGGTACCACGTGCCTCACGGCTAACGAATTGCAGCGCTGCGTTAGAGTTTCCTGCGTTGAGGGCGGCGCGAAACGCGTACCATACGAATTCGACTGTTTTCTTGCCTTCGGTCGCGGACTCCGGACGACTGAGGGTTCCATCTGCGTTCGCCACCAGGTAGCCGACATAGGAACCATCGCGTTGGATGAGCAAATCCGAACGGCCATCGCCATTCAAATCCTGGGCTGACAGGGATGTACCAACGCCACCAACGTCATAGCCCACGCTCGGGATTGAGACTGTCTGAACGTAGTCGATGTAGGGAAAGTCGCTGCGACCCAACATCAATATATTGTTGGCACCGGGCTCTGACGAGACAAACAAGTAATCCTGAATGCCATCGCCATTGAAGTCGGCTATTGTGGGCTTGTAGACGTTTAGCGATGACCCGGTGACGGTCGGGGCGGCGACATCGAACAGGGTCAAATAGTCAGTGGCGGTCCCGTTGGTCGTGGACTGCACGACAATTGGGTCACCCGGAATCACGACCGGAATGATGACATCAAACGGAATAATGATGATCTTCTTCGTCGCAAAGTAAAGATCGACCAGACCATCGCCGTTAAAATCACCGAAGTAAATCTCGGCCGCACTGAAGCTCGGGCGTTCAATCCCAGAGAGTATCGGCTGCGTCTCAAGGGGTTGGGTTGTGCCACCGTCACCCGTTCCGCCTCCACCAGAAGCAGGGCAGACGTTGTTGTTGGCGAGGCGTGTCTGGTACTCCTCATAGGTGACCCGCTCACCGCAGGTAAGGTCACAATATGTCTGCGCGCCAATGTTGAAGCATTTTGTGCCGTCCTGATAGACCGTAGTCAAGGCCAGTGACACATTCGAATAGACCAGCCAGCATAAAATGGAAGCCGTGCCAACGTATTTCGTCATAACATTTGATCCACTCATGTTTTTGTTGGTACCGCGGCAGATCCTTTGCCGATTACAACTCTTTAAGGGACCGCAATTGCGCGGTCTCGTGCGCCCCCACTACTGCGCGTGAATTCTTATCCGATCGACATAACAGTAGGTGCCACTTGTCACATACGCCGCCGTGATGCGCCTACCCGAAGTGAGTGCTGTCAATGCGGTCGAAAGCATCACTTTGCTTCCATCGGCCGTTACCGGAACGCCGCCTTGATTGGCATAGACATAATAATTTGGATCGGTTGCGTACAGACAGCACCGGCTATTCGGAACGTCCAGTTCCCGTTGCCCAGAGGCTGAACGTCTTGGACGGCGCCAGTGCTTTCGGACAACTGGGCGGCGGCCGGCACAGTGGCGACCATAGCGACGACAAGAAACGATGATTGGATGAGTCGATTTACAAGACGCATAGTTAAATCTCCGAGTGGTCTTTGGTTTTCATTTGTTAAGTACTCTCTACGTCAGCAGGGTCGGTCTAGAAAGGTGCGCACGAACTCGCACCGCAAGACTCGATGTACTTCGCGTTACAGCCTTGGTCAACGTAAAATGTGCCCTGTTTCCCGGTCGTAAAAAGCGTCAACAGTGCGCTATAGACCACCTTGTCGGGATCGGCGGAGATTTTGAGTTCGAGATAGTTCACGCCATTGCTTTCGCAGGTATGGAGATAGTTGCTGCCGGTTACTGTGAAGAAGATCTTGTCAGCATCCGGCCGGGGCGCGATGCGATCGACAGTGAGGTTATTCGTCCAGCCGCCCGCCGCATGGGCCGACGCCGTGGCTGCAGTAAATGCCAACCCAAGCAGCGCAGTACACAGTCTTTTCATTTGGGTCACCTTCCACTACATAAAACGAAATGTTGTTAGTCCGTGTTGCTTCTCCGCTACCGCAGACTGACCAAGTCAAAGTCTCTGCTAGTAGGTACCGCGGTCGGAGTTCGCGCGCTGCACGACCCGTGGCTCACGGCAAGGCATATACCGCGTGAGTGCACAAACGAGTCCGCACACAGCAGCACCTCGCCCATCCGGGCGCGCGCTAAATTCAAAATCCTTGGATTGTTAACCTGCACGAGGGGATGCTGGTTTTGTTTCCAGCTTGCCGTCGGCCCGGATCATCCTAGTTATTATGAGCAGTGTTTCCACCGCCTCCGGGAGGTGCGGTTAATCTACGCGTTATTTTTTCAATGGTCAATATATTTACAGTGTTTCTAGAATCTGTCTAAGTCTTTATACGGCAATGCGTTTATTTGCCTTTGCGCGAAGCTCCCGCTTCTTACGTTGCGGTTTTTCTGGGTCAAAAAGCGCCTCTAAGCCGCTTTTCAGCGATGTCTTGACCAGCTTTTCGTTTAAGCTCAGGAAGTTGGCTAATGGGCGACCTGGTAATGGCACTCGCTAGGGCTGAAACTCGTACGCCCCGATATCAACCTCCACGGTACCATCTCCATTTCCGTCCACCGGGCGTATGCTTCCGGCGAAATCAACAGCAGGCGCGTCCAGAGCGGATCCCGAGTCGATCGCGGGCGACGTCGGAGAAAGATGGAAGTCCCCATTTGCCGCGTCGACGAATTGCGGGTCAACGTTGATGTCGTTGATGGAATTGACAGCACCTTCAGTGCGACGTGACGTCCCAAAATACAGGCTATTAGTCACGGAAACTGTGGACAGAACTCCTAAATTACGCACGGAAATGCCTACCCCGTTCAGCATGAAGATATTGTTTTTTACGTCAAAGGATGCGGCATCGCCGGTTACCGCAAAGATGTTAACTCCGGCCAGCGTTCGATAGAACGAGTTGTTGCGCACGGCGACCATGTTGCTTGCGGCATTCGGATCGGGTCTGTATTCCAGGAATATTCCGTCTGCTCCCCCTCCGTACAAGCTCAGTGCTGCGAATACGTTATTCTCAATGGTTGCACTTGCCGCCGTGATATGAATTGCGGCCGTTTCGGAAACCATGAACGTGTTTCGGTTAATAAGAACATCTTTTATCCCTGGCTCCGACGCCTCAATAAGGTCAGATTGCACCCCCGTACCCTCCTCGAAGTGGTTCCCTTCAACTTGACTCCCCGAGACAACCGTTACTCCTCCATTGCTTCCTGCAAGAAAGGTGATGCCTGCGACCTTGCTGCCCGACGACATTTTCACTTGCCCTGACACTTTGGTTTCCAGCGAAGCGCCTCGCAAGGTAATGGGCTTTCCTGCTAAGTTAACCTCCCCAACATATAGCCCACCCGGAATGACTACTTCAGCGTTGTCCGCCGCGGCGTCGACTTGCGCCTGGACAACTCCCGAGTCCACGCCCACCGGGAAGGTCAGAATCGCCTCATTGTTGCTCGTGTCGGGGTCCATTCCAAGCGCCCCCACCCCAACACCAATCTGATGCATACCCACTTCGGTTGCCCGTAAGCTGACTATGTAGGTCACGCCTATAAAATCGATCGCCCCGAGTGAACACGTGATTTTCTGGGCTTCGCTACATGCAATCGGGGCGGACGGGGGCGAACTCCGGCTGGCAGTTTCGAGACCGATGAACTCCACGCCATCAGGCAACTCCAAATTTAGCACCGTTTCGAGCGACTTCATTCCGTAATCATTGTTACCGACCTTTATTCTCCCAGCCGCGACGGCACTCACCACCGCTGCATTCGCGCCGGATGTCACATACGTGTCCACCGACCGGATTCCGGTCGTATTGCGAACGGTGCTTGTGTTGTTAGTTAAATTGGACTCGAACATCTCACTCGTTGCTTGTACCGTCAGCCAATATTCCTCTCCCGCGGCTCGTGGCACGACGATGCTCACCCAGTCTGCTTCGCCAGAGCATACGAGTTGGTCTGGGTCTGTCTCACTTGCGGCGCAATCGCCCAATTCAAGCGTCAGGGCCGACCAAGTAACATTTGCACTCTTACGGACTGAGAATCTCAGATTCCACTCAGGCTCTGATCCATAATTGGAACTCCCGGTGTATCCAAAATCAATTGTGGTTTCTTCACCTGCGGGAACCGGCATCACAGAAGAAAGCTCAGTCGCATTTACGGCTAACTCAACAGCAACAGGGATTTTGGTCGCATTGCGCGGATCCGAGCGAAATTCGGCTTCCGCACCGTTGCTGAAACCATCGCCGTCGGCGTCCATTTCCGCGTCATTCGGATCGGAGTAGTCAAAACCATATACCCGCTCCCATTCGTTGATCATGCCATCGCGGTCGTCGTCGGCCATATCGAATATGGCACCACGTTGTACCGCCGGTAGGTCGAATCGCCCTACCTGTTCCACATTTCCGTCGCCCCCAGCATCGAGATCAATTCTGGCGTACAGCGCTGGATTCCGGCGTGTCAAACCATCTACACCATCGTCAACAATCAGCGACATCGCGGCACCGCCAGCGCCGGCAAGAGACAGAATTCCATCCGTGATCGGGAACACGCCCAAGCCACGCGAAAAATTCAATTTCAATTGTTGTGGCGTGTTGATGTCGACGTATCCCCAGTCGGAATGGAACACCCGCCCGGTGTACATCGTCGCCAGCGAGGGGTACGAGCCGCTGCACGTAGAGTCCTCTTGGGTAAAGCCTTCGGTGCGAACTACGCGACCGGTCACGTCATCTCGGCTCAAAGAGCTCTCGGTCAACCGGCTGAGGCAACCATCGGCTTCGAGCACGGTTGCGGTGCCTTGAAGGGAAACCTGCGTTGACGTGCCGAGAATGACCATCTGTTCGATTGAGAAGTCCATGCGCAGCTCAGATGCACCGGCGAAAAACGAGACAGCCATATCACCGGTGGTCTTCTCGTCACCCTCGAAACAGTCGAGGAAGCTGACAACGAACTCTCCCGTTGTCCCATCGTCACTCAGCGTTCCCTTAGTCAGGACTTGCCCGCCAAACTGACATTGCTCGGCATCGTTCAATGCCACTGATCGATAAGTAGTCTGTTTGGCCCGAAGGTTTTCCGTCCCTTTGGAAGCCACGCGCGTGAATCTTTTGATGATTGGGCCGCCTTCGGTTCCGGTTTGGATGCGAAGCGATCGGGTGTGAACCGTCGAAGGAACCACAGCGGCCGTCGCTTCATTGGCGACGATATATCGGAAAAAGGGTCCCGCACTCTCAAAGGAAAGCTCAGCTTGTTCTTCGCTTCCGTTGTAGACGATAGGAAATATCGCTGACCGCGACTCGATCAGGCGGGGGGATTGCACCGCGCTTGTCGTGCCACCTCCACCGCCTCCGCCGCAACCCAGGAGGAATGTGAGCACGACTGCAGGAAAAACACGCTTAAACACGTTTAATCTGCTCCCAACCACTAAATGTTATGCCAAATAGCCAAAGCTTTGTCGTATTCAGCAATTTGCGTACCATCTTGCGCGCATAGCCCAATGAGCTAGGGCAACTCCTTGTTTGGGAATCACCAGATAGTCGGCAATTGACCTAGCCACGAGCGCTCAAAACTATCGATGACAGGGGGCGCGTAAAGAATTCCGACGCAACCGGCTCACTTTCCATCAACGCAAGCGCCAAGTTCGCCTCGATCCTCGCGCTGGTCTTACTCGGAGTGCGATAGACGACCCGCCGCCGACGGCCAGCATAGAATCACGCTGAGACTCGATGTGCGTCACTTTAGGCAGGCCCGATGGCGCTTGTTTGCGAGTCGCGCCACGGAAAACCGATTTCCGATTTACCTGATTGTCGGCACAACTTGGCTTCACAAAACGACCCACGAGCGAGACGTGGACCGAGTTCCGAGTCAGTGACGCCGCCTTGGCAACCGACCGTAGTTGTCGAATCTGAACGGCGTTGGTTTATAGTCCCTGTTCCCCCGGTGAACATTGTCACCTTTTTCGAGGACTCGAACGATTTTTGGCGTATTCCGGCCATTCGATGCGTTCGGCGTTGGATTTGAGTTCAGCCTGCGAGCTGCCCAGCTCATCGAGCGTTTGCGTGAGTGCCGATTGCTGTTCAGTAAGATGATACCCAGCTCTCGCACGAATTGATGCGGCAGCGTGACGTCTCGTGGAAGATAATTCAGATCGAGCAGCCGCCATGAATGTGCAGTTTTCGCCCGGCGTTGACACGTGCCGACGATCCGACCGGAGGCAATTGGCAAATCCCATCACCTCGCCACGCGCGCTTTTCCCCGTGGATGACCCATTGGAAACAGGTCATTCCAGCCGTAAAAAATCGTAATGCGTTCGGACACAGCCGGGACGATTCGGGATGATTCGGGATCTTTCGGGACGTATCGGGCTGATTAAACTGGGCGCTCAAACCTGGCCGGCCGTCTGGTCCCATTAGGAGAGGGATGCTCTATCCAACTGAGCTACCGGGGCGTTGTAGGTCGGCAATTGTACCATCTCCGGCTTGTCCTATCGGCCGTCCCGGCACTTCATCCGCGGCAACGACGGACTGCGACCACCTGTGGCAAAATGTGGGCGAACAACGGGATTTCGAGGATTTCATCTATGAGCGTCGACGTTGAAGAGCTTGAGCCGGCGGAACAGTTGGAACTGATTGAGAAGCTCTGGGAAAGTCTGAGCAAGCACCCGGAGAATGTTCCGCTTACGGATGCGCAACGCGCTGAGCTAGATCGCCGTCTTGACGACTTGGAACGCACCGGTCCGGTCGAAATTCCGTGGGAAGAAGTTCAGAACCGAATTCGAAATCAAAACCCGTGAAGGAAATTGTTGTTCGGCCTGCCGCAGCGGCCGACATCTCAGGTGCACACGCATCCTCATTACGGTTGATCACACTCTAAAATACATCTCTGAGTTTCCCGAAACCTATCGCGAATTGCACAGAAACACACGCCGAGCATTGCTCGAGCGGTTTCCCTATGGAATCGACTACCGCGTTTATACCAACGTGATTGTCATTTGATGAACGTGATCTCCGTGTGCACGACTACAGCACTGCCCGTTCTGATTGAAAGGGAAGTGCTTGATCCGTGGTAACCGGGGGCGGACCGCCGTCCAATCTGGGGATTACAGCGCTTGCGTCAGATTTTCGAGCCGAAAAATCGAGTCCAAGACCACTAAACGGCGGCTTCTTGACTTGCTTTTCTTTGAAGGTCAATCAGTTGCAGCGGTGCGACCCAACGGCGCCAACGGCGTAAGCGGCTTTGACCGAATGTACGAAGTGCTGTTGAGTCAGGGTCGTCCGGCGCCGGAGTTGCGCGAAGGCCCCGATCGTGTGGAGGTCGTGATCAGACGCCGGATTATCAACCCGCAAGTGGTGGATCTTATCGCGAAAGCCGACGCTAGTTTTCAACTGACGCAGCGCGAGCGGATTTGCTTGGGGATGTTGGCGCAGCACGATGCACTAACGGCACGCGAATTAGCGGGCATGTTGGAGTTACAAGATGTCGATGCGCTGCGACCATGGCTCGGACGTTTGCAGGACGTCGGGTTAGTCGGTGGTGGCAGCGGTCGTACGCGCGCAATGCGCTATTTCATCGAGCCGCAGGTGCTGAAGGGCATGGGATTTCCGGCGAAGACGACGTTGCGACGAATTTCCCCGCATAGGCTCGATGCGCTGTTAATTGAGGATTTGACGCGTTATCCGGGATCGGCCATCGGCGCCATTCAGGAGCGAGTGGGTGCGGAGGTGCCGCGTTCGCAGGTGAAACGAGCCCTTGATCGGCTGATCGCAGGCGGGCAGGTTCGATCCGAGGGAGACCGGCGCTGGCGCCGGTACTGGGTGGTGTGAGGCTATCGCACAAATGGCGGCTTATTCGGCGCACTTGTTTGATAGCTTGCTTGATAGAGACTCCAAAACTATCGAGATAATAACAACATGGCTATCGAACGAAATACCGGTTTGGAGTGGCTTCTGTTTGATAGAAAACAGGAATTCCATATGCGCTTACTATATTTTGCTCGCCGAAAACAGAGCCCATGCCTTGCCGGCTGATAGACGGCGACGACGCGCATGAGTCCGGCGCCCTACGACGAAGATCACCTCGTAGAGCAACCCGCCCTCATAGTCTTTGATGTCCTGGGTTGGTGGGACACCATATCGGCGACGGACGAACTCTTCAGTTCCAACGGCACGTTGGGCCGCGAAACCAAGCGCGATGTGGTTCTAGTGGCCCAACTGCGCGCCGCGCTCGAAAGCCTGAGTCCCACGGGTAATCCCACCATTTCCAGCTGAATCCGGAAGCAGAGTCCAAGCTGATCGGACCATATTAGGGCGATATTTTTTGGACGCCTCAGCAACTCATCCCAGTCGTAAAAAAATCGTAATGCGTTCGGGCACAGCCGGGACGATTCGGGAAAATTCGGAATCTTTCGGGACGTATCGGGCTGATTTAATTGGGAGCTCAAACCTGGCCGGCCGTCTGCTCCCATTAGGAGGGGGATGCTCTATCCAACTGAGCTACCGGGGCAGGAATTGAACTTCCGCATTATAAACGCCTACAGTGAAACGACATGCGCTCGCAGCAGTTCGCCGAGTTCCTCGCGCGAAATCTCGTCCAGTGCAACTTTGAGCGTCCAGTCAAACAATTGGGCGTTCGTCAATGTCGGATCGTAACCGTTGAGCACCAAGAACGTCAGCATCGTCGCAGCCGCAGTGCGTTTGTTGCCATCGATAAACGGATGATTTTTCGCGATTGACACGCAATATTGCGCGGCCGCTTGCATGATGTCGTTGGTGTAGGCGAATGTGTGCTCCGCCTGACCCATGGCGGATTCGAGTAAGCCGCGATCTCTCAAGCCGTGCATGCCGCCGAACACGTTCACTTGGGTGTGATGGATCGCAAGCACGGCGGTTACGGAAATGAATCTGGACACCGGCGAACCCGCCTAGGCGTCAGCAAGCTTTTTGAATGCCGAACGGTATCGCTGCAGGACCTTGTCATGGGCCTCGGCAACCGCTTCGAGTTCGGCGCTGAGCGGCACCAGAATCAGTTGCCCATTCTCCTTGCGAATCTCAAACTTCTGCCCTTCCTGAAGGTGCAGCTCCTCCACGATCTCCAAGGGGATCGTGGTTACAAAACTGGTTCCCACTTTGCGAAGTAATACGGTAGCCATGGGCGCGCCTCCAAACGATATATATGTCGATATATTCTACGGCCGGGGACGGGTTTCCACTAGTCCGCACGGACAGAAGGGAGTGACTCACTTCAAATAATTGAATCCATGCGTATTTTTTCGGGAAGCGCTACACCGACTGACGCAGGTTCAGGTCCGAATTAGGGAAATGAAGCAATTGGAAAAGCAGAAGAGATTGAGTAGCCTTTCCGGTCGCCAATCTCGGCCAAACACCTTCCTGATTGTCCGCAGCCGAACTGCGCCCACGTGTCCTTGTTCTGCGTTGGAAAAACATAGAGATTGCCGGCCTTCACGTAACCGGCCAAGATAATTGTCGCCGAACACCGGGGCACTAAACAGCAAGTCAACAACACCGAACAGGATGGAGGGGAGTATTCGCTCAACGTTTAGCGACATAACGCACGCCGGATATGCCCGCAAAATCCCCGTCTTGCGTCCACAGCGTGGCATCCATGGCCAGCGCGCTAGCCAACATGATCGAGTCCGCCAGCGGAAGCTTATACTCGATGCTTAGCTTTGCCGCCTCCATGGCCAAGGTATCATCCAGCGCAACGACACTGCCTTGCTTCATCACCGCCACCGCCTGGAGCGCGGCATCTTGGGAGCGCTGCTGCAGAATTCGCTTAAAGACTTCGAAAATGCTAACGGTTGGAACAATCAAATCACCCGTTGCAATGATCGCTGGCGCAAAGAAGTCCGCATTGGGTCCGTCGGCGAAATACTCCAGCCAGCCCGAGGAATCGACCACGTTCATACGCGATCAGGATCACGCGGGACACTGGTATCAATTCCCTTAACAAAACCGCGCATGCCCCGAACGTCCCTCACCGGTATGAACTCCGCCCGCCCCTCGAAGACGAGCACCTCGATCTTCTGACCGGGGGTTATGCCCAAGGATTCGCGCACTTCTTTTGGTATAACTACTTGATATTTCTCAGAAACGGTGACGGTTGTCATACGAATACCATATCGATACCGGTTTGGTAAAGCGTAACTGGGAATGAAGAGCGCCGTCAAGACGAAGATTAACTGGTTGAGCGTGCCCGCGAGAACAAACGAGCAGATCCGTGTGTTGGTCAGCTCACCTCCACGAATCCTGCCGGACACTCCATGACTAGGCGCTAAGCCTATATTAATATTTAATACAGGTAGCCTTCACCGCCGATAGACTTTCGGACCACCCTGCACGAGGACAACCACAATGCCGAGAAACACCAGCATTACTTTGGGTGAGCATTTTGACGCCTTTATCGAAGCGAAAATCTCCGAGGGCAGATTCGCGTCAGTAAGCGAAGCTGTTCGAGCTGGTTTGCGTTTGCTCGAAAACGAAGAGCAAAAATTTGCGCTGCTACGGGCGAAACTCGAACAAGCCGAACTCAGCCCGCTTGTCGATGACTTTAATGTCGAAGATCTGATCGTCGAACTCGACGCAGAAAAAACCTAGCCGATGCCCGGCTACCAGTTGCGGCAAAGCGCTCTCGAAGACCTCAAATCGATCGCCCGCTACACCGAACGTGAATGGGGCATCGATCAGCGAAATACCTACTTACGCCAACTCGCCGGCAGGTTCAAATGGCTCGGGAAAAATCCCACCCTTGGAAAACGCCGAGATGACGTCAAAGAAGGTTATATGTGCTATCCGGAAGGCCGGCATGTGATCTTTTATGTCATCCGACATGACCACATCGAGATCACCGGCGTTCTTCACGAAAACATGGACGTGATGCGCCACCTTTGAACTGCGCACCAACCGCGCGCGCAGAAATCACAGGTCGACCGAACATAGGATCTGAGTATACGGCGCGACCCGCCCGGTTAGCCCCCCTGCTGCTCCAACATCGCCCGCAATCGCGCCGCGGGGACGTAGCCGGGAATGACGGTGCCGTCTTCGAGAACCAGCGTCGGCGTGCCGTCGAGACGGAGCTGCCGCGTAATGTTGTAGTGCTCTTTGACGGGATTTACGCAATCGTCCGCCGCTTTGGTGAGCTTCTTGCCGGCTTTGGCGTCGGTCAGTGCGGCTTGACGGTCCTTGGCGCACCAGGCGGCGACTGCTTTGTCATAGGACTCCGAGGGAATGCCTGCGCGGGGAAATGCGGCGTAACGGATCTGGATGCCTTCTTTCTCGTAGTCGGCCATTTCCGAGTGCATCTTCCGGCAGTAGCCGCAATCGATGTCGGTGAAAACGGTCAAGGTGTGTTTGGGTTGTTTCGCACCGAATACGATGAGACTGGCCGGGTCCATGTTGGCAACGAGTTTTTTGCGCGCGACGGCCCGTTGGTTCTCGGTCAGGTTTTCCTTGGCTGTGATATCCACCAAATCACCCAGAAACATATAGCGACCGTCTTTGGTGACGTAGGCCACTTCGGCGCCGAACGAGACCTCGTAAAGCTGCGTGAGATCCACCGGCTTGATGCTTTCGATCTTCGCGCCGGGCGCCAACATGCGCACGGTGTTTTCCACTTCGGCGTAGTTCGAGAGGGTCGCCTTCGCGTCTGCCGCGCCGGCCGATTCTTCTGCAGTCGCTCCGCTCGCCAAACCAAGTCCGGCGATCAGCACCGCCGCGGACACTGCATTTTTCAGATGTTTCTCGAACTTCACGTGTTTCTCCTTTTAAGCGCCTGGGCCATGTCTGTCGGCCGAACCGAAGATTCTATCGACCCGCCGCATGTACGCTGTATTCCGGCCAAATCCTTACGGATAGGCCATGTTAACGGGAATTGATGACATTTGCAGCCTTTCGCAAACGCCGCTTGGTTCGACCCGGATACTTACCGGGAGGTTCACCGGCAGGCGTGCAATTGTGACTGTACAGCTGAATCGCGGTAGGAAACCGCTCCCACGCCGATTGGCGCCGTTAAGTTGGATTAACCCCTGGGATGATGGGTTTGATGCAGCTTCTTCAAGCGTTCTCGCGCCACGTGGGTATAGATCTGAGTGGTGGAAAGGCTGCTGTGCCCGAGCAGCAACTGCACCACCCGCAGATCCGCGCCGTGGTTGACCAGGTGTGTGGCGAAGGCGTGACGCAGGGTGTGCGGCGAGAGTTTTTTCCGAATACCCGCGGTGAGCGCATAGCGCTTGATCAGCACCCAGAACATCTGCCGAGTCATGGCGCCGCCGCGTTGCGTGACGAACAACGCCGGCGACAGCGCCTGCCCCAGCAAAATGCCGCGACTCTGCTTTAGATAACGCTCCAGCCACTCGATACCGGTTTCACCGATGGGAACCAAGCGCTCCTTGTCGCCTTTGCCGACAACACGCACCGCGCCCTGACGCAAGTTGACTTGATCGACGCGCAGATTGACTAGTTCCGACACACGCAAGCCGCAGGCATAGAGCAACTCCAGCATGGCGCGATCGCGCAGACCCAACGGCGTGTCAACGTTGGGCGCGTCCAACAACGCTTCGACTTCGTCGCCGGTCATGGTCTGCGGAAGAGCGCGACCGATACGCGGCGCTTCGATCAATGCGGTGGGATCTTCGGCGATCAGGTTCTCGCGCGCGCCGTACTGATACAGCCGGCGCAGCGTCGAAAGCAGGCGCGCCGTGGTGCGCGGTTTGGCGCCGCTGTTGGCGCGGACGGCGATATAAGTCAAAACGTCTGCGTTCGTCGCGGCCCAGAGAGTCTTGCCGGTGTTCGCGGACAACCAAGAGGCAAACGCGCTCAAGTCGCGCCGATAGGCATCCCGCGTGTTGTCGCTGATCCCGCGCTCGAGCCACAGTGTTTGGAGGAATCTTTCGATGAGTTCGGACGGACTGCTCATACGGCACTTACCCGTGGGAGCGATTTCTTATCGCGATTCTTCGATGGCGTCATCGCTGCGGCTTGACTCGATCGCGGAATGATCCGCTCCCACAGCGATAGCTCTCACCGTGGGAGCGGTTTCCTACCGCGATTTGAGTTGGCGCGGGCGGCGATTCCGGCGAAGAATCGCGGAAGGATCCGCTCCCACAGTGATGTTCGTT